>JBBQWA010000109.1:0-12686 GCA_038211045.1 Gemmatales bacterium
CAGGTCGCCGACGCCATCAACAATGCCCGGGACGGCGAGATCATCGCCGGCAGCGAGTGCCAAGTCCGCGACCTTTTCGGCACCCTGCGGCAGAAGGCGTTCGAGGTCGGAATTCAGATGCGGACTGATGCGGCGGAAGCCGCTTTTTCCCCCTCCGCAGGAAGTGGCGAGCGGGACCAAGCTGCGGAATAAGGGCCGCCAGGAGTATTCGGTGCTGACGGTCAACGGCCGCGTGGTGGTGAAGCGGATTCGCTGGCACGGCTCGGACGGGAGTCGCACGGTGATCGATGTGTACTTGGATCGTGCGGAGCGGACGATCAGCGTGGGGACGCGGGAGTTGGCTTGTCGTTTGAATGGCGGCGGTACGAATTTCGACCGGGCGGCGGAGAATTTGAAGCACGCGGCACAGGTAGAGACGAGCGGGGAGACGCTGCGGAAGTTGGTGGAGGACGAGGGGAAGCGGGTGGTGAAGGCGTTCCGGGAGGGGACGATTCCGATCACGTGGACGGCGAAGGATTGCCCCGCGGAGCCCGGCAAAGAAGGCACTCCGACGCGGGTCTACTTCGGTTGCGATGGGGTGATGACGCCGATGCTGACCGAGGTGGAGAAGGGGAAACGCCGCGAGAAGGTGAAGGCGAAGCGGAAGACGCGTGGCCGGAAATGCCGACCACTGCGGCGGGCGAAGCCGGGGGCGGACGGGGCTTACAAAGAGTTCAAGATCGTGACGTATTACGACGAGCCGAAGCGTCACCGACTGGTGCTGGGCACGCGGGGTGATTGCGAAGAGGCGGGTCGGATCATGCGTCGGTTGGCGGGCCGAGGATTCCGATGTTGCCATTCAACCTTCCGCGACGCGATTTTCTGAAACTCGCCGCGACCGGCCTGCTTTCGGGTGCGTCCGTGCCGTGGTTCGAATCGCTGGCGACCGCAGCCGCTTCCGTGAAACGGCCGCGCGGCAAGGCATGCATCCTCCTCTGGATGGATGGCGGCCCCAGCCAGCAGCACACCTTCGATCCCAAGCCCAACGGCGAGTTCAAATCGGTTCAGACCACCGTGCCGGGCATCCACATTGTCGAACAGCTTCCCCAACTGTCGCAGTGCATGGACGACATGGCGATTTTGCGCTCCATGAAAACGGAGATTAACGATCACTACGACGCCAAGTATTATTTGCACACAGGCTATAAGCGCTCGATCGCTTTTGAGCATCCGGCCATCGGCTGCATCGCCTCGTCTCAGGTCGGCTTGCCGAACGATGACATTCCCAGTTTTGTGACGATCGATGCGGGCCTGGACAAGGGCAACGGAGGCCGATTCTACCGCTCGGTGCCCGCGTATCTGGGCCCGCAGCATGCGCCCGTCGCCGTCCACGACCCTTATAAGGGCTTGGAGAACCTGCGGGAGAACGGCACCGATTTGGATAATCGTCTGGAGTTGCTGGCCGGCAGCGAAAGTCGATTCGCTCAAGACTATTCGCTGCTGGCGGTGGGGATCAAACAGGCGGCCTTCGACCGGGCCGTGCGGCTGATGCGATCCAAGCGCGCCAAAGCGTTCAATCTCGACGAGGAGCCGGCCAAGCTTCGGGAGGCCGTCAAGCTCGTTAAGCAGCAAAGCACGCCGAAGGCGATGCAGGTGGCGGAAGAGGCCGCGAAAGCACTCGACGAAGCGATTAAACTCCATCAGGCCGCCCAGGCCCAGCAGCAAACAAGCCGGGCAATCAACGCGAGGAAGAATGCGGTGGATGCCAAGGTTGCGCTGGAAAGCGCTCGCCTTCTCGAAGCAGAAACACGCAAGCGGCTGACCGAGCTGGATGGCAAGTAGCCGCCGCTGGCGGCGTCGCACAAGGAGTTCTAACATGCGGTTGATTATGTCCATTATCGTTCTGCTGATCGGCTGGAACTCGCGGGTTCTCGCAGTCGATCCGGATCCCTTCGCCGCCGCGAAAGCGTTCGTGGCGACCCACTGCATCAAGTGCCACGGCCCCGATAAAGAATCGGGCGACATCCGCTTCGACGATCTGGGCGACATCGCCAAAGACAAAACGCGCTGGGCGGCCGTTCGCGACCAAGTGCGCGACGGTATCATGCCGCCGGTGAAAGAGCCTAAACCCGACTTTGCCCAAGCGAAGGCGCTCGTGATCTGGGCGACCGCATCGTTGGGGGCGGTGCCGGGGCGAATGCCAAACGAAGGCAACCTGATCCCGCACGAACTCCTCTTCGGCAAACCGGCGACCGACGCGGGGGCTTCGCCGCAACGCATTTGGCGTTTAAGCCCGACGGCCTACCTCTCGAGCATCCAAGGGCTAACTCGCGGGAACCTCTCAAGCATCATCCAGCCGTTTTCCGTGCTCGCAGACCGCGGCATCCGCGATTTCGCAGACCTCTTCAACATCGACGAATCCGCGACGGAAATCCTCCTCCGCAACGCCGCCATCGTCGTGCAGGTTCAAACGGGAATCGGAAACGACGGCAAGATGACGAAGAGCAAAGGCACGATCCCCGAATACGCGGCGATCATGAACCCCGACTTGGAACCGGCGCGGCCGCAACTCGAAGCCGCGTTCAAGAAGCAATTTGCGATGGCGTCTTCGCGCCCGGCCACCGCCGAAGAACTGGCGCGCTACATAGCGCTGTACGACAAGTGCGCGAAAACCGGCGACCGCCCCGCCGCCGTCGCCGCGGTTCTGCAAGCGATCCTGTTGAAGGCCGATGCGTTCTTCCGCTACGAATTGGTGCCCGGCGACTCCGGTGCCCGGAAAATGCTGCCGCCCGAAAAACTCGAACAAGCGATCAGCCTCACGCTCGGCTTCAAGCGCGACCTCAAGTTGGAAGCGGCGTTGGTGAAGGCCGCCGCATCCGGGGATGATGCGGTAAAGGCGGCAGTGGCCGAGAATGTGCGAGCGTTCCTGGCCGATCCGAAGAACAAGGAATCGAAACAGAAATTCAAAACCTTCTTCCGCGAATACTTCGAATACCACAAGGCCGCTGAGGTGTTCAAGGATCGGCCTAAGGGCATGTATTATTCCGTCAACGCCCACATCCGCGACACCGATTTTCTCATCGACTACATCTTGGCCGAAGACAAAGACGTATTCCGGCAATTGCTCACCACCGAAAAATCGTTTGTGAACTGTGCCATCGGTGAGGAAAAAGGCACCCGAAAAGCGATTCAAATTCGCGGGGGCAAGTCGAATTCGCCCCTGGAATCCAGCGCCGAATCGATCTGGTACGGTTACGACGAGTGGCCTTCACCGCAACCCGTCACGCTCCCCGCGAACACCCGCATTGGCGTGCTGATGCAGCCGAGTTGGCTCATCGCGTGGAGTACGAATTTCGATAATGACGTGGTCACCGCGGCCGCTGGATCCGCGAGCGGTTGCTCGGCGGAACCGTGTCGAACCTCCCCATCGGCGTCGTTGCCCAAGTGCCGGACGATCCGCACCGCACCTTCCGCGATCGCCAAATGGTCACCCGCGCGGCCTCTTGCTGGAAGTGCCATCAACGCATGGATGAACTCGGCCTGCCCTTCGAACAGTTCGATCATTTCGGCCGATACCGCACCACCGAGACGGTTCTCGATGTCGAAGCCACCGCGAAGAACCTCGATTCTAAGGGGAAATCGCTCGGCAAGGTGACGAAGGAAGTTCCGTTGCTCACGACCGGTACGATTGCCGAGAGCGGCGACGCCAAACTGGATGGCGCGGTGAAAGACCCGCGCGAGTTGATCCGCAAGATCGCCGATTCCGATCTGGCCCGGCAGGTGTTCATCCGCCACGCGTTCCGCTTCTTCATGGGGCGCAACGAATCGCTGGCCGACGCGAAAACCCTCCAGGATGCCGACAAGGCTTACCTAGCGAGCAACGGTAGTTTCCAAGCGCTGGTCGTGTCATTCATGACCAGCGATCCATTCCTTTACCGAACGGTTTCCAAAGTCGCTCCCGAAGCGCCCAACGGAGGCGCCAAATGAACATTGAAATGACACGGCGGAATCTGCTCAAGAGCGTCGGCCTCGGCGCCGGGGCCTTGGCTCTCGATCCAATCTTTGGGCAACTCGCAGCGGCGGAAGCAAAGCCCGCGAAGCCGCTGCGCGTCGTCTTCGTCATCCAGAGCAACGGCTTTATGTTCCAGCACGCGGTGCCGTCGGGTATCAAGCGACCCGCGAACGATGCGAAGAGCTACGATAAACCCATCGATGTTTCGCTGAAGGAGAAAGAATTCCACCCCGCCCTCGAACCGCTGGCGGCGTTCAAGGATCGGATCTGCCTCGTGCAGAACCTCTCCAACCGGATCGCTTACTCCGACCACTCATGTTGCTTCGGCGTTTTGGGCTGCTCCCCGAAAGGCGAAGCATGGGGGCCGAGCGCGGACTTGTTGGTTTCCGAAGCTCTGCCCGCCGCGTTTAAGCACGTCGGTCTCGGCTACAGCGATACCCACTCGGATACTTATACGATCTCCGCTTCGGCAAAGGGAAAGCCGGTGCCGATCCTCCATTCGCCCCTCGAAGCGAACAAGTCGCTGTTCGGCAGCGCCACCGACGCCGGCGTGAAGACGTTCGATACGCGAACGAAAATCTTGGAGTTCATGGCCGACGATGTCAAGCGCTCGCGGGCGGCGCTTCCGGGGAACGAAGGTCAGAAGCTCGACAGCTACGCGGAGGCGTTCGAGACGCTGCGCGAACGGCAAGGGAAGCTGCTGGCGAACACGGAACACCGGCTGAAGTCGGTGAAAAAAGAAGGTGTTCGCATCACGGAACTGGTGATGGAAAACGGCAACGTATTCCGCGCGAAAGTGTTCATCGATACGACCTACGAAGGCGACTTGATGGCGATGGCCAAGTGTTCGTTTTTCGTCGGCCGCGAGTCGAACGAAATCTTCAAGGAAACGGTTAACGGTATCTGGGCCGCCGGCGGGCACGATTTCAAACTGGCGGTCGATCCGTACGTGAAACCGGGCGACCCTTCGAGCGGATTGCTCAAGGAAATCTCGGCCGCCGATGCCGGGAAGAAAGGCGACGGCGACCAACGCATTCAAGCCTACTGCTTCCGCATGCGGTTGACCACGAAGGCCGACCGGCTACCGTTCCCGAAACCCAAGGGGTATGACGCGGAACGTTATTTGCTCTTGGCCCGCTACCTCCATCAACTCGGGCCGGATCCTAAGAATAAAGGGCACGCTCAACTGGGCGGCGACACGAACAACCACCACCTCGCCAACGGAGCGATGTTCATCGACTACGTCGGCGGCAGCGACGGCTGGCCCGACGGCGACTACCCGACGCGCGAGAAGATCTATCAGTCGCACGTGACGTACCAAATGGGCGTCATGTATTTCCTCACGCACGACGAACGCGTTCCCGAGGAGGTACGGGCCGAATTCACCAAGTGGGGCCTGCCTGCGGACGAATACAAGCACACCGGCGGTTGGACGCATCAGCTCTACATCCGCGAAGGGCGGCGGATGATCTCCGATTACGTGATGACGGAACACGACTGCACCGGCAAAGCCGTCGCCGAGGATCCCATCGGCTTGGCGACCTACAACATGGATTCGCACCACTGCCAGAGGGTTGTCAAAAACGGTCACGTCGTGAACGAAGGCAACGTCGAGGCCAAAGTGAAACCCTACGGGATCGCTTACCGGGCCATTACGCCGAGCAAGAACGATTGCGAAAACCTGCTCGTTCCGGTTTGCTGTCGTCGTCGCATATTGCCTACGGCTCGATCCGCATGGAACCGGTCTTCGTGATCCTTGGCCAATCGGCGGGCACGGCCGCGGCCTTGGCTATCGACGACAACTGCGCCGTGCAAAAGCTCGATTGCACGAAGCTTCGCGAACGCCTGCTCGCCGACAAGCAGATTCTCGACCCGCCCGGAAAGGGCAAGTAAGCCGATTCTTCTCGGCCCCTGCGTACGAACAACAATCCTTATCAATCGGAGATCCCATGCCCCTGCGTATCGCACTCGCCGTCCTCCTCGTTGTACCACTCGCCGCGCCGGCCGCCGACCAAACGTTCGGCGGCGACTACGGCCCCGTCCACGCGGACATCTTCATCCCCGAAGTGAAGGTCGTCCGCGGCGTGATCCTCCACTCCATAAACGCCGCCTTCAAGCCCGACGACAAGTGGGCCGACCTCTGCCGGGAACTCGGCTTCGCCCACGTCGTCACGAGCATTAACCCGAAGGCGACCAGCCGGCCGGACAAGCTCGCCGCGGCGCTGACGACCTGCCTGAAAGACTTTGCCGCCAAGAGCGGCCACCCGGAACTTGTAAACGTCCCGCGGGTCGGCGTCGGCCACTCGGCCGGAGGCATGGTGATCGGAGTTCTGATCCGCGACCCGAGCACGACCCTGACGACGTGCGTCGATTGCAGCTGGGTGTACGACCCGACCAAGCTCGATGCGGACGCCAAGCAAGTGCCGATGCTCTTTTCGATGGGCGCAATCCCAGACGGTTTCAAGATGCTCCCGGCGATCGAGCAGCACTTCGTACCGGCCCGCAAGGAAGGGTTACCGTGGGGCATGGGCGTGCAGTGGGGCTGCGGACACACGTTTGCCAACGCCGGCACGCTGATGTTCCCGTGGATCAAAGCCGTCGTCCGCATCCGCCTCGACCCGACTGGCGATCCGACCAAAGGGCCGGTCAAACTGCTTCCCGTGAAGATCGAAGACGGCTGGCTCGGCGACCGCGCCAGCACTGACGGCACGTTTGCCACCGTCGCTGCGTGGGCCGACTACAAGGGCGACCGCGCCTCTGCTGCTTGGTTCCCCGACCGGGCGACTGCCGAAGTTTGGCGCGCCTGGCAAACGAACAAATCGCCGGTGATCCTCGAAGCATCCACCGCTGACGGAACAGCCAAACTCCCGGTGTTCGACCCGAAGAAGTCCCGCGACTTGCAAGTTCCCGCCGGCATAGGCGCGAAGCTCTCCGTCTCGGTGAAGCCCGGCACGCCCGTGAGCAAAGTCGAGTTCTTCTCCGGCGACCAGATCATCGGCGTAGCGACTGCGGCCCCTTGGGAATTCTCCTGGGAGAAGCCGACGCCCGGCTGCCACGCAGTCTACGCCCGGTGGACGGGGGCCGACGGCAAGCCCGGCGTTTCCAATCCCTCGCTGTTCCGCGTCCGGTAGATCGAGCGAAACCATCCATTGCAATGGGTGGGGTTTGACCTGCAGGAATTGGGATGGAAGCATCGCAATCAGCCGCTCTGGAAGAAGGCCCTCGACCAGCTCACCCCGCTCCCCGCCGATGACAATGGCTATATCAAGGCAGCCGGACAAAAGGTCACGCTTGGCCATCGGCACTGGTCGCATCTGGTACATATTTATCCTCTGCGAGACTTCAACGCGGAGGATCCGAAAGAGGTGGAACTTGTGCGCAAGTCGGTCGCACATTGGACGTCCAACCGCTCGGAGTGGCGTGGCTATTCGCCATTAGCGGCTGCGTCGATGTGGTCGCTTCTCGGTGAACCTGAAGAGGTCGCCAAGTTTGGCGGTATCCCCGCGGGCGAAGGCAATTCGCTATACCGGGAGGCCGGACCATGCATTGAAACCCCGCTCCGGGCTGCGGCCACCCTGCAAGAGCGGCTGCTCACATGGAATAGCCGAGGCCTGAGGCTGTTCGCCGGTACGCTCGATGCGTGGAAGGATGCTGCCATTCATAAGCTTCGTGCTCCGCTCGGGCTGACTATAAGTGCCGTGCGGAAGGATGGAGCGACCCAGTGGGTTCGTGTGGAGGCCAAGGTTGCACAGACGGTACGTATCGAGCCGCGCTTTGCAGGCGTACCAAAGGTTCGCGCGACAAAACCTGTCGCGCTGAAAGATCTCGGTGACGGCTGGTATGAATTCCCAGTGGTGGCCGATGATGCCGTCCTTCTGATAGCACCCACCTTTACCGGCCCCGCCGAATTGATCATTCCACCCATGGTCAAGAACAAAAAGTAATTTCTCTGGGGCTTAGCACTACAGCGCAAGGTAACCGCGGCCCAAGCCCGTGAACGGTTACGGGGTTCGACATACGGCGTGGAAATGATCAGCAATTGTGAGGTCGAACGCCCGCGTCTTCGGACGGAATCCGGATCGACCTTCGGCCAACGCTAAATCCCAGCCAGGCGTTCCTTGGCATCCCCGAAAGCGGGCAACTCGTGCCCCATACGATCCATGATCGAGAGGTAGAGGCTGCAGAGCTTCCGGTTCGCGTTGCCCGACTTCAGGTAGTCCAGTGATCGGCCGGTCTTCAGCGTCCCGCCGAGGCCGCCGGCCAGTACGAGCGGGAGCTGCGAGCCATTGTGGGCGTTCCAGTGTTCCGAGACGAACATGAGGCAGGAGTTGTCGAGCACGGTTGCGTCTCCCTCTTGCATCTTCGAGAGCTTCTCGATGAGGTAAGCGTACTGCTCGACGTGGCACTTCACGATCGATTGGTATTCCTTGGCCGTGTTGGAATGCGAGTAGCTGTGGTGGTCATCGCGGATGTTGAGGAACGGGTAGACCTGCCCCGAAAGGTCGCGCGATAGGAGCAGCGTGGCGACCCGTGAACGATCCGTTTGGAACGCCAAGGCGACCATATCGCACATCAACCGGGCGTACTCGCGGAAGTCTTTCGGTTGCCCAGCGGCGGGTCGCTTGTCCAGCGGCACGGCGTTCGCCTTATTGTCTTCGGATTGTTGCTTGTTTAACTTCTGAACGCGCCGTTCGGTCTCGCGGACGGAGGTGAGGTATTCGTCGATCTTGAGTTGATCCGACCCGCTGACTTTGCCGCGTATGTCACCGGCTTGTTCCATAACGCGGTCGAGGATGCTCCCTTGCAGTTTGCTCGCATGGCCGCCGAAGAGGCTATCGAAGGCCAACGAGGGGTAAAGTTCGATGGGGATCGGCGAATCGGGGTTCCGCCACGAGATGTGCGATGCGTACACCATCGAATACTGGCTTTCGTGGAAGCCGCTGACCGGTTGCTCGCAGCCGAGAACCATGCTCGGCAGCGCAGTCGAATCTTCGAATTTTTGGGCCAGCACTTGATCCATGCTCACGCCGCCGCGGATCACGCGGCCCCGTTGGAGCGCCGCACCGGAAAGGATGTTCCCGGTACATTTGGCGTGGCCGCCGTCGCCGTTGGGGTTGTAAAGGCCGTTGATGACGTTGATCTTCTCTTTAAAGGGCGCGAGCGCTTCGAGGCTGGAACCGAGTTCCATTTTGGCGCCGTCCCCCTTCGACCACCAATGAGGCGGGGAGATGCCGTCGCCGATGAACATGCAGGCGTAGCGCTGGGGAACCTTGGATGCGACCTTGGAATCGGCCCCGCGGAGTTGCGTCGCTTCGAGCCACGGCAGTGCGATGGTGGCCCCGAGGCCCTTCAACAGCACCCGGCGCGAGATTTGTCTGCGCGGATTCATTGGTCATTCTCCTTTGGGTGTCGTCTGGTATTTGGCGGTCGAGAAATCCCGGCACCGTTGGTTGCGGAACTGCGGGCTGAGTATCACGGTCTCGAACAAGACGTCGAAGCGGAAGTCGTTCTTTTCAAGGTTCTCCCGCATCTTTTCGAGTAGGGGTTGATCCGAAAGTTGAACCGAACGACCCAGCGCGTAACCCAGGAACTTCGAGTCGAGCGTTCGCACGAAATCGAATTTGCGGTTCTCGGCCAGGTACTTGGAGAACTCCGGCACGCCGTGGGCTTCCTTGCCGTCGGGCAACGAAACCACGTTGTCGATGGCGCGCCCGGCGAGGTCTTTCGTCCGCGTGCGACCGATGGCGTCGAAGCCTTCCATCGACAATCCGATCGAATCGAAACGCACATGGCAGCGGGCGCACTTGTTATCCTCAACGTGCATTTTCATCAGTTGGCGGATCGTTTTCCCGTTGGTCTCGGTTTCCTTGGCGGGCAACGCGACCACGTCGGCAGGCGGAGCGGGGATATGTTCCCCGAGTAGTTTGTGGACGACCCAGAAGCCGCGTTTCACGGGACTGGTGCGTTGCGGTTGCGAGTTCTTCGCAAGGAAGACGGCCATGCCGAGCAGGCCGCTGCGGCCGCGCGAACCTTGCCCATCGACCAGTTCCCATTCGTCGGCTTGGCCCTTGAACTGTGTGCCGTAATGCTGAGCGAGCCGTTTGTTGACGAGCGTGCTATCGCCGGAGAGTAGATCGGTCACGGGTAAGTTCTTTTGAATCAAGTGCGTGGCGTAGCGTGTCGGTTCCTCGAACATCGCTTGTTTCAGGGCGTCGTCGAAGGCGGGGAACGCGGTGCGGTCGATGGAAGCCTGTTTGAGGAAATACCGATAGCCGAGCCATTGGCCGAAGAACTCGAGGGCGAAGCGGCTCACTTTCGGGTCTTTTAACATACGCCGCGTTTGCTCACGCAAGACTTTTTCATTGAGCAACTCGCCCGACTTGGCGAGGGCCCGCAGTTCTTCGTCCGGCACGCTGCTCCAAAGGAAATAGCTCATGCGCGAGGCGAGGGCGATCGCAGTCAATGCTCCAACGGTCTCCCCGGCGGGGGGCGCGTCGAATCGGTAGCAGAAGTGCGGGGAAACGAGGATGCTCGCAATCGAAGCGCGCATCGCATGTTCGATTCCGTACTCCGGGTTCTTATTCACTTCGTCGAAGAACTTCTTCAACTTCTCCCGCTCGGATCCAGTGAGAGGCCTTCGGTACGCGGCGGCGGCGAACCGCTCCACATCTTGAAAGTAAATCGCCTCATTCCGTTGGAGGGTTTCGTTGCGATTGCGAATCCCGGTGCGGATCTCTTCGAAGAACTGGTTGATCGGATCATTGGCCAAGGCGTCGCCGGTGGCCTTCACGCCGGATCGTTTCAGGTAGATTTCTTTGAATCGCAGTATCGAAGTGTCCTTCAGCAAGTCCGGGTCTTCTTCCTTGATCGAATCGAAATCGGGGTGTTTGAGGAAGTTCCGTTCCGAACGTTCGAAGAAGATGAAACCACGCAACAACTTTTCGTGGATTCCGGTGACGAAGTAAAGCTCTTTCCACAGTTGATCAAGTTCCGCTTTCTCAGCGTCGCTCAGTACCGATTTGCAGAGCGGTTGATCGTCCCGGAAAAAGCCTTCGATCAAGTGGAACCCGGCGGAAAGGCCGCGCGTATCATCGACGTAGACGAACCTGTTCGGGAACAGTTTGCAGAACGCGGCCCCGGAGGTTTCGAAGTCTTTCGCGGCCTTGTGATCAGGATCGATCAACGGCGGAGCGAACTCGGGGGTTTTCTGGTTCGCCGGCTTGCCTTCCCCCACGGTGATTCCGGCCGTGCCGGTCATGGAATGGCTCAGCCGGGCATCCACATATAGGTGGAGGTTCGCTTTGGCATTGAAGGCTTTCACGGGAACGTCGATTTCGATTATCGCCGGCACTTTCACCGCAATGCTCTCCGCGTCGATCTTATCTCCGAGCGGGTGTTCGCCAAACTTCCACTTCTTGAGTTCGTCAGGAGCATATTCGGCGAGGATCGCCCGCAGCGATTGGTTCTTCTTGGCGTCCTTCGGGTTGAATGCATCCGGGCCGGAAGTGCTGAACGTCGGCTTGAGTATCGCGTAGCCGTCCCCGGCGTCCGAAAGCTGGATCGCCAGTTTGATTTTCGGTTGATCGGCGAACTTCTTGAATTCGTAGTGGAATCGCGGATTACCGAGCAAGGTACGGTTGAAGGTATCGCGGGCCGCTGCGGTCAGCTTGCGGCGCTCGATGTGGGCAATCGGCGCGTTCCCGGCGTCGGCGACGATGGCCGGGGTTTCCTTGGGGCAGAGCTGTTTGCTCATCTGCTGTATGTCGGCCGCGAACGCCCGCAGTTGTCCTTGCACCTCCGCCACGGCGGGTTCGGCCGGGGCACGCGGTGCCGGGATCGCGTTCCAACGTTGCCTCAACCAACGAATGTAGAACTGATCCGTCGCGGCATCGGGTTGCAGGGTGTCCCAGAGCGAGCGTAGATACTTCGGGCTGAGGTCCTTCGCCTTCGCCCATTCTTCGAGCGTGACCGTTTTTTGCGATTCCACTCGGTACCGGTACAGCCAAGCCGCCGCGAAGTACACATCGTACTTGATGTTATGTTGTTCGTAAAAACGCAGAATTGCTTGCTCGGTGAGTTTCTGCCGGTCGGCGTACGTCGTCATGGGGAAGGGGGCGAACTTCATGCCCGTGGTCGTGAGAACCGCATGATCGGAGACGTGTTGGGCCGCGGCGTAGTACTTCTTGAACAAACTCGGCGACATCGTCAGCGCTTCGCCGGTGTTGTTGAAGCCTTCGCCGGAGGCCGGGTCGATCGGGAACGAACTCGTCGGGCGAATGTCGAAGCCGGTGAGATCGCGGATCGAGTAATCGAACTCCGCGTTGCTCAATCGCCTGGGAAGAACCGCACCGGGGTCGCCCGCCAGTTTGCCCGCTTCGTTTAAGAGAACTTTTTCCAACGCGGAGAGCATCGCTTTCCGCTGCAAAGCGGTCGGCTGCTTAGCCTTCGCCGGCGGCATCTCCTCACGCGCAACGAACGCAACGACGTGTTCCCACTGCCGGAAATCTTCGATGAGTCTGGCGGTCGACGGGTACTTCGTCAGATCGAGTTCCGCGCTCGCCTTTTTCTCGTTATGGCATTCATAGCAATAAGCTTTCAGGAACGGAATGACTTGATCTTCGAAAGGATCGGCCGCCACGACCGGTACGTTCGACATGAGCATTCCCACGGCCACGAGAACACCTCGCCCTGCCTG
>JBBQWA010000110.1:0-12662 GCA_038211045.1 Gemmatales bacterium
TGTCGCGGCGGCGCTGCGGGCGAAAAGCCAGGGCAACGCGCCCCACACACTGTCGATTCACCATTCGAGCGAATCCCTCCCGGCAATGGCCGGCCCGTTTCTGTTCATCGACCGCCACCTCATCACGGTGCGCGGAACCGAATTACCCTGGGTAACCTTCTTTCCACGAACCAACGGAAAGCCAATCCTCGAAGGAGCTAAGATCGAGAGTGCCCAACTCGCGGGGCAAACCTTGGCACTGACGCTATGGAAAGAAGATAGAAAGAACGACAAACTGATACTCTTACGCGCTCCGGATGGCCGCATCCTTATGGAGTTCGAGAACACGCCGAACTCCCTCTTTGTCTTATCGCCCGATGGCGAACTGATCGCTCGGAGAAAATCGCGGCGTGAGGTATCCGTTCATGCAACCACCGAGACCCGTCCCACGTTCGCCAGGGCATCCTCTGCGAAATTGCACGATCAACTCGAAATTCACTTGAATGCGAATCCGTTCCAATTGGGCATCACCATCGGTGGGCAGAACCACGCGTTTGAAATCCACGAAGGGCGGCTCGTCCATAAGTCATCGACCGTGAAGTCACACAATCGCTTACCGGAACGAATGCTCCTCAATATTCCGAGTTACGATGAACAACGATTTCCGGGCATAAGTGCGGTGAGCGGTAGCAACTTCTCGGCCATTCTCGATCGGCTTGGGCTGGTACACTTGTACGGCAAAAGTGTGGCCCATGGCGATCTCGTTGTGATTGTCGCATCGTTCTGCATCCGCCGCGATCTCGCGGCCGTGTGGATTCCCAGCGGGGTATTCTGGGGTTCCGCCGCACTCATCGGTGGGCCGCCGCACCCCAACGCGGCCGAACTCATCGGCGCCGCGATCATGAACGCCGGAGGTACAACGTGAAGGTTCCCCTGCGCCTAGTCAAACGGATCGATGCCGAACCCGCCGAGGCGTTCCTGCTGCTGATGGATGGCGTTCGACCGTTGGCCGCACTCTTTACTTCCACAGCGCCCGCACCGGAGATCTTCCGCATTCGCGGTGGCTTCCTGCTGATTTACTCCGCCCATCCGATGCACGAACCGCGCGGCGCGATCCGCCTGCGCCGGCTCGGCACGAACTTTTACCTCCCCGCCGATGCCGAACTTCTCCCGGCGTTGTTGCCCGAGGAACTCGCCGACCTCGCGGCCCATCGCGGCCTCATCGCCCTCCCCGGCGGAACCGTGCTCGCCTTCGATTTCCGTTCCCCGCTCGCACCTGATCAATGGCTGGCGCCGCCGGAGATTCGCCGCAATTCGTGGAAGCCGATTCCTCCCGCCCCGTTCCAACCGGATCGCCTCACGCGCATCGAGTTTCGAGATGATCGCCCCGCCGGCGTACTCGAGATTCTGAACGAGGGCGCCCCGAACGATGCCGACCCGCTCACGGGCCAAGGCGAAGCTGGTGGTGATGCCCCGATCCCGGAAGACGTACGACCGAAGGGGTCCGGGCCGCTGGCCAAGTTCGGCGCCGGGATGGCCCTCGGTGGCGCTCGCATGCTCGCATGGATCGGCAAGCAATTGAACATGCCTGGCTTGGCGAAGCTCGGCGGTAGCCTGGCCCGCAAGGCGGTGGAACAAGTCCCCCGGCTCACCGAGAAAATCTTGGGTGCCCAAGAGGCAGCGTTGCGCGAAGTGCTACGGCAGTTGCAATCGGGGGATGCCGATCATGCGCTGCGCCGCGCGCCCATCGCTGTGGGCGATCCGGATGCCAAGGCCACCGTCAGCGATTCGGCCAACTTAGGATATGTCGATCCGCGCTATTCGCTGAGTAGCCTGCTGAGCAGCGGCAACGGCCCCACCACGGCTTGGCTCGGCGGCGGCGATGTGTGGGCGTTGCTAGCGAACGAATACCGCCGGCTCGCGCAGGAAGCACTCGCTCGCGGCGATTACCGCCGGGCCGCGTACCTGTACGGTGTGCTGTTGCGCGATCTCCGCTCCGCCGCGAACGCCCTGAGCAGCGGCGGCTTGCACAAGGATGCCGCGATCATCTACCGGGATAAGCTCAACGATTTGCCCGCAGCGGCGCAGGCGTTTGAACGAGCCGGGAACGCCGAGGAAGCGTTGCGGCTCTACGAGAAAATGGAACGCTACGAAGATGCCGCCGAGATGCTGCGGCGCATGGGCGACGACGAACGCGCCGAACAGCTTTACCTGCGGGCCGCCCACGCTCATTCGCAAAAGCATAGCTGGCTCGCGGCGGGTGATCTCGTGCGGAAGAAACTCGGCCGGCATGATCTCGCCACAGAGTATTATGTCGCCGGTTGGAACTTCGCGGGACCGGAAGTGGTGCCCTGCGGCCAGCGCTTGCTCGATCAATCGTTGGTATCAGGCGATTGGTCGAAGGCCGAGGAGTTGTTCGGCGAAGCCGAGGATCGCTTCGCGGCGCCGCGAAAAACCGAGGCGAACGAGTTCTTCAACTACGCCCTGCGGGTGAAGGAATTCCTGCCGGAACCTCGGCGGCCCGTATGGCAGGATCGTGTCCGCCGGGCCTTCGCCAATCAGATACGCAACTCCGCGAAGCCGCCGCAGGTGGCGGGCGAACTCTTCGCCGATGGCCGCAATTGGCCGCCGGAGGTGCTGCGCGATGCGGTGTACGCCTCCCGGGGTCGGATCAAGGTTCCCGTACCGGAAGAGCCGCCATCCAATATCAAGAAGTTGTTGAATGGTACGGTCGTGGCGGTGACGGTCGCCCGCGATTCGCGGGACATCATCGTGGCGAGCAACACGGCGGTCGTCTGCTGGCGGGTGAAGGAGAATCGCGTTCAACATCTTTCGGGGAGTTGGATCCGCAATGAAGTGATCGGCCTATCGGTGGATGCCCACGGCGAGAACGTATTCGTGCTCTCGCACAACGGCCCGAAGATCATGTTGCAGGGCTTCCAGAACCACGTTGCGGGCAATTTCAGCGAAGGGGGAAAGGTCGAATTCGACATCCAAAATACGGAACGGGGGGAGTGGTATATCACCCCGCAATCGTGGAATTCCGACGGCGAGCCGGCCACCGCCATTGCAAATTCGTTCGGGCACTTCGCTTACCGCGGGCATATTCCGAAGGCGTGTACTCCGGATTCTCAAGTCTCCAAGGTGTTCCATCCTCCGACACACCTCCTGTTGAATACCGAATCGAATTGGGACGAAGTGTGGAATTGGGAATCCGACACGCTGTACTATTTCCGAGGGCATGGCGACCGCCGATGGCAGCCGCATTGGCACCCCGATTCGCCGGTGGGGAATCTGATCCTCGTATCCCCGATGGATACGCTCGCTAGGACGGGCGTTCTCGAAATTGCCGCTGTGGATCGCAAGGGCATCCTGTGTTGGTCGCGGTTCGAAGCGAATACCGGCGAGGAACATACGCGGTCGAGCCAAGTCTTTTCGACCCACCCGGATCGTTTTGCCGCGGCGTGTTTGCTGAAGGAAGAGACCGTCGCTGCCGTCACGTTCAAAAATGAACTGCTGTGGATGCGGATCAAACAGGGGAAACTGGAATCATACGCACCGGCCGCGCAACTGCAGGTGCCGAGCAAGGCGGTGTTCCTCGCGGCCCGGCCACAGGCGGGCGAAGTCGCGGTGATCCTCGAAGACGGCTCCGCAATCCTCGTGCGCGTGCCGTGAGGTCGTGGCAATAGTTGATAGCAGTTGTCCCCCCTCCCAACGAAACCTTTGGTTTCGACGACCTCCCCCACAAGGGGGAGGTGGGTCTGGTTGGTAAATACGGATGCTACATACACAGCCAAACTCTTCACCTCCCCCTTGTGGGGGAGGTCGTGGGTCGAGCGCAGCGAGAACGGCGGGCGGGGGTGCCAGAGAACATTGGCGCACTCATCATTTAGCGTCGGCTTGATTCTTTCCCGCTATTTCAACGCCGCAGATTCGCCCGGCCGTCGGCATCTTGGGCCATCGCCCGAAACATCTCGGAAGTGGGGGCGGTCAGCGCGACCTCGAGCCAGCGGCTGAGTTGATCCAAATCTTTCATGCCCCGGATGCCTGTGGGAATATCCGAGGGAATATCCGGGAAGCGCAATCGCAGAATCTTCAGCAGATCGGAACGACGGGCTTCCTGCATGCCCACGGCCATCCCTTCCGCGAACCCCTCGGCGCGGCCCTCGGACTTCCATTCCAACATGGCGGATACAGAATTCACGGCCCGGCCCTCCCAAGTCGGTGGCGAACACCCGTCGGAAGTATAGAACAGGGCGATGTGGACGCAACCGATTCCGTACATTGATCAGTTATCCCCGCGCCACGGATGAATGCGTGACAGAACCTTCCGCGATCGACGATTTGCCCACGGGCTTCCCCATGCCGGAACGGATCGGCCCCTTCCTCGTGCGCCGGTTGATCGGCCGGGGCGGAATGGGGGCGGTGTACGAAGCGTATCACGAACGCCTCGGTAAGACCGTCGCATTGAAAATCCTGCCGGTTCAAAATTCGATCCACCCCGAATACCACGCCCGATTCGAGCGCGAAGCGAAGCTCGTGGGGCGGTTGAACCACACCAATGTGGTGCAAGCCACCGATGCGGGAACCGCCGAGGGTGTGCCCTACTTGGCGATGGAGTTGGTCGACGGCATCGACATTTCAAAATTGGTGCGGGAATTGGGGCCACTCACCGTGCCCGATGCGGTGGAGGTCGCGCGGCAAGCTGCGGCCGGATTGGCCCACGCCCACAGCCGGGGGGTGATCCACCGGGACATCAAACCTTCCAACTTGATGATTACTTCCGATGGCACCGTGAAAGTGCTCGATCTCGGGTTGGCCCTCTGCGCCGATGCGTTTCCCACCGGCGGCCAACTGACGGGGGCCACGTACTTGGGCACCCAAGATTACATGTCGCCGGAACAATGGGACGATCCTTCCCTCGTGGATAGCAAAGCCGATATGTACGGGTTGGGGTGCGTGCTGTTTCAGATGCTCGCGGGCCGATCCCCGTTCGCGGGGCGGAAAACGGCGAACATGAAATTGAAGGCCCACCATTCCGAGGTTCCGCCCGACCTCGGCGAGATTCGCAAAGATGTTCCACCGTTGCTGGCGGCGCTGGTTCACCGGCTATTGGCGAAGCACCCGATCGAACGCCCGTTCGCCGGGGAAGTTCAAGCGGAGTTGGCGGCATTCGCCACCGGATCGAATTTGCCCCGGCTCGTTGAACGCGGTCGGCTCGGCGCCGCGGAAGGTTTCGACGACGGTGCCCCCACGCAGGCGATGCCGGAATCGAAACGGCCGTTGCCCGTACCGATCGTGCTCGCCACCCCGCAGCACATGAGCCGAGCGACCTCGCTCGTACTGTGGGCGATGGTGATGAGCATCCTCGCCGCTTCGTTCGTCGTCGGCCTCATCCTGATTTTCAAGCGATAAAGTGAAAAGGAAATGTGAATGGGTATTGGCAGCGTCCATAATCCATTATAATCAACCTCAGAAACTCCGCAGAGGGTGAGCCATGAAAGGGCGGGAGAGCGGGATGCCGGACATTTCTCAATGGGAAGCATTCTTCAACACCAGCTGCATCCTCGACAGGCTCGACTTGCTTGAATCGCCGGGAGATGTCGTCGAATTCGGCTGCGGCTATGGGATATTCACCCTCCCGGCAGCACAACGCATCCGAGGGACAGTGTTCGCTCTCGAAATCGAAACGGAACTGGTGCTCGAAACGTCTCGCAAGGTCGCAGAATCGGGCCTCGAAAATGTACTGGTCGAACGTCGGGATTTCGTCGCGTCGGGATGCGGGCGTCCCGATGAGAGCATCGGCTACGCCATGCTCTTCAACATTTTACACATCGAGGATCCCGTCGGGCTGCTGCGCGAAGCGTGTCGGGCCTTGAAACCGGGTGGCAAAGTAGGCATCATTCACTGGCGAAACGATATTCCGACGCCGCGCGGGCCTTCTTTCGAAATCCGCCCCGGCCCGGTCGATTGCCGTCGATGGGGCGAAGAAGCCGGATTGCAGTTCGTCCGCGACGAAGAACTTTGCTGCTGTTCTTGGCATTGGGGAATGGTGATGCAACGACCGTAACGTTCGCTGTCGCGTACAAAGCTTACACTCATTTGAAAATGAAAATGCCACACCTTCTGCCCCTCTCGAATGACGAAGCGACTCCCGAAGCGCGAGCATCGCTCGAAAACCTTCAAGCCAAGCTCGGGCGGGTACCGAACATGTACCGCACCTTCGCTCACTCACCAAAAGTACTCGATGCTGCCGTTTCGATGGCCCGAGCAATTCGCGCCGACCTCGACGCGAAGTTTCGTGAACTCGCGTATCTCAAAGTTACCCAGCTCACCGACTGCCACGTTTGCCGGCACTATCATGTGGCTCTCGGTCGGAGGGCCGGATTAGCTGAAGAACAGATCGATTGTTTAGATCGTTATGAAGTTAGCGGGGCTTATTCGGAATCCGAAAAGGATGTTCTCCGATTCACCGAGCAATGGACGAATACGGGCCGTGTTAACGGAGATGTTCTCGAACGGCTCAAACTCGCCCTTTCCGCCGAGCATTTGGTGCTCCTCGCCGCGACGGTCGCCCAAGCGAATTTTACCAGCCGATTCAACAATGTCTTCGGCGTTGAACTCCCATGACAAGGAAACTCCCATGCGTTCGCTGATCCTGTCGATGACGTTGTTTTCCGTTGTGGCCGTCGTCTGTCAGGCGGGAGAACCGCCGGTCGTCGCCAAGCCCGACGCCTTCAAAACGCTGGTGAACCCGGCGTGTTCCCATTGCAAGGACGAAGCCAAACGACGGGCCGTGGAACTTAAGCCCAACGACCGCATCCTCGCTTGGACGCGCGGCTACTCCGACGGCGGCGCGATCCCGATCCGCTTTTTCCTCAGCCCCTACCGCGTCATCTCGGACAGCTACGGCGTTTTCGTTTACGATCCCGAGGCCGGTTATTCGCGAGGCTTCGCCGCCTCGTACGAGTTCGAATTCCACGGTTGGCGCAACGGCGTCATGGTGATGAAGCACAAAGATGGCACACTCTTTTCCTGCCTCACGGGTCTCGCTTTCGAGGGGCCGCAAAAAGGAACCCGGTTGACAGCGGTGCCTACGGTCGTGAGCGACTGGGGGCCGTGGATCGAACGTTACCCGAACGCCGTCGCTTACCACATGTTCGACGAATACCAACCGGTCGAATTCACCGCCAAGGAGAATCCGGATTCGGTGAAATCGCGGGGCAAAGCCGATGATCGACTGAAATTGAACGAGCAAATCCTCGGTGTTTGGACGGGGAAAATCGCCCGCGCGTACACGATCCAAGACTTAGAAAACAGCGGGATCCTCGAAGAGACTGTAGACGGTGCATCGCTCGTCGTCCTTTGGGAACCGAAGACACGGACAGCTTCTGCGTACCGCCCCTTCGCCCAACAACCGAGGAAGTCCAAAGCCCCGGCTCCCGACAAGACCGGGGTTTCCAAGCCGAACGCCGGCACGATCCTCCCCGAAGGGGCCCGGGAAATCGCACCCCGGAAACTCACACTCGGGCTAGCAACGAATGCGAGCGCCCCCGGCCGGTTCCAAGATTCGGAAACGATGTCGCATTGGGATGTGGCCGGTCGCTGCGTCGAAGGGGAGTTAAAGGGGTACACCCTCGAATGGGTGGAGAGTGTACAAGTGAAGTGGTTCGCATGGTCCGCCGAATACCCCGAGACGGAGATCGCCAAACCGAAAGCGGCCGAGAGCGACAAGAACGTTAAGGCCATCGCGGGGACGGCCGAGTTCCTACGCTTGCTGCCGAAGCCGTTTGCGACCGTGAAAGGTATCGATATCAAAGCCAATACGGTCTCACTCCTGATCGACGGCGAGAAAGAAGCGAAGACGTGGTCGCTCGAACCCGACACCGAGGTGAAACTCGGCGGTTGGTGGGGTCGGCTCGAACAGTTTCAACCGGGTGATCGCGTTTGGGTCTGGCTCAAACTCGACCGCAAGAAGAATCCGGTTTCGGTGGCGATGATCGCGGATGAGATTTCCGAATACGACATGCACGGGAGCCTGCGGGAGAAGCCCACCGAGAAGCCGAAGATTGCTGCCGAGGAGATCGAGAAGGCGAGGAGCGGGCAGAAAGAGTGGCTACGCAAGCGTTGGATCGCCGACGGACTTCCCGGTAGCCTAACGTTCCATCACGTATTCAGCGGCGAGTTGGAAGTCACGCTCGAGCACGAAGCGATGCGTTGGGGCCGATCCCTCAAAGCCGGCGATACAGTTCAGCTCGTCGCCGATCCGCTGATCAAGGCCGTGGTGAAAGCCGTGACCCCGCGTCGAGAACGGACTTCGATCCTCCTCGTCGTCGGCGAATTGGAGTCATCGGAATTGAAACTCGGCCAGCGCATCGCCTTGAAAATGACTCCGCCTTCCGACGCAGTCGAAAAGAGCATCTATCCGCCGGACATCGGCCGGGAGCGAACCAAGGCCGAACGCATCGAATGGTTCCTCGCGAGCACTTATTGCACCTGCGGCGTGAGCAAGGATATTTGCACCGGCCATTATTACACGCTCGCGTGTTGCAACCCAAACGGCTGCGGGATGCCGAACTTCCGCCGGGACGAGTTGGCCAAGTTGATCGACCAAGGGAAGACCGACCGGCAAATCTTCGACGAACTGCTCAAGGACGCCGGCCCGCTCCTCCTCCGCCCTCATTTGAAACCTTAATTTCCTCACCCGTTCACGAATGGGATCGATACGACGTGATCGGCAGAGATCGGAAGAAGAAAAGGGGATAGGCAAGGGATAGGCCCCGCGCCAATCCCCTTTTCCGTTTCGCCATCAATGGCGAATGCCGCCATATCCTCAACCGCGACAACGGTCGTCGCGAAGACTTCGGTGGTGTCGCCGTACAACTCATTGTCCGAATCGGTTCACCGATCTGCATAGTCTGGTAAGCAAAAGCTTCCACACTCTCCGGGTTACCTTCAAATGGCTCTCATATCCCAACGCCTTGGTCGCGATCAACACTTGCAAACCGCTGCCACGAACAAACCACCACTGCGGGCCGGTTCGAACGGCGAGGGAGTGAAAACCCTGCAAGCCGCACTCGTGGAACTTCGGTTCCGCATGCCGATCAGCACACACAACGGCAAGATCGCCGGTGACGGAATTTACGGCGAAGAAACCACCAAAACGGTGCGACTCTTTCAGCAACAGCAGGGGCTTTCCGCCGACGGAATCGCTGGAACCGATACGCTGAACCGACTCGACCAGATTTTCGTGGGCCGCGAAGCGAAAGCATCGACTCGCGACCGCTTCTTCGACATGCTCAACACCCTATGGACGTGATTTCCCCTCTTCTCCCCCCGGCGGGAGTTGATCGAACACCTTTTAACGAAAGCTCAACATGGCGATCTCTATCGATGCCACCAATGCGAAGATCACGATCAAGAACAACGGGCCGCAGCCGGTGCCCAAGGCGTTCCTCATGCAAACGCCCGATTCGTACATCGTGAACACGCACCTGACGAACGGCTTTTCACCGGGCAGCAACAAAGCGGCGATTACCGCCACGGATGCTTTCACCGCGACCGCCACGGTGCCCTTAACGGTACCCGCCGCCGACGCCGGCACACTGAAGGACTGGAACTTCGGCTTCATCCAGTTCCAGAAGATCGGCTCGCTGGCCTTTTATTATGCCGCCCCCACTTCCGGCGGCGGTGAGGTTTCCGTCCACGTAAACCTCGCCCCGGCGCTCACCTCGAACATCGGCCGCGATCACTCGAAAGACCCGAACCCGCCTTGGCTCCGCAAAGACACCACCGGCGACAAGGTGTTCAACGCGACCACCAAGCTCGTAACGGTAACAATGGGTGACCATCCGATGTGTGTCGTCGGCGGGCAGCGTACAAATTCCACCACCAAGTCGCAGAACTACCTCCGCAAGCTCAGCGACGGCCGCACCTTCTACTCACTCTTCAGCGCCCGCGACCCGCAAGGGAACTACCAGCACTTGGCCTGGTTCAAGTGGAGCGTTTCGTGGGAGTTCGAGTTCCAATGGGCTTTCGACGCGGCACGGTTGACCTCCACCGGCGGCGCGAACACATCGTTTTCGATGGGGAACCCCATCTTAGGTGCGCCGGACGCGAAATCGGCGAAGGAGATTCAAGGCTTCCTGAAGGAACCGCACCTCGCCGTGAAGCTCGGCAGCGACGAACAGGATAAGGCGCTGCTGAACGCGATGAACGGCGCGCCGAACCGCACTGACAACGCGACTTACTTCGGCTCGGTACCGGATAATTTTTGGACTGAGTGAAAAAGGGACAAGCACCGACTGTCCCGGGACGAGCACTTTTGAGACGTTCCCACAAGTTCAAAATCGTTCGTGTACCCAGGGATGGGTTCACCACGGGAAGCAAACGACTTCGACCGGCCGAAGTCGCCACGCATCGGCCCTACCTCGCCCTACCTCGAGGGGGTCGCCAAAAACCTGTTTCTTCCGGCCCCTGACCTCACGCCTTGGCAGCGCGGCGGCGGCGAACCCAACCGGCGAGGCCCATGCCCGCCGCAGCGATCCCGAGGATCGTGCCCGGTTCCGGTACGGCCGCAGTAAAAATTACCTGAACCTGACCGTTGTTCGCCGAAGTCAAGTTGACTTCCCAATCGTTGCCCACGATGAAATTGCTGGCCGTAACATTGAATACGTTATCACTTTGAACGTAACCCCCGTTCGGTCCACTTCCTCCCAGCGATGACAAGTTCGTCAACCCACCGGTGTAGGCGGCGACCGTTCGCGTGTATGCGGTGGGGGTCACGCTCAAGGGGAGCGAACCATCGCTTGTGAGATCGATGGTGATCAATCCCGCCCCGGCCTGCTTGGTGAAGTTGTTGGCGGCGACTCGGCTGGCGCCGGTCAGGGTTGTATCGACGCTGCTCGCTCCTCCGACCACGGAGGCCAAGGTCGAGCCGTTGTTCAGCGTCAGGTTCCCCACGGTGAGCGTCTGGTTGACCGCGGTGCCTTCACCGCCAAGGATCGTAGCCCCGGAGAGAACCGTGACCGGGGTCGCCCCGACCGGGCCGAGGGCGGCAGTGATGTTCGTAGTGCCGGTGCCGCCGAAGGTGCCCGCGCCAACCGAGATCAGCGTGCCGTTCGCGGTGCCGGTGCCGTTGTGCAGCAGGGTTCCGGTGCCGGTCTTCGAGAGCGTGCCGGTCGTTTGGAATCCGAGGCCCGATTCGATCGTCACTTTGCGGGAACCGTCGATCTGGATCGTGGAGGTGCCGTTGTTGTTCACATAGAGGTTCTGAATGGTACTGGCGGACGCCAGGGTGTTGTCCACCTGCAGGAGGGAACCGGTACCCGCGAAGTTTACGGTTTCCACGACCAGCCCGCCGACGATCATCGTGGCGTTCGTGTCGATTTGCAGGTTCCCGGCCATCGTGCCGCTCGGGGCGATGATGAACTGGTTGGCGAACGCGACCGGCGAGAAGCCGTTCACCGGTTGGAGCGCTAAGCCGGTCGGATTGGTGGGCGTGGAAGTTGGCCCCGTGCCGAGCGTACCGGGGTAGTAGCGGACGTCGAGTTGCCCGCCGCCGCCGCTGTTGTACCAAGCGACGGCGAAGTTGTACGAGCCGGCCAAGAGCGAGGGGGTCGTGTTGACCAAGGTCTGAACGGGGTGGCCGCCATTGTTGTTGATCACAAGCTCGTTGGAGGTGTACACGCCGTCCTGGTTGTAATCCACGTACAGTTGCGCGCCGTCGTCGCTGGCGAGGCCGAAGCTGACCGGGCCGGCGGGCACCGGGCCGGCGCCGCCGACGGTGATCGTGCCGGTATACAAGGCACCGTTGATGTTGGTCGTTAGCCGGCCGCTGTTCTGGATCTGCGTCGAGTCGAACAGGAGGCGGTTGCTCTTCAACACGCCGGTGGCTTGGGGGGCGATCCCCGAGAAGTAGTTCGGGGCGGTTTCGAGCGTGATCGCGGCGTCGTTCAAGTTGGTCGTGAAGTACTTCACGCCGAAGGTGGACGAGAAGGCGGCGCTGCCGGGGGCAGCGCTGCCGGCGCCGATCACCTTGCCCCCGAAGTTCATGATCCCGGTGTTGGCCCGGATCAACCCTTCGTTGATGATCGAGGATGGGGCGTAGGTGACGGTATTCGCGGCCCCGGAGTTGTTCGTCAGGGTGCCGATCTGCCCAGTTCCCGTCGTGATCCCGCTGACCAACCCGTAGGCTGTTCGCAACGTGCCGCCAGCGATCGCTGTTCCGCTCGTGGCGGTGCTCTGCAGGACGCCGGCAGCGACGGTCACGTTCGCGGAGGAACCGGTGAAGCTCGAATCCCATCCGGCCACGTTAAGTTGGGTATTTCCGTACTTCGTGAACGACGCCGGTGCGCCTTGCACTGTGTTGGCGTTCACCGCGCCCGACTGGACGTTCCAGCCGATGTTGCGGCCAGTCGCCAGGGTGACGCCGCCGCCGAACTCGTGGATGTACCCGTTCGCGTTCGTGGTGGTGAGCAGGGCGTCAGCCCCGCCGCCGCCGGGGGTGCCGAGTGTGAGTTGGCCGTACCGTACCGTGTTGGCGTCTACGGCACCGGTGCCCCGACCGATATTGATCGTGGCATTCCCGGTCACGTTGACTGCGAAATCGTAGTTGAAGGTGGTCACGGGGGTCGCCGTGACGGTTCCTTGGAGGAGGTTGAGCGTGCCGCCGGTCATGGTCA
>JBBQWA010000111.1:0-12631 GCA_038211045.1 Gemmatales bacterium
CAAGAGAAGGCTCGCGAGTTGGGCTACCTTGTGCTGAACTGCGGAACGTGCTTGAAAGGGGAAGCCAGCGAAGCAGGAGCCGACCTCACGATGCTTCGTTCGATCCGAGGAACGCATTCACCCATCGCCCCGCCCGCGTGCATTCTCATGGGGGGCGAAACGACCGTGACCCTCGGGTCGAACCCCGGGAAAGGGGGCCGCAATCAGGAAATGGTACTCGCCGCGCTGAATGCACTGGACGCCGAAGAGTTGGCCAACACCGTGATCCTCAGCGGCGGCACCGATGGCGAAGACGGTCCGACCGATGCCGCGGGAGCTATCGCCGATGCGGAAGTGTTTCGGCGAATGGATGGATTGAAGCTCAACCCTTCAAACTATCTCGACCGCCACGACGCATACCATTTCTTCGAGGCAACCGGCGGCTTGCTTAAAACGGGCCTCACCGGCACCAACGTGATGGATCTGGCCGTGTGGATCGTGGAATGATTTAACTCCGCTTGCCGCGGCCGATGGCGTAATAATCGAATCCCTGTTGGGCCATCGCTTTTTCATCGTAGATGTTGCGGCCGTCGAAGATCACCGGAGCGGTGAGCAACTTCTTCATCAGTTCGAAATCGGGGGTGCGGAACTCCGCCCATTCGGTGAGGATTGCCAGCCCATCGGCCCCTTCGAGGACGCCGTAGGGCTTATCGCAATACACGAGTTTGTCCCCGTAGATCGCTTTCACGTTCGCCATCGCTTCCGGATCGTGAACCCGGCACTTCGCCCCAGCTTTCAAAAGTTCGTCGATCAATACGAGGGCGGGGGCTTCGCGGATGTCGTCCGTGCGCGGTTTGAATGCGAGGCCCCAGATCGCGATGGTCTTCCCCGAGAGTTTGTCGCCGAAGTGAGAGCGAATCTTCGTGAATAACACCTGTTTTTGGGCTTCGTTCACATCGTCCACTGCCTGCATCATCGCCAGTTCGTTCCCGACCTTCCGGCCCATGCCGAGGATGGCACGGATGTCTTTGGGGAAGCACGAACCGCCGTAGCCGGGGCCGGGGAAGAGGAACTGGAAACCGATGCGTTGATCGTGGCCAATGCCCCTGCGGACGTCGTTGATATCGGCATCCAGTTTGTCGCAGAGATTCGCCATCTCGTTGATGAAGCTGATTTTCGTGGCGAGCATCGCGTTCGCCACGTACTTCGTCATCTCGGACGATTCCGGCGTCATCACAAGGAACGGCCGTTCGGTGCGGAGGAACGGGGCGTACAGTTCGCGGAGCGCTTCGCCGACTTCCGGTTTACGAACGCCCACGACCACGCGATCCGGCTTCATGAAATCTTCGATCGCTGCGCCTTCTTTGAGAAACTCCGGGTTGCTCGCAATATCCACGTGCGGGCAACCGTTCTCGGCAAGAATCTCGGCCACGCGTTTGTTCGTGCCCACGGGCACGGTGCTTTTCGTGATGACCACGCGGGAACCGGGAGGCCCGACCGGTTGCGATTTCAAGGCGAGGGCGATGGCCTTGGCCACGGCCCACACCGCCGAGAGATCGGCATCCCCGGCATCCGATTGCGGAGTGCCCACGGCGATGAAGATGAGCCGGGCTTGCTGAACGGCGGTGGCGAGGTCGGTGGAGAATTGCAACCGGCCATCGCGGCGATTCTTGCCGACGAGTTCTGTCAGCCCCGGCTCGTAGATGGGAATGCCGCCGGAATTCAACAATTCGATCTTCGCGGGGTTGTTGTCGATACACACGACATCGTTACCGCTCTCGGCGAGGCAAGTGCCGGTGACCAATCCGACGTACCCGGTTCCAACGACGACCACTTTCATGGGATGCTCCACTCTTGTTAGCCCGTCGCGACAGCGAGGACTTCCAATAAAGTAAATGTATTTGCATTGGTTCGACGTTCCGGAAGCCCTCGCTGGCGCGTCGGCTAACGGGTCGTCATTTGCCAGTAATTCAGAATATCGGTCAGCGTACGCTTCGATTCCAGTTGAGGCTTCCAACCCGTCGCGGCGATGAGCTTCTTCGTATCGGCCCGGCTCACGGCGGTATCCGCACCGCGGCCCGGCTCAATTTTTGAACGCACTTCCACACTCACGTTGCTCAACGATACCAACTCCGCCAGCAGGTCGGCGATTTTCCACACTTCGCCGCGGCCCACGTTGTACGCTTCGCCCGATTCCCCTTTTTCGAGCACCATTCTCAAAGCGACAACCATATCTCGAACGTCCGTAATATCGCGCAGGCCGGAAAGATCGCCGGTTTCGAGGATCGGCGCTTGCTTGCCGGCTTCTATGGCCGCGATCTGCCGGGCGAAGTTGGCCACGGCGTAATCGGCGGTTTGGCGCGGGCCGATCTGGTTGAACAGGCGCACGCGGATCACATCCATGCCCGCCGAGCGCGTCATTTGGTAGCTGAGCAAATCGGCGGCGGCTTTGCTCGTGGCGTAGGGGCTGGCCGGTTTCAGTGGGGCGGTTTCATCGAGGGTGATTCGCCCGGGTTCGGGGTCGCCGTACACGAGGCCGGTCGACGCGAAGAGAATCCTCGGGCGAGCGCCCGAACGCTGTACGGCTTCGTACAGATTCATCGTCCCTTGCAAGTTCGCGGCCCAACATGCGGACGGTTCTTGAAAGGATTTCCCCGTGTTGGCATACCCCGCTAAGTGCACGATGGCATTGGGCTGGAACTCCGCGAGCGTTCGTTCCATCGATGCGACGTCGGACAATTCCGCGGCGAAGAGAGGCACAGAACTGGAGAGCGGATCGAGTTCTTTCGGCCAAACCGGCGTGCGACCGAAACCGGCCAAAGTGTATCCGCCGTGCGCGAACAAATGCTCGGCCAAATGCCCGCCCACGAACCCGGTGATGCCTGTGATCAGAACTCGCATAGCTCGTAGTCGACAAGCCATCAGGTAGTCAGGTCGGCAAGGTCGATCTCGACCTGAGGACTTGACGACTCTGACGACTTGAAGACCTAGATCCCTCGGGCTTTGGTGTCGGAGGTATCGCCGGATTTCAAACGTTCGAGATCGGTTTTCACCATCATCTCGATCATTTTCTCGAAGCTCACTTCCGGTTCCCAACCGAGTTTGGCTTTGGCCTTGGCGGGGCTGCCGATGAGCAGATCGACCTCGGCGGGCCGCACGAACGCCGGATCGAGAACCACGTACTTTTCCCAATTCAGATCGACGGTCGCGAAGGCGAGTTCCACCAACCTCTTCACGGTGTGCGTCAGCCCGGTAGAGATGACGAAGTCATCCGGCGTATCTTGTTGAAGCATCAACCACATCGCCCGAACGTAATCCCCGGCGAAGCCCCAATCGCGCTTGGCGTCGAGGTTGCCGAGGCGGAGTTCCTTGGAAAGGCCGAGTTTGATGCGGGCGACGCCGTCGGTCACTTTGCGGGTGACGAACTCGCGGCCCCGACGCGGGGATTCGTGGTTGAAGAGGATGCCGGAAACGCAGTACATGTTGTACGATTCGCGGTAGTTGATCGTGATCCAATGCCCGTATAACTTTGCCACGCCGTATGGGCTGCGCGGGTAGAAGGGGGTATCTTCGGTCTGGGGTACCGCTTGCACTTTGCCGAACATCTCGCTCGAGGAAGCTTGGTAGAAGCGGATGCGATCCTTGCCCAACAGCCGGATGGCTTCGAGCATCCGCGTGACGCCGATGGCGGTGAATTCCCCGGTGAGGCAGGGTTGTTTCCAACTCGTGGGAACGAAGCTCTGCGCCGCGAGATTGTACACTTCGTCCGGGTTGCTCTCTTTGATGACGTCGATCAGCGAAAGTTGATCGAGCAAATCGGCTTGATGGAGGTGAATCCGGGACGCGATGTGATTGATTCGGTCGAACGTTTCGGTGCTCGCCCGGCGGACGATCCCGTGAACTTCGTACCCTTTTTCGAGCAGTAACTCGGCCAAGTAGCTACCATCTTGACCGGTGATACCCGTAATCAACGCGCGTTTCATTCGACAATTTCCTCGGTCGCCGGTGGGCGGTGCATCCGCCGGGTGCCGGGGGATGTTGCCGTGAAAATGTATGAAATGATCGGTGAATTATCCAGCGCGGCCGAATTACTTCCCTTGGGCGAGCGCCGCATAATGGGCTAGCATGGCGCGGTGCAAGGTCGCGTACACGAGTTCATCCCCCACGGCGGCCCGGCCGAAATGCACCTTCAGCTTCGCCATGTGTTTCACCAAATCGGAAACGTTCGCACCCACCGATGCCCACTTGGAATTCAATACTATCGCGGCATCGGTCTCGGTGCTGAACTTCGCGGCGGAATCCACGGCGTTGAAGAACGAAAGCAGTTTGCCTGCTTCCGCGATATTCGCTTTGGAAGCGAACGATTCTAAGGCCGCGCGGAGTTGGGTGCTGGCTTCGCGGAGTTTCGCGGCTTCGCCGGGATTGGCTTTCTTTCCCGCGAAGAGCGCAGCCGCAACGGATACATAGGCCTCGATAAGCGGTTCCGCGTTCGCTTCTTCCGGAAACGTATCGGGGAACGCGGGCTTGTTCGACCGGTGGAACAGATTCAACAAATCCGCTGGTGGGCCACCCACGAACGCGATCTTTTCGAGAAACTCCGGCGGGCAAAGGCCCGATTTGGCCCGTTTCCCTTTCGCTTCCAGCGCGGCGATCCGCGCGGCCAACTCGTTGAGGGTCAGGCCGGACACGAGAGCGTCTTCGGTCGGATGAATCAACGTCGGTTCGACGGCCGTGAGCGGATCGGCCCCGATATCGTTTCCTTTTTCTTCCACCCACTTAGTCACTTGCTTTTGCGCTTCGCCTGTCATGGCCCGGAAGCTCGCGTTGGCTTGGGCCGCGGCGATTTCCCGTTTTTGACGGTCGAGAACGGGCTGGCTGGCGCTCTCGGGAGCGCCGAGGAACCCGCCGCCGAAGTTCGAGAGCTTGCCGGGCGAATAGAGCGGCGGGGCCGTGCGCGGCTGTATGTAGAAAGACGACGGATACATCGCGCCGTTCGGCCCGGTGGTGAATTTGGTGCCGACGCCGTTGGCCAATGGTAGAACGCCGGCGAAGAGGAACCCGGAGGTTCCGTTGAATACGGGGTTCACGTTGAAGTTGCCTTGCAGTGGCGTGTTGTAAGCGTTCGGATACGGCGTGAGCGGTTGAAATTGGGCCGAAGTTGGCACGGCGCAACAGATCGTGGAGGCGACCGCCGATAGCATGGTGCGGAAATTCATGGTGAACCTCTAGCGGAGTAGCGACCCTATGCATTATTGCCGATTCATGGCATTCCGCAAGCGCAGAGACCCGACATTCTTCGCCAAATTGGAACGAAGATGTCGGGTCTCGCGGTGGTTGCTTTGCCAAGCCAAGCCAATTCACTCCATGTCAGGTCGCCTTGGCTTGGTGGGAATTCGATTTCTCTGCACGCGGAAGAATTAGGGTGAACGTGGTGCCTTTATTCAACTCGCTTTTCACCGAGACTTGCCCGCGCATCGTACCGATCAGGTGCTTGACGATCGCCAAACCCAAGCCGGTGCCCCCCATGTCGCGGGAGCGGGCTTTGTCGACGCGGTAGAAACGCTCGAACACCCTGGGCAGGTCGCGTTCGGGGATGCCGATGCCATTGTCTTCCACTTCGATTTGCACCGTGTCGGTTGAAGCTTGCCAACGTACGGTCACCAGGCCGTTTTGCGGGGTGTATTTCACCGCGTTGTCCACGAGGTTGTCGAGGATTTGCGAGAAGGCTTGTTCATCCGCCAATACGCACAGATCGCTGGGGCTTCCCACGAGCGCCACGCCGTTCACCGTGAGCCCCTTCGTTTCCGCGCGGGTGCGCTGCCGATCGATGCAGGCGTACACGGCATCTTCGACCGGGAGCGCGATGTATTCCAATCGTTGTTCGCTCGATTCGATCCTGGCCAAGCTCAAGAGGTCTTCGATCAGCGCTTGCTGTCGATCGGCTTGCTCCGCGATCTGTTCGAGGAACATTCCCCGCGCGGCAGGATCCTCTACGGCGCCATCCATCAACACTTCCACGCTCGATTTGATGTTCGCCAGAGGGGTTTTGAGTTCGTGGGAGACGTTGGCCACGAAATCTTGGCGCAGGCGTTCGAGCCGCCGGAGTTCCGTGAGATCGTACAGCACGATCACGGCGCCAGAGAGGGCATCGCCCGGCAGCCGGGAAGCGTAGATGGCGATGCTCTTTTCCGTGGAACCGCGGTAGTCGAGTTCCTGTCGCTGCGGCTCGGCCTCCGCCAAGGCCTTCTCCACCAATTCTCGGAGGGAGCGTTGCCGATTCACTTCCCAAAGCTTTCTGCCTACAGCACTCGCGGGATCGAAATCGAGCAAGGCCCCGGCCCGTTCGTTGGCGAACAGGATGCGCAATTCGTTATCGATAGAGATCACGCCTTCCACCATGCCCGAAAGGATCGTTCGGAGCTGTTCGCGGTCGTGTTCCAATTGTTTGAAAGATTCGGACAATCGGTCGGTCATCGTGTTGAATGTGCGAGCGAGGCCGCCGAGTTCCCGGTTTCCACCGGCGTGGATGCGGTGGGCGAAATCCCCTACGGCGAGCCGCCGTGCGCCGTTGGTGAGTGCGTCCAAGGGTCGGGTGAAGTTGCGGGCGAGGAAATAGGCGGGCACCACGGCGAGCAGTACGATGGCCACGGCCGCGACGATCACTTCCCTGGCCAAATCCAGCAGCACTTCTTGCCCGCCGCCACGGTGGAGAATGACGATCCCCACCGCGCCCACGGCGAGGATCACGAGAACCAGATAAGTAATGAACAATCGCCAGAACATTTTGGGTTTCACCGAGTGGAACGGGACATTTCCGAGACGCGGAGAGAAACTCGTGCTCGGAGCAATCGCCTCGCCGCGAGGTGGGCGGCCCCCGCACCGGTGGCCAAGAGGAACGCCGCGACCCAACCCAGACGCTCGAATTCCGCACGGCCGATGGAGTGCGAAGCATCGTTCAGGAAGTAGGGCAGGGAAGCGGTGGGCAAGCGGGGATCACCGGGCCAAAAGTTGGATCCGCTCGATGTGAGCAAGAGTGGGGCCGCTTCCCCCGAGGCCCGGCCGAACGCCAACAGGATTCCGGCACAGAGCGCGGGCCATACCGTGGGGAAAACGAGCCTCCACGCGGTCTGCCATTGGGAAGCCCCCAAAGAGAAGCTCGCCTCGCGCAGGCCGCCCGAAAGCACTCCGAATGCGGTTTCCCCGGATTGAACCAATATCGGCAGCATGACCAAACCCAATGCGAACGCCCCCGCCCACGCGGAGAAACCCCACCGTTGCCCGTCGAGCCACTGCGGTTCTACCAACAGGGCGAAGCCGAAGATTCCCAGCACGATCGAAGGAACTCCCCCCAAGAATTCGACCGCGAAACGGAGGGCGCCGGCGGAACGTTTCCGCCGGTTCTCCGCGAGGTAGTACCCGGCGCCCAAGCCGATGGGTACCGCGAATCCGGCGGCGATACCCAACATCATCGCGCTCCCGGCGATGGCGTGGCCCAAACCTCCGGGATGGTCGAAGGGCTGCGGGAGTTGTGTGAAGAGTTCCGCGCGGATGCCCGAACACCCGCGGAATGCTACGGTTCCCAAGACCAAGATCAGGGGGAGAAGCGCACACCAATGGCAACACGCGAGTAGCACCGAAGACAATCGTTCCAATCGCTGGTAGCGCCCGCGCGCGTAGGATGAGGGCATTTCGTTTTGATGGTTTCCCCCGCGAAAAGTTTTCGGTTTTGCGGCCCAAGCCGCGAGCCACTTGGCCGAGAGATTCGCCAAGGATGTTGCGACAACGAGCAAGAGGCCCAGCGCGACGAGGGCGTGCCTTTGACCTCCCGAGACTTCCGTGAAGTTTTTGGCGATGGTACTCGGTACGGTATCGCCGGGGGCCAAGAGTGAGCACATGAAGGCGTCGCTATTGCCCACCACCATGGCCACGGCCATGGTTTCGCCGAGTGCTCGGCTCAACGCGAGGAAGCACCCGGCGATGACGGCCCGCTTACCGTGTGGCCAAACGACCTCCACCAGCACTTGCCAATGCGTCGCACCGAGAGCGTAAGCCCCTTCTCGCAACTGCGGTGGTGCTTTGCGAAACACGGTGTAGCTCACGGTGGTGATGAACGGCAAGATCATCAGTGCGAGAACCAGCCCGGCGGTGAGCAGGCTTTGCCCCCCGTAACCGATGGATACACCCGGAATCTTCAATGCGATGAGCGAATCGAGAACCAACGGTGCGAGGATCACCTTGCCCCAAAAACCGAAGACCACACTCGGTACTGCGGCCATCAATTCGAATAGCCCCGAACTCAGAACCCGCACGCGGTGAGGCGCCAATTCCGAAAGGTACGCCGCCGAAGCGATCCCGGCGGGAACGGCAATTGCCAAAGCGATCGCACAAGAAACAATGCTTCCGTACACAAAGCCGAGCGAGCCGAACATTCCTTGGCCGGGATCCCACCGCGCGCTCGTGAATATTCCGTTCTCCGACCAGCGGCTCAAGGCGGGCTGCGCCCACGAAAACAACACGAACAACAAACCCGCGCAGACCAAGCCCACGGATGCGGCGCAGGCCATCCGGAACGAGCGAAATATCGCATCGCCGAATCTCAACCTGTTCTCGGGGGAATTCTTCGGCATGGGTTGCCGTTCACTCCAAATGGATTCGGTCGAGAATGCTTGCCGCGTTGGAACGAATATTTGGCGGGAGTGGGGCATAACCCAGTGATTCCGCACGGATTTGGCCTTCCGCGGTGGCCCACCGGAAAAACTCTGCGAGGATCTTCCCCCTCTCGCGCGGTTGGATGCGGTAGAACACCGCGAAACTCAGCCCCACAATCGGATACGATTTTTCACCGGCCCTATTGATGAACGACTCGGCCGATTCACCGCCGTTCGATTCCGCCGAAGCGAGAACGTTTTCCGTTTCCGGGAGCACCGGATTTCCCGACCGGTTGACGATTTTCGCCATGGCCACGTTACTCCGCTTGGCGAAAAGAACCTCGGCGTATCCGATCGTAAAACGGTTTCGGCGCACGTGGCCCACCACTCCATCGCTGCCTTCTTGAGCCAATCCGCCTTCTGGCCACCGCGGCTTCTTGTCCACGCCAACGGCATTGCGAAAACCCTCCGATACACTTCCGAGATAACTCGTGAACAGATGGCTCGTTCCGCTGCTCTCCGCCCGGTACACCGGCACGATCGCATCCGGTGGCAAGTTCGTAACCGGATTCAATGCGATTAAACTCGGATCGTTCCAATGCGTGATTTTTCGTCGAAAGATATCTGCCAACACCGGCCCGGAGAGTACGAGTTCAGCCTCCAACCCCGGCAGAGAATACACGACTGCGATGGCCCCGAGCGCCAACGGAATTTGCAAAACCTCGCCTCCCACGCCTCGGGCACGATCCAATTCCGCGGCGCTCATCGGGGCATCGGTGCAGCCGAAATCGATCGTTCGTTCGGTCATCTGTTGGATGCCGTAGCCCGAGCCTTTCCGCTGGTAATCGATTTCCACACCCGTGCGGCGGTAATGCTCCGCCGCCCAATCTTGGATCAACGGTTCGACGAACGTGGCACCCCCGGCGGGTATGCGCGGCGCGCGATCCCGGCACCCGGTGATGGGAATTAGGCAACACAATACCAAGGGTAGCCACCGCGCACGCATTCGCCGCACCATCGAGAAACCGGAAGTATCGCAATGCTACGGGAAGTGCAACGCGGAGCAAACGCGGCAGTGTGAAAGTATCGTGAAGTGAAGATCAGGCGAGCTTCGCAACGACCACGCGGGGGCGACCGGCCATATCGCGGATCGCGGCGCTCGCCGACCAACCGGCGGTGGCGAAAATTCCCCGAACCGCTTCTTCCTGTTGGTAGCCGATTTCAACAGCCACGCGGCCGCCCGGCTCCAAGTATCGCCCCGCATCCGCCGCGATCCGGCGGTAATACGCCAAGCCATCGGGGCCACCGTCGAGCGCCATTCGGGGTTCGTGATCCCGAACGTCCGGTGCCAAAGTTTCGATCTCGGAAGGGGCGATGTACGGGGGGTTGGAAACGATCCAATCGAATTTTGAACCATCGGAAACCGCAGCGAAAAGATCCCCTTGGTAGAATCGGAGTTGGGATTCCACCCCGTGCTTGCGGGCATTCCGTTGAGCTACGGCGAGCGCATCCGGGGAAACGTCGGTGGCCACGATCCCGGCGGTTTTCACGCGGTGCGCGATGCTGATGGCGATGCAACCCGAGCCGGTTCCGAGATCCAACGCCGTGGGTCGGGAATGCGATTTCAAACCGTCGATTGCGGTTTGAACCAGCGTTTCCGTATCCGGCCTCGGGATGAGAACGGCCGGGTTCACCTCGAAAGCCAACAAATAAAAGTCTTTGGTTCCGGTGAGATAGGCGACCGGCCAACCGTCGACCCGTCGTCGAATCAATTCGCGGAAGGCGGCGCGGGCCGAATCGGCGGGTTCTTCGTCGTATCGGGTGACCACTTCAATCGGTGTGCATTGAAGAGCGTGCCCCATCAGCAAGCGGGCTTCAAACGCGGCGGATTCCACTCCGCTTTTCCGCAGGTATTCGCTCGTCCATTGCAGTAAGGCACGAACCGTCCAGATTTGCGCGGGGGCACTCTCAGCGGCACTCATGCGGATCCTTCCGGTGAACTCTCGGGATTCCAAGATAACAATTCTACGCCAACCGAAGGCGTCCACCAATCTCGAAATCATTCAAGCGGACTTTTGTGCCCTCGATTCCGCACCCTCCTCCCCCCCCACCCATTCGTCGATTGGGGGCACAAACCTCGCGTGGTACAAAGCCATTGCGGGGCAATATTTGCGGAACGTCCCGTAGTTTGGCTTTGTGCCCGGCCCCGCGTTTGTGCCCCGATTCGACAACTGTGCGGGGCACAAACCCCACCAACGAAAAAAGCGTGGAGAGGAACTCCACGCTTCGTTGCGGATCGGATTTCGGATTACTTCACTTTGGCGATGATCGCTTCGGCGATTTCGTTCGCGGAAGTATTCTCCGCGAAGTAGCCAGCGGCCCCTGCGAACAAGGCGAAGCGTTCCAACTCCTCTTCATCTGGCCCGATCAAGTAAATTCGGGTCTTCGGCATGGAGAGAACGAGCTTGGCGCAAGTGAGGAACCCGCTCTCGGCCAACGGGGCCACGGGCAAAAGCACTACGGCCGCCCTGCAACGCTGGGCCATAGTCCGCAAGGAATCCGCTTCCCCTGCGGAACCGACCCGCCAACCCGCATCGCGGAATCGTGCGTCGAGTTCCCGATTCAAATTCCCCAATTGGCCGAGGACGATTTTCGGGGCCACTTGGACATGACTGTTCACGGTACGATCTCCGAGTATTTCACAACCAACGACAGGACTGTGTACCCATATGTTCGCACGAAACCGGACAGACTTGCGCGGTTGGTAGGGGAATATTCCGTGAGGAATTACCCCGGTTGCGCTTCTATCGTGATAACCCCAGACGGGGCTTTACCTTTCAGTAAACTAGCAGGAACAGGAATTCCGTCGGTCGTCATCACCACTTTTTCAGGAACCTCTTCCATGAAGGCACAAATTTCCATCGGCACGTGGGCGTACATCTTCAATCAGGAAGTTCCCACGAACGACTTCCACGTGATTTTGCACAAATTACAAGACCTCGGATACGACGGCGTCGAACTCGGCGGTTTCAACCCGCACCCCGGCCCGGATACCTATCCCACCAAGGAAGGCCGTGCGAAGCTGAGGAAAGAAGTCGCGGATCACGGCCTGAAATTCTCGGCGCTCGCCGCCGACCTCTGGAGCCAAAAAATGCTCACGGTCGAAGATAACTCGGCGTTCCTCGAAGCCTTCGAGAAGAACGTCGAGTTCGCCCACGACCTCGGCATCGATTGCATCCGCGTGGATACCGTGGAACCGATCACCGTGGTTCAGAACGGGCAAGTCTCGAACGAACTCGCTTTCGAGCGGGCCGTGAAGTCGTTCGATGCGTGCAGCAAAATCGCCGCGAAACGCGACATCCGCATCTGCTGGGAATTCGAGCCGGGCTTCCCGATCAACAAGCCGAGCGAAATCTTGGCACTCGTCGAAGAAGTGCGGGTGAAGCGGAACAACCCGAACTTCGGCGTGCTCTACGACACTTGCCATGCTCACATGTGTGCGGCCATCGGAGCCAACCAGATCGGAACTAAGGAAACGCTCCCCGGCGGCGCCATGGAACTCTTGGAGCTGTTGAAGGGAAAGATCACCCACGTTCACTTGATCGACAGCGATGGTAGCTTGAATGAGCACAATACTTCCACGCACAATCCGTTCGGTTCGGCGGGCACCGGGGCGCTCGATTTCGACAAACTGATCCCGGCGATCCAAGCCGCCGGGGTGCCGTGCGCGTGGTGGTGCGTCGATGTGTGCTTCTGGCCGGACGCGTGGGCCGTGTCGGCCCAAAGCAAGAAGTGCCGCGATAAGCACCGCGAGAAATACGCCGCGGCGTAAGGTGTGCGGCAGTTCTTATCTCAACCCTCTCCCCACGGGGAGAGGGTTGAAAACCAACCACCGCTCTCCTGAAGGGCGATTGACTCGTTGTCCGAATCGGGGAGTTTACATTCGTGTCGATTGACGAATTAGGTCGTTCACTCGGATCTATCCCGATTCATCGAATTCAGAT
>JBBQWA010000112.1:0-12625 GCA_038211045.1 Gemmatales bacterium
AAAGCGTACGAAGCCGCAGGCAACGTTCCCGCCGCGATTAAATCCTACGAGTCGGTGACCGCGTACGAGAAGCACCCGCGATATTGGGATGCCACGGAAGCCGTGAGCCGATTGAAGGGGGGATGAGATCCATTCATATAGGGTCTAGTAAATATTTCTGGCACCCCATTCGCCGTTCTGGCTCCGCTCGACCGACGACCTCCCCTCAAGTCCTAGGAAGTGGGTGGCTCTTGCAAGTTGTCGAGATTCTATGATTCGCCGCCGAATTTCTCGGCAATCGATGCGATTGTGCCTAGGGAGGGGTAGGTGGGCGGAACTGAGGGCACAAAAGTCAGCTTGAGCGACGTTGCTGCTGTAAAGCATTGCAAATACGTTGGAAGCGTTCGATCTTTGGATGGGGGTTTGTGCACTAGGTGAGGAGGCACAAATGGGATCAAATTCCCATTGGAATGACGCCGGGGAGGTCGTCGAAACCGAAAGTTTCAGCGGGTGGGGGGACAACCGCCAGAATTTTTGCCGCACCCCGTTTTCATCCGTTCACTCATTCATTTAGCACGATTGAGTAAATCTTCCCGAACAAAAGCTTGCGTTCCCGCCGTGCGGCGGTTCTAATGGCAGGCATGGGCACGACAACGGACTTCTTCGACCCGAGCGCACGGAACTCCCGCGCCCGCCAAGCGGTGGCGGTCGAACTGATGCGGGAACTCTCCCGGTACAAAGACCCGGACGAACTTTACAAAGTTTTCAGCCGGCGGATGAACCAACTCTATCCCACCGCCCGGCAAGTGACGGTTTCGCGCCGGGGTTTGGAAGGCTCCGAGTTCCGCGTCACCCGATTCAACTTGTGGAAAGAACAGACCAATCCGTGGCGGGATGCCGAAAAACTCCCGGTGCTTTCCGGCGGCCTGATCGGGGAACTCGCCTACGAAGATCAACCCCGCGTCATCGGGGAGTTGTCCCTCGAACCGGCCGATCCCGCCGGGGTATTTTTTGATGGGCAGCGTTCGCTGCTTTCGATTCCGCTGTTCGAGAATGGCATCGCCTCGGCGACGGTGATCGTGGCGCGGGAAGCCGCCAACGCGTTCCCCGCCGAGCAAATTCCCGAATTGGTTTGGCTCACCAATTTCTTCGCCCGGGCTACGCAAACGCTGGTGCTCAGCCAACGTTTGCAAGAAGCCTGCGACGCCGCCGATTATGAACTTCGAACCATCGCGGAGATTCAGCAAAGCTTGTTGCCCGCGGAGGTGCCCCGCGTGGCGGGGTTGGATGTCGCGGTGCATTACCGCACCGCCAACCGGGCGGGCGGAGATTACTACGACTTCTTCCCGCTGCCCGAAGGCAAAATGGGCATCCTCGTCGCGGATGTCAGCGGACACGGAACCCCGGCTTCCGTGCTCATGGCGATCACGCATTCCCTCAGCCATGCCCGCATCGATCCGCCCGCTAAACCGGGCGAGTTCCTTTCCTATTTGAATCGGCACCTCGCCCGCAAGTACACACTCACCAGTGGGAACTTCGTCACGGCGGTGTATGCGGTGTTCGATCCGCGTAACGGCACGGTCACTTACGCCAACGCTGGGCACGCTCCTTCGCGGGCACGTATTGGGGGCATGCGGGAATTCGGACCGCTGGATCAAGTTCGCCGATTACCTTTGGGCGTCACGCACCGCACCGTTGGCCCCTATCCGGAACAAACCATCGAACTTCGCCCCGGCGATACCTTCGCACTTTTCACGGATGGGATCACCGATGCGGTGAATTTCCGCGGGGATGCTTTCGGAACGGAACGGTTAGACGATCTGCTGGCACTGCCCGATCTCGATGCCGGGGGAACCGTGGCAAAGTTGGTGGAATCGATGGAAGATTTTATGGGCGAAACTTCGGGGCAAGACGATCGCACGCTGGTTCTCGTGAAGTGCGAAAGTTCGGGTGGAACCGCAAATCTCACGGCATTGGCCCACACTGCCGAATCCTGAGAACTCATTCGCTTTTACACCGAAACCGAATTAGAGTATTTCCATCTGAAGTTCTGCGACCACCCCGTATGCCGAAACCACCTCTCCTATTTACCTGCACACACTGCCGAAAGCCGATCGGCGTCGCGTTGGAACATGCCGGGCTTGCGGTGGCTTGCCTGCACTGTCAGAAAGGAGTGCTTGCACCGGCGGCACCGAAAACTGTGGAATCGAACATCCACATCGCAAGTTCGGCGATGGAGCAGAACGTTTCCAGCTTGCGTGCGAGCCAGAAAGAAGCCAAGGAACGCGAAGATAGCATCTTCGGCGAAGAAGCCCACGAAGATGAAGAAGCGTTGTTCGGCCTCGGTTCCGGAAAAAAAGCCCCAACGCCGGAGGTGCCCGAGACTGCAACCGCCGGGCGAAAAACCCCACCGGAGCTATCTCAACCGACGCAACGCGTACCCGGTTTGGCGCCGCTCACCCCGATGGTTTCACGATCTGCGCCGGTGATCGATGGGGCGGATTTTCAACCGTTCTCGGCGCGGGTGAGCAAGTATCCCAGCCCGTCAAATGGCACGTTGGATCCGGTGAACCCATTCGAAATGGAAGCCGCTTTGCCCACCGAATTCAGCGAACCGCACTCGGTTTCCCCCACTGCGGCGAACCGGCGTAAGAAGATCCCGGCGGAACTCGAAGATCGCCCGAATTGGAAATTGTGGATCATCATCGGCCTCGGCGGATATGCTTTCTTGATGACCATCGTTGCGATTTGGGGGTGGACGCGCTCCCCGCAATCGGCCCCGGCGAAGCCGGACGGTAACACCATCGCCACCCAAAAAGCGAAGCCGCGGTAACGCCATGCCCACCCGCGATGAACTGGCGAATCTCTACCTCGAACAGCTACCCTATCCGCCGTACGCCGTTCAAGAAGATGCCCTCCTCGCGTGGTTTACTTCGGACGAAGGCGTGCTCGTCAGCGCTCCCACGGGCACCGGGAAAACGCTGATCGCCCAAGCGGCACTCTTCGAGGCATTGCACTCGAACACCATCGCCTATTACACCACCCCCTTGATCGCCCTCACGGAACAGAAGTTCCAAGAAATGCAGGCCGCTGCGGTTCGTTGGGGTTTCTCGAAAGACGATATCGGCCTCGTTACCGGCAATCGGAAATTGAACCCGAATGCACGCGTACTCGTAGTGGTCGCCGAGATTCTGTTGAATCGGCTGTTGAACCCAGAAGGTTTCCAGTTCGAGAACGTCTCGGCCGTCGTGATGGACGAATTCCACAGCTTCGCCGACCCCGAACGCGGTATCGTTTGGGAACTTTCGCTCAATATGCTTCCGAAGAACGTGCGATTGTTGCTGCTCTCGGCGACGGTCGGCAACGCGGTGGAATTCTTAAACTGGTTGGAACGCCAGCACGGCCGCAAACTGGAATACGTCGAAGGCAAGGTGCGCAAAGTTCCGCTGACGTACAGATGGGTGCCGGACGATTACTTGAATGATTTGCTCGTGGACATCGCCCGCGGCGACGATGCCAGCAGGAAAACGCCCGCGCTCGTGTTCGCGTTCAACCGCGATGAATGCTGGAGCATCGCCGAGCAGTTGAAGGGCTTGGACATGCTGAATTCCACGCAGAAAGGGCCGCTGAACGCCGCGTGCGATAAACTCGAATGGCCGCAAGGCGTCGGCCCGAAGTTGAAGCAGATGCTCCGCCGCGGCGTCGGCGTTCACCACGCCGGGTTGCTGCCGAAGTACCGCCGTGTGGTCGAGGAACTCTTTGAGAAGAAGCTCTTGAGCGTTTGCCTCTGCACCGAGACGCTCGCGGCGGGGATCAATCTCCCGGCGCGATCGGTGGTAATCACGTCGTTGGTGAAGGGACCGTTCGGCAAAGAGAAGTTGATCGATGCCAGCAGTGCCCACCAAATCTTCGGCCGGGCCGGCAGGCCGCAATTCGATACTGAAGGGTTTGTGTTCGCGTTACCTCACGAAGACGACATCCGATTGGCGAAGTGGAAAAAGCAGTACGAGCAAATCCCCGAGACGACCAAAGACCCGGTGATGCTCAAGAAGAAAAAGGAGATGTTGAAGAAGAAGCCGAGCCGCAACACTCAAAAGAAGTATTGGACCGAAGCCGATTTCGAGAAGTTGAAGGCCGCTCCGCCCGCCAAGCTTTACAGCAAGGGGCCGCTGCCTTGGCGGTTGCTCGCGTACCTGCTGCAAATCTCACCCGACATCGACAAGATACGCACGGTGATCCGCAAACGTTTGCTCGACCAACCCCGGATCGAAGCGGGGATGAAGCAATTGAATCGCATGCTGGTGATCCTGCACGAACGGGGCTTCGTGAAATTGGAACCGGAGCCGCCCGATTTGTTAGCCCGCAGCGCCGGCGAGGGATCCCAGACAGCCGATCACACCACAAAGACCATCTCGCAATCGCACGCGGATCCCTCGCCGGCGCTTCGGGCTAACAAATTGATCGAGCCAGTTGTGCCGGAATACATCCCCGTTTTCGCCCACCCGACACCGATGCTCGCTAAGCTACTCGCCTTCCGGGCCGTGCATCCGCTGTACGGGGCATTCCTCATCGACCTGTTGGGCAAAGCCAATTTGCAGGAACGCTTGCAGATATTCGAGAGCGTGTTAGAGCTTCCCCGACCGCTCTTGAAGTACGTTCGGGTGCCGTACGAACTTCCGCCGGGGCCGTTGCAAACGGAATTCCTCGATGCGGAACTCTTGAAACGCGGTTTGATCGCGGCGCCCAAGGTTCCCGTCGAAGGCGAGGAAGAGGAAGAAGAGGAATACGTTCCGTGGGAAGATCGCCCGCCGCTCTTCGCAGAGAAAGTGCGATTGCTATTCGACGCAACGCACCCGGACGTTCTCGATGTGACGACGCAAGCGGTCTGGGCCGCCGGGGAGGTGCTGCACTTCGGTGGAAACTTCCAAGCGTTCATCAGCCACAAAGACTTGGCAAAACAAGAAGGTTTAATCTTCCGGCATTTACTGCGGTTGATCCTCCTCCTCGAAGAATTCGCCCAGGTGACGCCCGATGGGATCGAAGACGCGGTGTGGCAGGCCGATTTAAAAACTATCGCTGATCAATTGATCGAGTGCTGCCGCCAAGTCGATCCGATGAGCACGGAAGAGACGATCAAGAAGGCTCACGAAAAGGTGGACGTGGTGGAAGGCGAAGCGCACGCCGCACCGATTCCGCCGCCCCCGGCGACGGAGAATCCCGCCGATGCCTTCGCCGCCGGGTTGGACGATTGACTATTCAACTGACAACTGGCGAATAACAACAATGAACTATTCTCCAACACTATATGCGCATCAATGAGTTGCCAGTGTTCAGTCGATATTGGATAGTTTGGATACCCCGAACCCTGTGACCAAGTGAACCCAGAGCAACAATCCCTGCCCCGTATTCTCGGCCCGTGGTTGGCGGGGGCCATCCTCGTCGGGTGCGTCATCGGCACGGGGGTATTCAAGAAAGCCTCGGCCGTGGCCGGGTCGGTTCCCGAGTCTGGCTTGGCCATCACGGTATGGGTGGTGGTCGGCTTGTTGACCTTGTGCGGGGCCTTGGCCTTGGCGGAAGTCGCAGCGTTATTCCCCCGTAGCGGCGGCAACCTGATCTTCCTCCACGAGGCGTACGGCCGCATGTACGGGTTCCTTTGGGGCTGGGTCGAATTCTGGTTCTTGCGGTGCGCCTCCATCGCCGCGTTGTCGGTGGTCTTCACCGATGCGTTCCACGATATTGCCAAATTCGCGGGGGAAACGAAGTCGGATGTCATACCGTTCTGGCACCGGCAGGCGCTTTCCGCGGTGGTCGTCATGCTCTTGGGCGGCTTGGCCGCGCGGGGAACCAAACTCGGTGCCCGCGTGCAGTTCGTTGTCACCGCGGTCAAGGTCGGCGCCCTTGTCCTCATAATGTTGTTGCCCGTTATCGTCTTGGTCATCAAGCCTTCTGCCCCCACGGTGCCCGATCCCGCGCGGTTCCAGCCGGTGTGGCCATCGGATTGGTCGGCGTTCAGCTTCGCCGCGTTCGCCACGGCGATGATCGCGGTGATGTGGCCCTACAACGGATGGACGAACGTGGCGCCGCTCGCGGGGGAAATCCGCGACCCGCAGAAGAACGTCCCGCGCGCCTTCATCGGCGGCATGCTGGTGTTAATTGCCGTGTATACCGGGGTGAATGTGTCGTATTTCTTCACCGTGCCCGCTTCGGAAATGACGACCCTTGGCGGAACACCCGTTTCGACCGAAGTGTGCTATCGCCTGATCGGCCCGGTGGGTTTGATGCTGGCTTCCGCAGCACTGATGGTGAGCGTGCTGGGAACCGTTGGCGGGAATCTGTTGGTTGGCCCGCGAAGCGTATTCGCCTTGAGCCGGGAGGGATTGGCACCGAAAATCCTCGGCTCCGTCCACCCGCGTTACGAGACACCGCTCGTGGCAACGGTACTGATGACCTGCGTCTCGGCGATGTTTGTCGTGGGCGTGGCGGCGTATACGCAACTCACCGGAGCGGGATTAAAGTCGTCCTTCGACGTGCTGACCAATTTCATCGTGTTCGGTTCGACGCTGTTGGAAACGTTGGCCGTGGGCACGATCTTCGTCTTCCGCGTGAAGTACCCCGGATCACGGCCATATCGTTGCCCCGGCTATCCGGTGGTTCCCGCGATTTACATCGTGACGATGCTGGCCGTACTCGCGAACATGTTGGCGACCCCGGCCGAACGCACGGAAGCCTTGGCAGGGTTAGGCTTCATCGCATCGGGAATTGTGGCGTATGTTGTAACGAACACCAAGCGAATCGCTTCACATTCGTGATGAAGCGGTTATTTCTTCGACTTCTTCGATTCGGCTTTGCCAATCGACGGGGCCGAAAAGCCACTCACGTGCAAACCCAATCTTTTGAGCCGATCCGCCAAGCGCTCGGCTTGCTTGTGCGCTTCCAAAGAACCGACACCCGCCAAGGCGATCGCCGCGTACCAGAACTTCTCGCGATCCCGCACCGAGAGGGCTTCCGGATCGGCACCGAGTTCCTTCACCAACGATTTGTCGAACTTCACGCTTTTCAACGCCGCGGCGAGTTCCCGCCAAGTGACCCCGGCGGCCAGCACGCTTCCATCATCTCGTAACAACTTCCGACCGATGGCGATGTGGAACACCCCACGTAGGTGGCCTTTGGCCAACCCGTGCTGGGTGATGAGTTCCAGGAACAATTGCGTTCCTTCCATTTCTACCCTCCGACTCCGTAATTCCTGCGGATGATCCGCGACGCTCGAACCGGCATACGCTTCGATCACTGGCATAGCGATATCCCATTCTAACCACGATTGGTCACAGAACCTCTTTCCCAATTCATCGGGAATGCACGAGTGAATCGAGAATGGGAATGCCCCGAATTCTTAAAGCTGTGCAAGTTGCTTGCCGGACATTCGGAATTTGGGGAATTTGGGATGTGCTTTACCCGAGTGCGAGGCGCAACGCCATCGCCACGGATCGGGGATCGTCCGCCGTGGCCAGCGCGGCGCTCACCGCGATGCGTTTCGCTCCGGATGCAACCACTTCGCGCACATTGGCGAGGTTGATGCCGCCGAGGGCGAAAGCGGGGAGGGACGTTTCTGCCATGGCATTGCCGAGGAATTCCAACCCGGCGAGTTCGTCGAAAGATTTAGTACTGGATGGGAAGGTCGGCCCGATCCCGAGGTAATCGGCACCATCCAGAATGGCCCGGTGTACTTGTTCCAAGTTGTGCGTACTCACGCCAATAAGCGCATTCGGCCCAAGTATTCGCCGGGCGACACTCACGGGGAGATCGGTTTGACCGAGGTGGACGCCGTCGGCTTCCACCGCACGGGCGATGTCCGGGCGATCGTTCACGATGAAAAGTACCCCGGCTTCGCGGGTGCATTTCCTAAGGAATTCTGCCCGTTCGAGCAATTCGCGATCGCTCTTTTCCTTCTCCCGCATCTGCACGATGCCGACGCCCCCTTGGGCGATTTCTTCGATGGTCCAATCGAGCGCGGCGGCGCATTGGGATCCGGTGAGCAGGGCGTACAGTTTCGCGTTCGCCAATCGTTCGGTCGCGGAATCGTTGCGGAACATACTCCGTTCCAATGTGTACGATTCGTAGCGTAATCGTTCGACGGAATGAGCGAATGCGGTGGATAGGATTTTGCCGAATTCTTCTAGGCTGCGAAGGGATTCTTGTAGCCGTTTGACGTTGGCAATGGCCACGCTTTCCGGGGAGTGCCGGGTGTACTCGCCGGGGGTTTGGATGGATGTGCCCACATCGTGGAGGGTATCGCGTGCCGAGAGCAACTCGTTGCGGGGCAGGGTGCCACTCGCTTCCGCCAAGCGGTGCCGTAGTTGTTTCCAACTCCGTGTGAGGAACGGATCATTGAGGACAAATCGGCAGTAGTCGTCCAACACGCGGAGCGCTTCGCCCGCGCGGTTCATGTTGGCATCCACGGCACGGGCCGCGATGCCGGTTTCCTTCGGTTCGGAAATGGTGAACGCTTCGCCATCGAATTCCAGAAGTTCCGGTTCGGGCAAATCCCCCCGGAGAGCGTGGAACACCTTTTCCGGGGTTAGCCCCAACTCCCCGAATGCAGCAGCGAATTCGAGATCGTGGCTGAACGCGGCAAGAAACAGGAACTCAGTAGTCGGCGACGGTTCCGCCATCAAGCGGAGGGAATGTTCTCGGGCCAAAGCGAACAGGGCGTCGGCCGCCGGTGAGAGCGGCGCGGAAAATTGAAATGATCGAATCGCATCCCGAAATTGTTCCAGCTCGACACCGAGTTTGCCGAGGAGCGCCGCGGGGCGGCCTTCCTCTTCTTCCAGAAGTGCGAGCAGCAAATCGGCGAGCGTGATTCCGCGTTCCCCGGCGTTTCCCGCTGCGGAGGCCCAGGCGCGTTCGATGGCCGGGCTGACGTCTTGCATGACCGATCTCAAGTTGGGGAAGGTGAACACCAGTTATGATAGGATTCGTCGAACCGAATGGGGAATTCGCGGCAGTCGTCACAAACGGACTTTTTCCCCACGGCGAAGGATCACAATGAACGTTCCGATTTGAGGAAGGCTTCCGGGGAAGACGATGAAACGGGTGAGTCGGAAATGGTCGCGTCTCCCCGCGGCCCAATCGGAGCAGGATGCCCCGCAAGTACCGACCGAGGAACGGATATGCCACCAGTTCACGCCAATTCCATTCGCCGATGTTCGCGTTGGCTCACTGCGGGTGCCTTCGCATTTTTGGCGGGCAGCAGTACGCTCGTCGTGAGAGCCGAGGATTCCCCGCTGCCCGTGGCTCCGGAATCGGTGGGGCGTTTGGAACTGCCCGTCTATTCCCCGAGAAGAGTCAAGGTTTCCCTGAACAACAAAGCGGATGAGAAAGGGCCGGAACGGAGGCCCTTTCTAAAGTGGTCGCCTAGCGGCCAACCGATCAATCTGAACGCGAGCTTGGCTCTGGGTTACGAGCACGCACCGACGATCCGGGCGGCCCAAGCGAGCCTGGCATCCAGCACGAGCGGTTACCTCGGGCTTAAGAACATTCATCGCGGCGTCGATTTGCTGCGGCCCGATTTGCCGATCCGTCGCCAGCAGGCGCAACGCGGCATTTCCGTGGGCACCGCCGATGTGTTGAAAGCCCAACAGGAAAACGTCTACGACATCACACGGTTGTATTTCACTTATGTGTACGCATCGCAACAGGAACAAACGGCGAACGAAATCGTCGAGCAGATGGAAAACTTTTACGACGTTGCGAACGAAATCTTGAAGAGCGGAGCCGCAGGACCGAACGCGAAGATCAGTCAGTTCACCCTCTACGGCCTCGAAGATGCCATCAGCGAAATCCGGCGGTTGCGGGAACGGGCGACGCTCGGCCGCAAGCAAGCCATATACGCATGGAAGGAAGCGATGGGCGTCGGCCCGGAGTTCGACGTGTACCCCGCCGATAAAGAATTGCCGTTGATGGCGGGAACCGTCACCCAGGAACAGGTGGTGGAACTCGCGCTCTCGCGCCGGCCCGAATTGGTTCAAGCTGCCGCGGTAGTCGATGTTTCCCGTTTGGAAATCTGTGCCCAAGATCGGCTGAGTACCACGCAATCGGTTTCCACCTTCGCGGCGGGCAGCGATTTGCATTCCCGTGCGATTCCCGCGGCCGTCCGCAACGGGGAATACCGCCCCGGTGCCATCGCCCCGGAAATGCCGACCACTTTAGTGGGGAAGCGGGCCGACCGCGTCGCCCGTGCCTACGATCTCGCCAAGCATCAAGAAGCGGTGTACGAGAAGGTCGTCGGCCTAATTCGACTGGAAGCGATCAACGCTTTCTTGTATTGGCAGTCGAGCGTGGAGCGGGTGAAGGAAGCCAAAATCCGCTTCGATCGTGGCCAAAAGATCCTCGAAGAATCGCGGAAGGTGGCCGCGGCGAAGCCCGACCCGGAACTCCTCGTAAGAAACGAAGCCCTCGCGGGCAAGGCCCAAGCCGAGTACGTCGAGGCCGTGCAGAAACAAATCGAAGCCCTGATCGCCTTGGAAAAGGTGACCGGCGGCGCCGTAGTGCCAACCTTCCCCGGACGATAACTCTTTCCCGTATCATTCCGGCCCGGTGCCGATTAGGGGTCCCAATGCCAGTGCGTATCTCCCGCCGAGCGTTCGCGTTGTCCGCCGTTTCCCTCGGTGCCGGCTGGATGATGCCGTTCCCCCGCGCGGCGGAGAAGGCCGAGCCATCGCTGAAGATGGGGATGCTCCAAGGGATGTTCCGCGATGTGAACCCGGCGATGGTGCAAGCCCTTTCCAAGCCCTTCCGCGATCTCGTGCAGAAACAAACCGGCTTCACCGGCGATGTCGAAGTGTTCAAAGAGCCAATCGACCTCGTGGACAAACTCCGCGAGAAGAAAGTTCAAATCGGCGTGTTCCACGGCTTTGAATTCGCTTGGGCTCAGCAACTCTATCCCGAGTTGCAAGCGCTGGTGGTGACGATGCCACTGGGAAACAAGGTTCAGGCGATGGTGGTGGTGAACTGCGAATGCAAGCACAAGAAGTTGGCCGACTTGGCGGACGAAACGGTGGCCATTCCGCGCGGGGCCAAAGCGCACGCCATCGCTTACTTGGAGAAGCTCCGCGCCGGGCTACCCAACGGGTGCGCGAAACCCGTCACGAAATTGAACATGGCCCCGGATGAAATCCTCGATGCGGTGGCCAATGGCGAACAAACTGCCGCACTCGTCGATATCGGGGCGTTGGAAGGCTATCAAACACTGCAGCCCGGCGTGTTCAAACGGTTGAAGATTCTCCACCAATCAGAGATGTTCCCGGCCGCAGTCGTGGCTTACCCGAAGGGGGCGATCTCCGAAGACGACGCCAAGCGCCTGCGAGATGGCCTCGCCACCGCCAACCAAACCAGTTCCGGCAAGATGATGATGATGATGTGGAACTTGAAAGGTTTCGAGGTTCCCCCCGCCGATTATCAGAAGCGCCTCGATGCGATTCTGAAGGCCTATCCGCTTCCCGCGAAGTGATCACGGAGTCAGTCCCGGCGACCCGGGTCGCGTGAGAGCCAAGAGATTCGTTCGCAAGACTCCGGGCGCTCACGCTTCCGGCTCGCCAAGATCACTTGCCGCCGCGTTTCTGCAAATACCCCGCGAGCGCGATCCCCAAATCGTCGTCCGTGCGAACGCGAACGTAATCGACTCCCAATGCGCGGCAGACATTCTCGACTTCGTTCAAGTGCTTCTGCAACCCCGCGAGGTAGCTTTCCCGGATCGAAAGCGGATCGGTGCTCAGTTCCAACAAATTTTCCAAACCTTTGAATAACGTCGGTTGGCGGAAGGGGAAATCGAGTTCGGCTGCATCCAGCACTTGGAACACGACCACTTCGTGCTTCTGCGATCGGAGGATTCGCACCCCCTCGTGAAACGCCCCGGCATCGTCCAACAAATCGCTGAACACGAACACGATCCCGCGCCGCCCCAGTTGCGATGCCATTTCCTTGAGTGCCCGACCGGTATCCGCCGGTTCCGCGAACGGCCCTTCCGCACACGCTCGAAGGAATTCGCGCACCCGGCCCGTGCCGCCACCCGACCGGCCACCGCTCCGCAACTTCGATCCGTACAGTTGGAACCCGAGGCTATCGGCTTGTTGTACGATCAGGTAACCCAAGGCCGCCGCGAGAATGCACGCGACATCGTACTTGGTTCGCCCTATCGGCCCGACCGTCATGCTTTCGCTCGCATCGATCACCATCCACGCGACGAGGTTCGTTTCTTGTTCGTACTGTTTAAGGTGGTAGCGTTCGGTGCGTGCGAAGACTTTCCAATCGATGTGGCGGGTATCGTCGCCGGGGGCGTACTCGCGGTGCTGGGCGAATTCCACGGCGAAGCCGTGGCGGGGGCTGCGGTGCCGCCCGGCGAGAAACCCTTCGACGACCTGTTTGGCGTCGAGTTCGAGCTTGTCGATGCGGGCTAGAACTTCGGGGGAAAGGTGGGATTGCATAGCCGTTACCATTTCATGTGTATGAAATCAAAAGCCTCTGCGTGAAGCTTTCAGCTTGGCAGGTATCCACCGATTGCATAAGGTAAGAGTTTTTGACGAAATTCAGACTTCCAATAACTCAAAATATTGTCAATGTGAGCATTTCCAATTTCACCTATCGCATCTCG
>JBBQWA010000113.1:0-12609 GCA_038211045.1 Gemmatales bacterium
TCGGTTCGATCGTGATTACCGATGCCACACCGTGTACGGAAGCCGGGTTCATCGCACTCAAAGAATTACACGACCTTCAAATCCTCGGCATGGTGAAGTGCCAACTCACCGATAAAGAAGCCGTGGCCATCGGCAGCATTCGGGCGTTGAACGAACTGTTTTTGGGCGAATCGAAGCTCAACGATATTTCCTTCGTTGGCCTGAAAAAGCTAGTGAATCTCAAGAAACTCGACGTGATCGACGCCGCGATTACGGATAAAAGCGCCCCCGTGCTCCTCTCGATGAAGAAGCTCGAAGAACTCAATCTCTCCGGCACCAAGTTCGGCGACCCCGGCGTGGAACAATTGAAAGATCTTACCAAACTGAAACTGTTACGTTTGAACAAGACCAACGCCACCCGCAAAAGCATCGACATTCTAGAAGCCGCCCGCGGCAAGGAATTAACCGTGCGGTGGTGAGTTGCGGTAGAATTTATCAGTTCGAAAGTATCGCGGAGATTGACAATGAGTGCCGCCCTCGAAGCCCCGCCAATCGCGAGGGCGGCTACTCGGCGGAAATTCCAGCCCTGCCGGGATGCTTTACCCAAGGTGAAACGCTCAATGAAGTCCGGGCGAATCTGCGAGAAGCCGCCTAAGGCTGGCTCGCGGTCGCCCACGACGAAGCGGTTGCAGAGAGCGACGAGTAAAAACCATTTCCGGAAGGCGGATGTGCAAGATTCCCGACTCCTTCCCAATCTCCGTTTCGCGGGGCAGCGCTCCGAAATCAGTCGTCGCTGGGAGTGCGTCGCAACCATAATCTGCGTATTTTTATCAACTCCGTAAAAGTGCTAACCACTAATGCGATGCCGATCACAATTGCTGCGATGTGCGTAGTTGTCGAACGTTTCGTCTAACCATCACCGTAAGCCACCCAGAACGCAAGCGCCGCAATCACCGCTTGAATCGGCGTAACCCACATGATTTAAACGACCAATTCCCGGCGTGTCAGTTCCGCAAGCGATTTGTTCTTTCCACGGTTGTAACGTCCGCCGCCCGGCATTGCTATATTCCATTCAATGACGAATCAGATGTTTGCCGGATCGATTACACGAATGCCTGGCCAGAAACTGGCCAATCTCGTGAAGTGACCCGTATTGAACGTAACAATATCGGTGATACCGTGAACGTGGCAAACCGCAACTAATCGTGCATCGTGAACCTGTTTGCCAATCACTCCCAAATCGCGAACCAAAGTCCGCCATGTTGGGTACACTGCGGGCGTTTCTTCGATAAGTGTGAACGAGGCTTCAAACACGGCCAAGCGCGAATCGGTTTCTGCAACGGAGAGGCCCAATCCGTTGACCCCGAGTGGCCGGGTTGCAACGTTCCAAAATTCGACGAAGTTCTGACCCGTGACATAAACCGACTTTCCGCGCCGGTGCAATTCCAACGCCGCCCCCACAGCGACCAAATGATCGGTATCGCCCGTGTTGGTCAGTCGAATCAAAACGCTGGTGTCGAAGAAGAATGCCATCAGTCGTAGATCGCTTCGCTGGTGAGTGCCGAATTGGGAAGTGACACGCCGCAATCGGAAGCGGACGCCAGAAGGCGTCGTTCCCATTCGTCTCTCGGGGCGAGTCTGCTCTGGTTGAGAAATCGTTGATTCAAGATTGTCAGAACGAGCTCCTGCACGGTACTACCACTGCGGCGAGCCGATTCGGCGATGGCGGACTCCAACTCGGTGCCGATTCGGATGACCATCGTTTGCTCCGAAGAAATTGACAAACATACGTCGTTATCTTATCCTGCGAACCGCCCCCATTCAATCGCTTCGCGCTCAACTTCTCGTGCGAGCCTGTTCTTGCCGCTACACTAACTTCCATGCCCACCGCCGCTCCGCTATCCGCCGATGGCCCGCTCCTCCAACCGGAGTTCCTCCGTCGGTTGGAATCGCTCGAACTCATCTCCAAACGCATGCGCGCGGGACGCATGAAAGGCGACCGCCTTTCCAAACGCAAGGGCCGCGGCAGCGAGTTCGCCGATTACCGTTCGTACTCCGTCGGCGACGATCTCCGCTTCCTCGATTGGAACCTCTTCGGCAGGCTCGAAAAACTCTTCGTGCGATTGTTCCAAGAAGAAGAAGATTTGAACGTTCACTTGTTGATCGACACCAGCGCTTCCATGGAATTCGGTTCGCCCAGCAAACTCCGCTACGCCAAGCAGGTCGCGGCGGCCCTCGGCTTCGTCGGTTTATCGAACATGGATCGCGTTTCCATCGAAACCATCGGCGGCGAAACGGCGACGCGCTCCCCGGCGTTCCGTGGCAGGCCCAGCGTTTGGCGAATGGTAAAACACCTGGACGGGATCGAAGCCAGCGGCAGCGGCGACTTCAACCGTTCGCTAAAAAGCTACAGCATGCGAACGAGCGGCCGCGGCATCGCCGTGGTACTCTCGGACTTCATGGACAAAGGCGGGTTCGAAGAAGGGCTGCGCTTCCTCGCGGCCCGCAACCTCGATGTGTACGCGATCCAGATTCTGGCGGAAGAAGAGATTCACCCGCCATACACCGGCGATTTGAAATTCACCGATCTCGAAGACGGCGACCAAGCCGAGGTGACCATCAGTGCCCCGCTATTGGAACGTTACCAACGGACGTTGAACGCCTTCCGAGGTTCCATCAGCGCGTTCGCCACGCGCCGCGGCATGACGTACTTGTTCACCAGCAACCAAGTTCCCTTCGAGAAGCTCGTGCTCGGGTACCTCCGCAATCGCGGGCTACTGATGTGATAATCGTTGTTCTATTTTCTCGGGTGATGTTCAAATCTACTTCACCGCGTGGATCGGCGGCAATCGCAGGTTCACTTCCTTCCAGTTCATCCCCGCATCTTCGCTGATCCACAACCCGCCCGTGGTGCTGCGTCTGCCGATCCTTCGGGGGTGAGTTCGCAGCCAGCGTGCGAGTGCCGGGGCGAATACGACTTTGGGCACGGGCCTCCCGCGAGCTACGCCGAGGCTTTCAACGGCAACTCGGAGAGCATTCCTTCCATCCGCTTCACGTCTACCGGCTTCGTGGGGAACAAGGCGCCCGTCAACGGCTTCCCGTCGTAATCGAGCCAACGATGATTCGAGTAATCGTACAGGCGACAGATGCGGAAGATGCGGAGGAAGCGGCGGATCGTCCAATGATCCTTGAGGATTTCGTAGGGGTAGGCATCTTCGAGCGCCTGCTGCGCCGAGGCCAAGCGGTAGTGCGGCACCATCGGATCGGCGTGGTGGGCCGTGTGTTCCATGATGTGCCGAATCGCCCCGCGGAACTGCACCGGGAGTTCGACGTGCGGGGTCGCCCGAACTTGGGCATCGAAAAAGGTCGGCGAAGGCAAATCCCGTTCCGAGAACCACGGGATGTTCGGGTGTGTGTGCTGTTGGAAAATCACGAAGCCGATGAGCCAATTCCACACGAGCTGCGGCAGCACGAACCCCACGGCGATCATTTCGATGGCCCCGTCGCCGCTTTCCCAACCGTACCAACCGAGGCCGCCGATCCAAGCGACCGCGAAGGCGAACACGAGCGCCCGATCCCGTTGGAACGCTTTGGGATTCTTCGGCGATCGAGCCCGCGTGGGGAACGCTTCCCACTTCGCCCACATGTCGAGGAAGTAGAAGAGACCGAGGCCGTACCACGTGCGTTTGCGGCGGTGCAGCCAACGCCCGAACATCGAAAGTTGGGCGTATTCTTCCACGGTGAGCGGCGGAAACCCGGGATCTTTTTCTTTAATGCTGGTGAAGGCGTGGTGCAAGCGGTTGTGCGTGTGAACCCACGATGTGTACGGGTGAAGCGACGGTAGAAAGCTGATGCGGCCCGACAAACGGTTCATCCAACGCCGGGGGAAGAGCGAACCGTGGCCCGCATCGTGCCCGACGAGGAAGAGCGTGGAGATGATGCCGCCGTTGAGCAACGCCAAGGGGATTTTCGCCCACCACGGAGCGAGGACAACCCCGGCGAGCGTGATCGCCCAAGCGAGCGTGGCGCGAACGAACGCCTTGGAACCCAAGCGGATCGTGCGGCTCCGATGTTCGTCGGTGAGCCGGCTTCGAACTTCCGCAGGGCCGGGGCTAGGGCCTTTCGCATTCCACCACATGCAACAGTTCCGAAGGGACTACGGACGAAGGAATCGACTTCCGAATTGTAGATGCTACCCGGAAAGGGATTCCAGTTGAAGTGCGGTTTTGAAGAGAGCCGGAAGCGTCGGCCCCCGGTGTATTCAAACACACCGTGGGCTGAAGCTTCCGGCTCGCCATATCGAGTGGAGCGAAGGGGGATCGAACCCCTGACCTCTGCATTGCGAACGCAGCGCTCTCCCAGCTGAGCTACCGCCCCGATGAACGAATGGTAGGCTTACGTTGCCCCCGCGGCAAGTGCCCCGCACCCGCCGTGTATTCAAAGCCACTCACGAGGAACGCACTTTCGGCAAGCGGTCGGTGAATTGTTCGACGCGATCTTTTTCCTTCAGCACCTCGAACAATTCGATCAATCGCGTTACGGCTTTCACTTGTTCATCCCGATCTTGATTGTACACCGCATCGACCCACAGGTAGGCCCACAGCGCTTCCCGGGGCAGTTTGTAGGCGATGTACAACTCGCCGAGGATCGCATAGCCGCAGGAACGCGCCATCGGATCCTTCGTCTCGTTCAGGAGTTTTTCCAACGCGGCGACGGCTTCGGCGGGCTTCGCCGGGGCCATCCCCTCGGCGGCGGCGGGCGGGGGGAGAACCTTCAATGCGGCTTCGTACATCCGGGCGCGATCGGCTTGGCCGGGGGTGACGGCTTCCTTTTGAACCTCGGCTTGAAGCAAACGCGCCCCCCCGAAATCCCCTTCGCGGAACATGTATGCGAGTTCGCAGAACTTCGCTTCCACTTTCAATTCGGCCGACAATCCCGCATTGCTGGTGAGCACGCGGGCGGCGGCGGTGGCCGCCTTGAGATCGCCGAGTTCGCAGAAGATGCGGGCGGCGGTGCGGGCTACGATCCACGATTCCCAACTCGCCTTTTGTTCATTGGCGTAAGCGAGGCATTTCGCGGCGAGCGCGGGGGCATCCTTCTTATAGTCGTCGCCGAGTTTCTGATCGTTGTCTTTCACCTTGAACATGATTTCGCGGAACCCGGCATAGCGTTTCGCTTTCGCCGAGGTGGCGGTCTTCAACAGCGCGGTGTACGCGGCAACCGCTTTGGCGATATCGGTACCGGATTCGGAGGCCACGGCCACCAATTGAGCGTTGCGGTCGATGCCGGGCACGTTGCCGTCGCCGTAATCTACGCGGAGCATCTGCCCGGGGGGGATCTTGGTTTCTTTTTTATCGGCGCCCGTGATAGTCACACCGCTGGCCGATTCCTTGGCTTCTCCGGTGATCGTGGCCGTTTTGCCATCGGGGGTGCGGTAATGGACGCGATCCGTCGGGGCTTGACCGAGGGCGGCGCCCCCGGCGAAAGCGAGGGCGAGGAGTGCGGTGGAACGAAGGGCGATCATCAGGTAAGCTCCGGTAATACGGAATTCAAGGGATACCGACGGGTAGAAAGCAAAGACAGTGGCTCTCGTTAGATCGCCTGAAACGATATCGTAACGATTCTCCGCCGCACACGATCCAATGAGTAGCCGCAGATGACGCGGATCAACCGCAGATCGAATCGGATCAGAATGAATTGACCTCGGGCACGGTGCTCCACGCCACCCGAGCGGCTATCAATTATTTTTGCGTGATGGGAACTTCGGGCTTCGGTTCCTCTTCGGCCACATCGGGGAAGCCGAGGCCACCCGCCGCTTTGTAATGCGGTTCGAGGGCTTTGTATTGGAGCAAGAGTTCGCGGTATTTCGCCCGGACATCGTTGGGGATTTTCGGATTCTTAATCTCGAACTCGGCGATGGCTTTGCCGCGCTTCTCCCAAAACTTGTTGAGAATCTCCGTCTTGCTGGTGTACAGGGCGATGTTGGCGGCGATCGCACAGCGATTCGATTCGAAGTAGTTTTCGTAGTACAAAGCCATCATCCGCGGCTTCAACTCCGGTTTGATTTTCGGATCGATTACCAGCTTCGCGTACTCGCCGACGAACTTATCCCAATTGCCGATGGCATCGATCCACAGCGGAGTTGCGGCTTTGAGATCCGCCGTCGCGGTGGCTTTGGCTTCGCAATAGGCGAAGTATTCTTTGCGGAAGTCGGTCATGTTGGCGGCCCAACCCCCCTTGCGGTGCTTCGATTTATCCGCATCGGCTTTGCCGAGGACTTCGTCGTACAAGGCGTCGCCTTCGGGGAACATCTTGGCGTGCCGGTAAACGCGGGCGTATTCGAGTTGCCCGGCTTTGTACAAGTTCACCACTTTCATTTCGTCGTTGTAAACTTGGAGTGCGGCGCCTTTGGCGATTTGCACTTCTTCGCTATCGGTATCCGTGGAGCGTTCGGGCTGCTTCGGGCCGATGTTTTTGGGCTTGGGGATTTGAGAAAGCAGTTCGATCGCCTTCGGGAATTGGCCGAGATCGCGGCACGCCTTGGCGAGGCCGTACTTCATCCCGGCGGTCATGTTCTTTTCTTCGAGCATTTTGTTGAGCATCACGGTCACTTTGCCCATGAGCGCTTCCGCTTCGGCCGGCTTATTCTCCGCGCGAAATTTGTCCACTTGGAAGCGGGCCTGCTCGATCACCGAGTAGACGGCCGAAACGCTCTTCGAGAGGTCGCCGCCGAAGAGCTTGGCCAAATCCAAGAGTTCGGTGCAGCTTTCGATTTCCCCTTGTCGTGCCCGCGCCGAAAGCGACGGCATAATGAGCCGATCCAACCGCATCGTATCGAGGCGGCCGGCGGTGATCTTCAAATCGGCGGGAATCTTCGAGTCGTTCGCGGCCGGGCCGCTTTTCGCAATCGAGATGAGCATCGGCACGAAGCGATCCGAACACTCCTTATACTTCCCGTCCTTGAACAATGGCATCGCCTGCATGTACACGATATCGATGTGAATCATCTCCGCTTGCATTTGCATGGCGAGCTTATCTTCCGCGGACAAACCCGGTAGCGTCGAAATAACGGCGATGGTATCGACCACCACCTTTTCGGCGGCCGGATAGCCCGAGGCGGGGCCGGTGAGGTACAGTTGCGCCAGTTGAAGTTTGAGCTTCACGAACCGCAACGCGTCGCTCGGCTTGCTCGGCACCGGCACGCGGGCCAAATCGGCGATGGCTTTCGCGCGGATGGCGTCCTTCTTTTCTGCTGGGGCTTCCATCGGCGATTTCGGCCGGAGCAATTCGTAAGCGATTCCCCCTTGGAGCAACCGGGCTTCGACAAGGCTATTGGAACCGAGCTTGATCTTGCAGAGCACGTTGAACGAATCGAGGTAGCGCTTCGATTGCACCAACAGTTTCGCTTGGGTGAGGCGGATTTCTTCCGTGGCGGGTTCATCCGGCACAGCCGTGTCGAGGAAGGCCGCGACCGCGAGGGCCTTGGAAAGATCGACGGCCTTGGATTCCTCGTCCCCGGCGTCGTTCTTTTGGTACGCTTCGAGATAGGCGTACACCGCGTTCTCCCCGGCTTTCGCGATCGTGGCGGACACCCGCGCGGAACGGGCCAACGCCTCGGCCATCACGGCCGCTTCGTAGGTGCGGCCCGCTTGGCGGTACAAGTAGATCACCATGATCTGACTGTTCGCCGCCTCTTTCTGCGATTCCTTGGGCACCGGCAATTCTTTTTCGCGGTTCAACAAGGCGAGCACGCGGTTGAAGAGTTCGTCCTTCTTTTGCTTGTAATCCTTCTTCGCTTTTTCGTCCGAGCCTTCCTCCGGTGGCGGCGTTTCCCGGAGGAAGGTGTTCAGCTTGGAATTCACCACCAGCATCGTCATGTGGCATTCGTCGAACGTGTTGATGCTGGCGGGACTCTTGGTTCCCTCACCCACGAGCAGGCGGATGATTTTCATCCGTTCCTTTTCCGCCCGTTTGTCGTAATCGTTGTCCGATTGCATGAGCGATCGAAAATCCCGTTCCGCCCGTGCAAGCAGCGTGCGCGAGGTATCAGAGATACTGGTGGTCTTGGTCTTGTCGTCGAACTTCACCGTGATCATGGCTTCGTCGAGGTTCGACGTGGCGACGTAATACATCACCGCGTAGTGTTCCGGCGTGAGCTTCGCGGATCGGTAATCTTTCATCCATTCGTCGGCGAGCCTGCGAACCAACTGGAATGCGGTCGGTGTCGCGCCTTTGCCGTCGGCTTCGAGCCATTTATCGCGGATGGCGAAGAAGCGAGACATGCGGTAACCCGCCGCGGGTGCCCCGCGCGGATCTTTGCTCCACGCCGCCTTGATTTCGTCGTTCACTTTGTCGGCCTTGCCGAGTTCCTGCATGGGGCGGTTGCATTCGCCTTCCCACGCTTTCGCCACCCAACAGAGCGGGTGCTTTTCATCGCGTTTGGCGAGTTCGGCGAAATGCGTGCGAGCCGCTTTGTAAGCGTTGTAGCGTTCGGTCACTTCCGCTTTCACGGTGGTTTTGCCGTAGGAATCGCCGAGGTAGTATTGATTGATGGCTTGATCGAGCAGCGCCTGATACAGCCCGGTGAAGAGTTCGCGTTTGGTGGCGACCGCGAGTGCGGCGTTCGCTTGGTCTTCGAGCTTCTTCGCGGCGGCGGCGTACTGCTTCGCCGAGGTTTCGAAGTACGGCCGGGCCAACGCCATTTGATCCTTGCGGAGTTTGGGGGTTTCTTCGGGCTTCTCGGCTTCCGCTTTGCCCGCACGGCCGAGTTGCTGTTTGCCCATCAAGGTGGTCACGCGGGCCAGCGAGATGTTCGCTTCCGCCACGCGCGGGTGTGCGGGGAAAGCTTTGATGAATTCTTCAAACTCCTTCTTTGCCACGCCGATTAAATCGTCCCGCACGGCATCGACCGGTTCCTGATTCGCCTGTTCCAACCGGGCCTTAGCCCGTTCCAGCTTCAACTCCGGTTGTTGGCCCTTCGGCAACTTGTTGACGAGGGAGTCGAGGTATTCCAAGGCCAAATCGGCTTGGCCGTTATCCCGCAGGGCGCGGGCGAGATCGTACACATTCGTAGGCCCCAGTTCTTGGGGTTGGGCGTAACTCGGAGCGGGGAATGCGAACAGACCCAACCAAGCGAGCGATCGAAGGCGGAACATGGGGAGATCCTCGGCGAAAATTCCGGAGTGCGAGATTCAGACGTTCGCAGAACGCGATCGGTTCCAAGAAATTGTATGCGGCGCGTCCCGCGAACGGCGAGCCATTCACTTCTGCGGCTGTTGCTTCGGCACGTACTTTTTCAGCACCAGCTTCTCGCCATCGGCCTTGGCCCAAGTGTCCAAGGCTTGCTTCCAACGGGTTTGGTAGTTCTCCCCCGGCTTCACCACGACCTTCGGAATACCATTGGCGCCCGGAGACAGGCCCCAGCGCGAGGCCAACTGCGGCCCGGTCGCCGAGTAATCGTAACCCGGTTCCGGGTTCTTCACGGGTGTCCAATCGATCTCGAGGATCGTGGCGAGAATTGCCTGCGAGAGTTCCTTCGGCAGCGGAACTTGTTCGACCGCCCCGCCATTCATCGGAGGAGTGGCGTACTTCAGAGTGAGAGCCGCGAGAGCGGTTTGACGTTCCGGGAGAGCTTTTGCTTGCATCGCTTTCAGCGGATCGGCGAGCACCGTACCCACGGTCGTGATCTTCGCCAGTTCCTCTTTGTAATTGGCCGCGTTGGCCGGAATCGGATCGAAGCCCATGGGGATCGTCATGAAGCTCGAACCCCCCGAGTGCGGCATCAAGAAGAAGATCCCCTCTTGATCGACGGCCAAGGGAACCGGCCCGGCGCCCTGGCGGATCGGGCGACCCATGGGCACTTCGGGAGCACCCGGAGCGGTTGGAGCGAAGGCCACTTTGATGTGCGTGATATTCTTCGCCCCGCTCAAGCTCGTCTCGATCTTGATGACCGCCACTTGGAAGGAGAGTTTTTCCTTGGCACCGGGATAGGCTACCAGTTCCACCCGCTCGGCTTCGATCGAGGTGACCTTGCCGACCACTACCGCCTCGGCCATCGCCGCCTTCTGCGAGGTTTGGTAATTCGGCATCGCAATCCTCAATGCGAACGCCTGCGGCGTGGCCGCGAAAATACCGGCAGCAAATGCTGCCATCAACAACGTACGCATCGGATCGCCCTCGGAGGTAGGTTTGGAAGTATCCCAATTCTACCGATTTGCGTTCAAGTTTCGCTGAGAACTGCTCTGGTGTTACACAACGCTTTCGGTTATTCGCCCGCTTCATTCAAACGTTACGGAATTCGGAGGGCGCACCATGCGTGGGATATACGCTTTGGCGAGCGGGTTGGTATTCGCATCGGTGGCCATGGCCCAACCGGGAAGCACCCCGGCCCCCGCGCAACGCATCAGCCCGATTCCGAGTACCATCGACCCCAATAATCAGCAACAGCACCCGTGGGCGGTGAAGCTCGATCACGGCCCGTGGATGATCTGCATTCGCGCGTACGTCGGGCCGAACTCTCGCGTGTTCGCCGAGAAGTTGGTGCAGGAAATCCGCACGACTTACAAGACCGCCGCTTACGTGTTCGAGCGCAACGGTATCGAGCGGAAAGCGGAAATCGCGCAAATCGAAGCGATCCGCGAGAAGGAGCGGGCCAAGGCCGAGCCGTTTTTGCGGCAGCTGGAACAGGAACGCAAGAAGGCTGAGGCCACGGGCAACGTGTTCATCGACGACCGCAAGCCGACCATCAAAGTGCCGATGCCTTACCAGCAAACGCCGGAACAATGGGCCGTATTGATCGGCGGTTTCAAGAGCGATGTGGATGCTCGGCAAGCTCTAAACATCGTGAGAAACTTCAAAGATCCCGCCGATGTATCGTTGATGGATCGCGCGATGGTGGGCGCCGAAGCGGGGTCGAAGCCCGGCGAAGAACAGTGGAAGAGCGCATCGAACTACATGAACCCGTACCGCGGGGCCATCGTGGTACCGAACCCGATGCAAGCGAGTGCGAACCGCGAAGAGAAGGGCAAGCTCGAACCCTTCGTGGTGAAGATGAACGAAGAAGGCACTTACAACCTTCTACGGGCGAAGAAGCCGTGGACGTTGATCGTGCGATCGTTCAGCGTGCCGATGCGGTTCGTGGGTAAGGACGAGAAGGCCGAACAATCGCTCGTGGAAAAAGTTTTGAAGTACGGCACGAAGGAACGCAGCCTGTTCGATGTGACCGCCGCGGAGGCCGAAGGCTTCGCCCAGGCATTGAGCCACAAGGATATGAAGAACGGCCCGTTCAAAGCGTTCGTATTGCACCACCGCACAGGCAGCATCGTCACCGTGGGCGAATTCGACGCCCCGGACGATCCGGAACTGCTCCGCGTACAAAAACTCTTGATTGGCCTCACCTTCGACATGCTGGATGGAACCAAGAAGCCCGTCATCGGCAAGGACGGCCAGCCGGAGAAACAACGGATGTTCGATTCCGTCTCGCCTTTCCCCGTGCCTAAGTATTGATCGGAATTCACGGGTGGCCATCGAGGCTCCACAATTCGTCGGTCGTGCCGATGTCGAAGATATTCTCGCTATCCAAGTACGCCCCCGCGTTCGCGGGGAGACTGGATCTCAAGGCGTTCCGCGTGCGATCCCCGCGCAGTTCGACGTGCCCATCCAAGAACAACGCGTGAACGAACTTCCCGGTCATGCGGTAATGCACCGTCGGCGTGCCCGCCGAGGGGGGCAAAATGTATAGCGTTTCGATCATGTTCGGCTTGCTCCAATCGACACCCACCGCGTGGGCGAATGCGATCAACCGGCTCGTCGCCGAGATTTGGGCGAGCTTCACCGGAACGTATCGGCCCGTGGAAGTGGTGATGCCTTGGAGGTTGCGGTTGTAGCCGTAGCCGCCGGTTCCGGCGTCGTACGTCAGCATCACTTTGCCGGGCGATTTGGCCGGCGATTGGAAGATCGCGGAACTGTTTTCGAGGTAGGGCATGAGGTGGCCGCCGGGCATATCGAGATTCCCGGTGGCTTGATCCCAGTTGCCGAACCAATAGCGTTCTTTGCCGTTCTCGGTGGTAAACGCCGGGGGGAGATCGCCGTTGTTCGCGGCGATGTAGTTCTGCACCGCGAGGCCGAGTTGCTTCTGGGCGTTCATATCGGCGATGCGGCGGGCGGCGGCCCGCACCTTTTGAACCGCGGGCAGCAATAGCCCGATCAGTAGCGCGATAATCGCAATGACTACCAGCAGTTCGATGAGTGTTAGGCCGCGGCGGCGCATGGGAGGCGATCCCGGAAGGTACCGCCATTTTAGCAGGGGCTCGGGAATCGGATGCCGAAGTTTTCCCCGAGCGGTAGGTTGATACTAACGACGTGACGACCGTTCTCGGGATAGCCAGCCGCATCTTACACCGACGATTGATCGAACGCCGATCACCCCCGGATTTCGGTCATCGCTCCGGTGCTATCGGCGAACTTCTCGGTGGGCACATCCACCGCATCCAGCATGGAAACGAACAGATTCGCCAACGGCACTTTCTTGTTGCCTTCGAACGCATGCAACTTGCCATGCTTGAAGCCGAGCGCGTTGCCACCGGCCACTTGGATCGGGTAGTTCTGCGTGCCGTGCGAGGCGTGAGGGTG
>JBBQWA010000114.1:0-12569 GCA_038211045.1 Gemmatales bacterium
CGCCCGCTACTTCCGCGATTTCCTTCTCACTCAGCGGCTCTACCCGGCCCGTGGCCCCCGCGGTAGCTACCGCCCCGTGCCGATGATCGACGATTACAATCGCGTGGTGCAACTCCTCGGCGTGCCCGACCCCGGCTACCGGATGGAACTTTTCACTACGCCGCACGACGAAGCCCTCGCCGAGGAAACCTGGACCAAGTGGAAGTTGAACCGCTTCCCCTTCGTAGTGGGGTTGAACGCCGGTGGGGCGTTCGGATCCTCGAAGCATTGGGCGACCGAATCGTTCGCGGAACTCGCACGGATGTTGGTGCAACGCCACGGGTGCGGAGTAATCGTGTTGTGCGGGCCGCGCGAACGCGAAACCGCGAGGGAGATCGCCGCGGCTTCGGGCCGGAGCGAAGTGATCGCCTTGGCTGAGGAACCGCTTTCCATCGGATACACCAAAGCCATCGTGAAGCGGCTCGGATTGCTCATCACCACCGATAGTGGCCCGAGGCACTTCGCCGCCGCATTCGATCGCCCTGTGGTTTCCCTGTTCGGCCCGACCCACATCGGCTGGACGGAAACGTACTTCCCCAAGGCCGTGCACATTCAGAAGCCGGTGCCCTGCGGGCCGTGCCAGTTACGCGTGTGCCCGCTTGACCACCGCTGCATGACGACGCTGATGCCGGGAGAAGTGCTCGAAGCCGCCAACCGATTATTGGATTCCACCCGTCGCACGGAGCGCCGCCATGCTTTATGATGAAGCGAAAATTGCCAGACTTCGACCGATCCGTCGGAATACCCTTCGAGGGGGATTCCTCGTGGTTCATCCGATGTTTCAAACGTGGCTGCGGGATTGCGGCATACGCACTGCCGAGGATGCGATGGCCCTCCGCGGCGAGATCGTCTGCGGGCACCCGGATCGGCACGTCGCCCAAATCGAACTGCCCGAACGCACCGTGTTTGTGAAGCGGGAACTGGTGATCGGCCTCCGCACGCGGCTCAAAAACTGGTGGCACGGCGACGGCGCGGTTTCGCGTTCCGAACGCGAAGCGAATGTTCTCCGCAAGCTCGATGCGGCCCGATTACCGGCGCCACAGTGGATTGCCTACGGCCGAGATTCCAACGGTCGGGCGTTCCTGATGACCGAGGAATTCCGAGGGGCGAGCGATCTTCCCACCGCCCTGCCCCGCATTGCGGAACGGCCCGCCCTCGCCGAGCGCATCGGCAAGTACCTCGCGGAACTGCACGAGGCGAACTTCGGCACGCCGGAACTCTCGGCTAAGCATTTGTTCGTGATCCCCGAAACATTCGAGTTGGCGCTCTTGGATTGGCAATCGTGCCGGGTTGGGATAGTTCCGACGAATGCGGAACGGGCGAAGTGGCTCGGAACCTTGCATGCGACCATCGCCTCGGAGCAGGCGAACCCCCGCGATCGTTTGCGATTGCTCTGGGCCTACCGCCGCGTGGTGAAAGCGAACCGTCGCGGCAATCCCGATCACGAACCGCTGCCGCGATTCTGCGAACACGTGCGGGCGATTCAATTCGCGTCGGAGTATGTATCGAAGCGATCTTCGGTTCGTCAGCAGCAAAAGAGCGATTGTACCCAACGCCTTGTCTGGCTGGATGGCGAAGCCGTGGTGGCCATCCCCGAGTTGGCCCGCTATTGGCCGATCCCCGCCGCAGTGGAACCGTTCTACCGAAACCAAGAAGCCCCTCTAAACGGTAGCGAATGGGTGACGTTTACCGGGGGGCAACGCGGGATCGTTCAAAGGTTCTTCACAACGGATGTTCTCGGCCGCACCGTCGCGGCGATACGCGAACGGCCTTGGCGTTCCCCGGCGGCCCGCTGTGCTCGCGTTCTGTTCCACTTGGCTCGCCACGCGATTCCCGCCCCCGCCCTCTACGCCTTCGGCCAACGGAACACCTCGGCGTTTTCCAACGAATCTTTCGTGGCGTACGAACGGATCGACGACGCCGTACCGTGGGAAGAATACTTCGTTCAGCCCGAGCGCACCGCGTGGGAACGCAAACTATCGCTCCAACACTGCGGCGAACTTTTGGCGTTGCTGCACACCGCCGGGTGCCTCTGGGCCGATAATTCCGAACCGCTGTTCCAAGTGATCGCCGGCGACCCCGGCAAGGTATTTGTGGCTTCCCCGCTCGCCATCGAGTTGCAACGCAAGCTTTCGCGAAACGACAAAGCCTACGATCTTTGGCGCTTTCGGCAGGGCTTGAGCCGCTCGGAAACGGGTTGGTTCCTCCGCGGTTACCTCGGCTTGAAATGGGCCGAACGCCGCGGCCGCCGTACCCTGATCGCCGGGGTTCTGTAAACCACTCGCATGGGTTTTGATTTACTGCACAGCGCCGAAGATTGGCCAGCGTTCGCGGGGGACGATTGGCCCCGCACCATCATGAGCGTGCCGGTGACCGACCGTTTCTTCGCCAAGCAAGGCCGCAGCATCGGGCGTTGGAAGTTGACCCACACTTCTGGCCGCGAATTGGTCGTCTACCTCAAACGGCATTTTGAACTCCCGTGGTACAGCGCGCTTCTGGCGAAGCTCTTCCCGGCACGGGCGTGGTCGCCGGGGGTGGAAGAATGGGAACATTTGCAGTGGGCGGCGAACGCCGGGATTCCGGTTCCGCGGGCCGTGGCAGCCGGGGAATTCCGAGGGCCGGGGGTGAAGCTGCAAAGCTTCTTAGCGGTCGAGGAACTCACCGGTGAACTCGGCTTGCACGAAGCGGTGCCGCTCGCCAGCCTGCGATTGAACGAAGCGGACTTCGCCGCGTGGAAACGCGGCCTCGTATCGGAGGTCGCCCGGTTGAGCCGGGAGTTGCACCGCCGGCGGACGTTTCACAAAGATTTGTATTTCTGCCATTTCTACATCCCGGAAGCCGACACCCGCACGGTGCCCGCCGACTGGCGCGGTCGCGTCCACATAATCGACCTGCACCGCTTGGGTAGCCACCGCCTCGGCTGGCTCTGGTTCGTGGTGAAGGATCTGGCCCAGTTCCTGTATTCGTCCGATGAACTCGGCGTGACCGCCAAGGATCGGTTGCGTTTCTGGAAGCTCTACCGACAAGGCGAATGGGGGCCGGCAAAACGCCCCCCGGCTTGGATTCGCCGGTTCATCCGCATGAAAGCGGAACGCTACGCCAAGCATAACGCCAAGCGCCCCGCCATCGCACCGAAGGGGGCCTGATGGACATCGCCCTCTGCTACGAATCGGTACTCCCCAATCGCGGCGGCGCCGAAACCTACATCGGCGATCTTTCCCGGCGGCTCGCCAAGGATGGCCACACGGTTCACCTCTACGCATGCCGATGGGATGCCGAGGCACTCCCGCCCGAGATGATCTATCACCCATTGGAGGTTCCCGGCGGCCCGAGATTTTTGCGGCCATGGCGTTTCGCCAAGGCGGTGGAACAGGCCCTCGCGGGGAACCGCCACGATGTGAGTGTCGGATTCGACAAAACGTGGGGGCAGGATGTGCTCTACCCGCAAGGGGGTTTGCACGCGGCGAGCGTTGCCCACAACCGCCGGAAAAGCCCCAACGCCCTGCTCCGCGGCCTCGCCGCGGTGGTCAAGAACCTCGATCTCGCGTCGTGGTCGTTCTCCAAACTCGAACGCAAGCAATACCTCGGCGCTTCGGCTTCGACCGTGATCGTTAACAGCCGCATGGTCGAACGGCATTTCAAGGAGTTCTACGGTATCGGCCCGGAACGGTTGCGCGTGGTTCACAGTGCCATCGATCCTTTGCGATTCATAGCCGAGGATCGGGGTGAGCGCCGGGAGGCCCAGCGAAAAGCGTGGGGCGTGGACAATAGTATCCCCGTCGGATTGTTCGTGGCGATGAACTACAGGTTGAAGGGGTTGGCCCCGCTGATCCGATCCGCTGTGGAAGTGCCGAAGGATCGGCCGTTGAAGATCGCCGTAGTCGGGAATCCGAAGTTCGCCAAGTACCAACGGTTAGCCGAGCGATTGGGCATCGCCGATCGATTCCTCTTCCTCGGTTTCCGTGCCGCACCCAAGGATGCTTATTTCGCCGCCGATTTCTTGGTTCACCCGACGTTCTACGATCCCTGTTCGCTGGTCGCACTCGAAGCGCTCGCTTGCGGCTTGCCGGTGATCACCACGCAGTACAACGGGGCGAGCGAACTCTTGCAACCGCCCAAGAATGGCATCGTGGTGCATAACCCGCACGATGCCGCCGAACTCGGCGGGGCGATCGCAAAGATGCTCGATGCGGAATACCGTAAATCCTCATCCGCCGCGGCACTCGAAGCGGCCAACGCTTGGACATTCGAGATGCACTATCGAGCACTCGTCGAAGTATTCGCTGAGGTCGCCGCGAAGAAATCTTCGCAATCGGATTCGGAAGCGTAAGCGACGATTTCACGCAATCGTCGCTCACGCTTCCGGCTCGGAAAATACATCGATGTCACCCATGATGATTCTCATCCTCTTGATCCTCGCCGCGTACCTCGTGGGGAGCATCCCCTTCGGCTACGTCATCGGACGGATGCGCGGGGTGAACCTCTTTCAAGTCGGTAGTGGCAACATCGGCGCGACGAACGCTGGCCGCGTGCTGGGACGCATGGTCGGCATCCTCGTCTTCGTGTTGGACTTCCTCAAGGGGGCGTTGCCCGTCGTACTAACCGTACCATTGGCGAAGCTGTTGAACACCGAGGCGTTGAACGAATTCGGCGGACCGAATTCGTGGCGAGTGGGCGCCGCCGTGGCCAGCTTCCTCGGGCACCTCTTCCCGATTTACCTCGGCTTCCGCGGGGGCAAGGGCGTAGCAACAGGTGCGGGTACGATGATGGTGTTGGTGCCCGGCCCGACGGCCGTGGCCCTGCTCACGTGGCTCGCGGTGGTGCTGGCATCGCGGTACGTTTCGGTCGCTTCGATCTTCGCCGTAGTGGCCCTGTTGGTATCGCGCTGTTTAAGTGTGAAGGAACCGTTCGCCTCGGTCAACTTCGCGATCACGCTGTTCTGCCTGCTGGGTGCGATTATCGTCATTGTCAAACACCGGTCGAACATCGCACGCTTGCGGGCCGGTACGGAAGTGCCGAACGTGAAGGGGCCCGGCAAGGATTTCGCCCTGCGGATGATCCACACCCTCGCGGTGGGTTTCTGGTTCGGGGCCGCGGCGTTCTTCAACTTCATCGCGGCCGTGCCAATCTTCGATTCGTTCAAAGATGTCGTGGAGAATTCCCCCAACGATCGCACCGCGTATGTGGCCATCGTGCCGGAAGGCACCTCGGAAATCCAGCGCTCCAACTTGGCGAGTGCATTGGCCGGGGCGGCCGTGGGGCCGTTGTTTCCGAGGTACTTCGCCCTCGCCGGGATTTGCAGTTGGCTCGCGTTCGCCAGCGCGCGCGGTTGGCGAAAGGAACCGGGTAGCGGAAACCGCTGGCGGATTCGCTTAAGCCTGCTGGCGATGGTATTAATTGCTGCGAGTTGGCCGATCTCGCTGTACGTTTCGGAATTGCGCGTCTGGCGGTTCGACCCCGATCCCGCCGTGGCCGCAGTGGCCAAGGCCGCGTTCGGCCCTTGGCACTTCGCCAGCTTGCTGCTGAGCGCAATCACGACCGCACTCGCTGGTATACTCCTCGCGATGGCCGCCGGATTGAAAGATCGCATTCGCAGTTCCTCCACCGCATGATCGAAAAATCGGGCGATTGCAAACCGCTCCGCGAGCGAGTATATTTCGATTGGCATCCCTATTATCGGTGTACGAATGCTCGAACTCACCACCTGCCCGATCTGCCTGCTTCAATTCCCTGCCGAAGGCCGCGCTCAGTGCCCCGATTGCGGCTCGGCAATCGGCCCGGATGAAAAGCTTCCTGCCGCCCCCAAGAGTTCGCGCTCTGTCCCGCGACAACGCGCCCACGAACCCTATCGACCACAGAAAACTAAGTATCTTGTGCCGTTTTTCATCATCGGAGGCCTCTTGGTTCTCACGGCGGTGGGGATCACATTCGCGGTGGTTCGGGAGAAGCAGCGTGCGAGAAAACTCGCGTCCGAAGATCCGATCGAACGCGTTCAAGAACTCAAAGATGCGTTCCGGAATACGGCGCCCCTCGATCCCGGAACGATTGCGCCCGAAGTCGATCCGCTGTTCGCAGAGTTGGGCGCGGCATTCGCCGCCGCGGATCGGAATCGTTTGATGAACTGTTTCGATGTCGATCGGATGATCGAAGAGTTCGGCGACCTCGGCCCGGGAATTCCGCGCAATGCGTTCGCGAAGCGGGACTTTGCCAGCGGAGTTCGCACCGGATTGAGCAACGCCCTCATGCAGAACGCGGCGATCATGAAATGGAACCGCAGCGATATTCGCAAGATCAAATCCTTGAACGCGGGCGAAGCCGTTATCATCGTCCGCCACGAAGACGATGACGACACGACGATCAAAATGCGTTGGTGGTTGACGCGCCGCAACGGAACCTGGCGAATCTACGATTACGAAGACCTCGATGTCGGCATGCGCTTCTCGGTCACGGTCGCTTCGCTGCTTCAGAATAACGATTTGAACAAATTGGTGGGCATGCAGAACGAAATTCGGGCGATCCACGAAGCGATTCAAGCCGTCACTTTGGAAGGAGATATCGACGGCGCGGAAGATCGTTTGCAAAAGATTCCTGTCGGAACCCTGCCGAACGAGGTCGAGGCACTTCACCATATGGTGCAAGCCATGATCCATCTCCGCCGGGCCAAGTACGAAGAGACCCACGCGAGCGCGGCGAAAGCGCGGGCGATCCGCCCGGACATGCCCGTTCTCGATTTGCTCCAAGCCATGGCATTGAACCGACTGGGCAGGTGGGAAGAAGCTCTCAAGTTCCTCGAAGCGTACCGGGATCTCTTGGGCGAAGATGCGATCATTGCTTCCGAACTCGGCTTGGCGTTCCGGGGCAACTCCCGCTTCGTGGAAGCCGCGGCGGCCTACCGCCGATCGCTCGACCGCAACCCCAAGAATGCCGAAGCCTACCAAGGCTTGCTCAACTCGCTCGAACCCACAAACAACTTGGACGATCTCGGTGCCCGCTTTCTGAAACTCGATAATCGCCGTGAGAACTTCGACGCTCTCGCCACGGATTGTGCGGGCCGTGAAACCCCGGAGTTACTCGAACCGATCCTCGCGGCTATGGTGCAGACCGATCCCGAGTACCCGCCCGTCAGTTACTACCGCTCCCTCGCCAAAGCGCGGGCGAACCTGCCGAAAGAGGCCGTGTTGTTGTTCAAGAAAGCCCTCGAAGGCGAGAAGGATAAGGATCTCCGAAACAATTTCGTTCAAGGTTTCTTGAAAGCGATGGCCGCTACCGGAGCCTATGCCAAAGCGTACGCCGCGGTACCCGATGCCGCGTCGGCTTTTGAATACCTCACCGAAGAAGCAATGAAATCCTACCGGACGGAAGAATTCGCCGCGTTGGTGGCCGCGCATTCCAAGAAAGACCCGAACGACCCGATGCTCCCGTGGTACCGGGGCGAAATTCACGTTCGGCAAGAACGTTACGCCTTGGCGGAGAAGTTGTTCGCTGCCGCAATCATCCGTCTGCCGAAGCCGGAATCGCTCGATCGATTCCGTTCCAGCCGTGTACTCGCGCGTTATCACATCGATCGGGCAATGGCCGCGTACAGCGATATCGGGCCCCGTGCGGAAACGTTCACTCAACTGGCTTGGCTCGCGTACCACAACAACAACGATGCTGTGTTGGAAAAACTGCTCAATGCTCACGCGAAGAACGAACCGGCCGACACAACGATTCCGATGTTCCGCATTCGGCTCGACCTGCGAAAAGGAAAAACTGCCGAAGCGATTACACTTTTCAAAACTACGCTCGAAAAATCGCCAATGGACGACACGCGCGAAACACTCATCGATAGCTTCCTGATGAGCGCGGCGCAGGCGGGGTGTGCCGCAGAGGCATGCGTTGCGGTTCCCGATGGCAAGGCCGCTTTCCGCACTCTGGCGAGCGAACTGAAAGAATCCGACAACTACTCGGAGTTGCGGCGATTGATCCCCGCACACCGGGCGAAGCACCCGGACGATCCGTGGCTGGCCTTCGAAGAAGCGGATGTGCTTTCCAACGACAAAGAATGGGCCAAAGCGGCCGAGTTACTCATCGGAGCAATGAAAACCGCCGCACCGGAGCTCCGCACTCGTTTCGCATACACCTTCGCATACACGATGCACCGTGCGGGCCGTTCCACGGAAGTGTACGCGATGTTCCCCGATCGCCGTAAGGAAACGTTCGCACAATTGTCCGGCTTGATGGCCGAAGATAGCAAACCGGCCGAATTGGAAGCCTTGATCGCTTCGCACCGAGAACATGCCGGGGAAGAGCCCGCGTTTTTCTTGGCGATGGCGCGAGCCAAAGCTTTGGCCGGACGTCCGGACGAGGCGATGGAACCGTTGAAGAAAGCGTGGCAGCTCGAACCCGAGGAATACCAGAAGAAGTGGTACAACACGCTGTTTATTCAAGACATGGATAAGATCGGCCGAGTGCTCGATGGTTACCGTCTGGCCCCCGATCCCATCGCGGCCTTCGATTCCGCGGCTTCACGGTTGCTGAACCGCAAAAATGACAAAGAATTGAACGTGCTCATCGAGTTGCACATGAAATCGAACCATGCGGATCCCTTCCTCGATTTCTACCGTGGGGAAATCGAACTGCTCCGCGGCGATGCCGCGGCGGCAGTTTCGCACTTCGGTGCGGCCATGGCCCGAGCTACACCCCAGCAATTGTGGCGATTCCGCTTCGGCTTGTTCAAAGCGCGGGTCAAAGCGGGTTCGGCCGCGGCCTCGTACCGCGAATCTCTCGAAAAGGATTTCGATGCGTTCGATACTCTGGCAAACATCTGTGTTCAAGAAAAAGATACCGAGCAATTGCGGGGTTTGATCGAAGCGCTGCGACGCAACGATCCGGACTCCCTGAACATCCCTTTCCGGGAACTCGAAGTGCTCTGGCTCGAACGTAACTTCGAAGGCGCATGGAAGCTATTGAACGAACGCCAAAACGATTGTTTTGAATTGTCGCGGTTCCGCTGGCGGGCCGAGGAATACCGGATTCGTTGTTTGGTGCGGTTGAAACGGGAAAAGGATGCCCTGCGGGAAGTCGAGGCGATGGCCAAACGCAACCGCGAACACACCTTAATGGCCATCCTCGCCAAAGCTGCGGCGGGAGATATGAAAGCGGTAATGGCGGAAGTCGGGAAGGAGTCGCCGCAGCCGGAAACGCTCCGATCCTATTACGAAGACGATGATCTGGGGCCGATTTTGAAAAGCGATGCGTTCCGGACGTTCCGGGAGAAATATCCCGTTCCGGCGAAGGATGCCAACGAACATTAAAGCGAGCACGGGTGGTTTTTCACTCTCTCGCCCTTGGGGAGAGGGTCGTCCCGCTTCGGGACTGGGAGAGGGGGTTTGATTGTTATACCAAAGCCCCTCTCCCCGCTTCTCGCTTCGCTCGATGCGACCCTCTCCCCAGCGGGAGAGAGGGTAGGAGAAGAGCTGCCGCTCGCATAACCACATTCACCCGCCCGCCGGTTGTTGCTGCGTGAGGCAGTGCAGCGTACCCAATCCATACACCAGATCGATGCTGTGGATGCCGACCACTTCCCGATCCGGGAACAACTCGGCCAACGTACCTAGAGCCACGCGATCTGCGGGGTCGTTGAACGTCGGCACAATTACAATTCCATTGGCGATATAGAAGTTCGCGTAGCTTGCCGGCAATCGCTGGCCGCCGAACACCACGGGCTTCGGCATCGGCAGCAACACGATATCGAACTTCCGTCCTTCCGCATCGCGGAAGCTCTTCAATCGATCGTAGTTTTCCTTCAACACTTCGCAGTTCGGGTCGGCTTCGTTCTCTTCCATCACCGTAACGATGGTACGCGGGCCGACGAATCGAGCCAGATCGTCCACGTGGCCGTGGGTATCGTCCCCTTCGATTCCCCGCCCCAACCAGAGCACTTTGCGAACGCCGAGGAACTGGGCGAAGAGGGCTTCGTACCCTTTGCGGTCGAGCGGCGGATTGCGTTCCTGCACCCTACTGAGGAGGCATTCCTCGGTGGTCAGCAACAACCCTTCCCCGTTGGAATCGATGCTTCCCCCTTCCAATACGATGCGGCGTTTGCCAAGTTTCGGTTGCACCCGCCGCTTTCCCGTGGCGTTCGCCACGAATTCGGGAACGCGGTCGTCGTTCTGCCAATCGTTGTACTTCGCCCAAGCATTGAAGTGCCAATCGAGTGCCACCGTTTTGCCTTTTGAATCCTTCACGAAGATCGGGCCGGAATCGCGCAGCCACGAACGATCCGTCGGGCATTCCCAAAACTTCACCCGATCCATCACCGCTTCCACGGCCACGAGCAATCGCTTCACGGCGGCGTGTTGCTTGGCCGAGGCGACCACCACGTTCACGGTTTCATGGCGGGATAAATGTCGAACGATCTCGGCGTACACCGGGCCGATGGGGGCGAACTTGCCGGGCCAATCCGAAAGGCGGTGCGGCCACGCCAGCCAAGTTCCGGCGTGCGGCTCCCACTCTGCGGGCATGCGGTATTTCATCGGCGTCATCGCGGGAAACTCGGCGGGGCAAGATTGGGGAATTGAAGGGATAGGGATTCCCCTTGCGGAGGGAATGCCGCGGGGGTATTGCACGCGTTCCGAACCGGGGATGAATATGCGAGCGATCCTTCTCAACGCGGCCATCGCGTTCGCCATCGTTGCTGCGGGTTGCGATTCGATGAAATCGTGGATCCGCGATTCGCAGAAAGCCGGGCAGGTGGCCACGCCGGAACTCAAACCCGCGTCGGTCGAAGCGGCCAAACGCGTCCATAAAACCGGCCAACAACTTCTCGCCGCGAACACGGCGTTGGGCTTGGAAGTGACGTTTCAAACAGTCGGCATGGTCGAGCCCGAAATCTTCCACCCCGATTCCCACGGCGTCTTCATCACCGAAGGCCTCGTGAATCTCTGTTCCTCGGACGAACAACTCGCGGCGGTGCTCGCCACGGAACTTGGCAAAATGGTCAGCGAATCCCGCACCCGCGAACGCATGCGCCTGCCCGACCCGATCCCGGCCGGCGCCGCCGGGCCGAAGCTCGACGGCAGCACCGATTACGATCCGGGCCGTGCGATGGAGTTGGCCTATTACGATAAGCAGGCCCGCAAACCTTCGGATAAATTGAACTCGCCGAGTACGAACCCGAAAGCGATCACCGAGACGATTTTGAAAGATGCCGGGTACGAAACTGCAAGAATCAACGAGGTCGCACCGATCTTGAAGGATGCGAAACGGAATCACGCCTTGGCCAAACAATTCGGCGGCGCCCCGGATGTGCCGCATTGGTCAAGGTGAACTTTGTAAGTTGGGTCGAGCCGATCTCGCGTCATTTGCGGTTCCTAGGCTTTTTCGTTGCCTTTACTGCCGCCCCCGCCTAGTTCTCTATCATTCGGTCACTCTCCCCTCTCCACTGAAAGCGGGTGCCCCGTGGCGCGCGTAATTCGCATCTTCACCGTTCTGATGTCCGCCTCTCTATTTGCGATCATCCCCGCCTGCGGCAAGGGCGGAGCCGGGAAAACCAAAATCGCCATCGTTACGAACTGCACCCACGATTTCTGGAGCATCTGCGAATCGGGTGCGAAGAAAGCTGGGCAAGACTTCGATGTGGAAGTGATCTTCCGCCAGCCGACGAACATGGCGGTGAGCGATCAGATGGACATCGTCGCCGCGTTCCAACAGCAAGGCGTGAAGGGCATGGCCGTGAGCGTGATCGACCCGAAGGAACAGACCGCCGATCTCAAGCGCATCGCCAAGGATATTCCCTTGCTAACGATGGATAACGACGCCCCGGATACCGGCCGCCTCTGCTACATCGGCATCGACAATTACGAAGCCGGGAAAGCGGTGGGCCGCCTCTTGAAGGGGGCCATGCCGAACGGCGGCACCTTCGGCCTGTTCATCGGCAACACCACCTCGGCCAACGCTCTCTCACGCACCCAAGGGGTTCTCGATGAACTCGCCGGAAGTAAGGATGCCCGAGGCGAAACGATGAACCATCCCAACAAGGCCGACATGAAGGTGAAGAAGTTCGGCAACTTCTTGCTCGTCGATGGCGCCGCCAAAACCGACGATGGCAAATCGGTGGTCGCTCAAGCCAACGCGGAAGGGGTTCTCGGTCGCCTCGTGGATATCCCCGGCGACATCGGCATGGTCGGGTTGTACGCCTACAACCCGCCGATGATCCTAGAAGCGGCGAAGACGACTCAAATGCTCTCGCGCATCAAGATCGTCGGCTTCGACGAAGATTGGGAAACGCTCAAAGCCATTAACGCGGGCACCGTGATCGGCACCGTGGTTCAAGACCCCTTCAACTACGGCTACCGTTCGGTGGAAATCCTCGCCGCAAACGCCAAAGGCGATACCTCGAAGATCACCAAGGATTCGATTCCGTACCGCGTGATCACCAAGGATGGCGGTGCGGAACAAACCATCAACGGCTTGAAGATTCTCAATCTGAAAGCGACCGAACTGGAAACGAAGCTCCGGGCCGACATCGCCTCCGCGAAGAAGTAAGC
>JBBQWA010000115.1:0-12562 GCA_038211045.1 Gemmatales bacterium
CAAGTATGCGGTGCAGATCACCGTGGCCGATGTGCGCGACGGTGCCCTCTCGGGCAGCACGTTGAAGGAAGCCAGCAGTTGGGGGAAGGTCGATCTGGCGTACGAACAAATGGTGTTCAGCGAAGCGACGCTGGCGCTGCCGTTGATCCTCGGCTACACGTATCACAAGGGTGCGTGGAAGCAACGCAATGGCCGCCGTTGGAGCGCGGTGTTGAATACCGTAGCGTTGGCGTGAGGAGACCACCCATACTTGACACACCCGGCGGGTAGAGCTATTGTTTAGACGAACGAATGATTGTTACTTCTGTTTCGGCCCCCGCTTCGGCTTCTTCGCCAGCCTCCGAGTAGGCAGGCGCTTGGGCGTGCGATACTGCCCAGGCCGATCCGAAGTTCCACGACCTCCCCTTCGTGGGGGCGGGTGGCTTTTGTAAATTGTCGATATTTCATGATTTGCAGTCGAATTCCTCGACAGTCGATGCGATTGTGCCCGGGGAGGGGTAGGTGGGCGGAACTGAGGGCACAAAAGTCGGCTTGAGCGATGCTTCTGCCTTAAAGCGTTGCCAATAGGGTGGACGCGTTCGATCTACGGATGGGGGTTTGTGCTCTGGGTGCGGGGGCACAAATGGGTTCAAATTCCCATTGGAATGATGCTGGGAAGGTCATCGAAACCTCCGCAGTCCGTCGCTATTTTTCATTCGGGTAACGTCACAACCGGCACGGAGATCACTCCGGTGACCGAAATTTCATTGTTTTAGCGTTACGAAAATGCTGGCACTTACCGCCACGCTCTCCGGTCAACTGTAATCTCCGCAGGGAAAGGGAAAATGCCACCCGGCAACGGCGGGCCGAACGCCGAGGCGATTTGGTGCTGTTATTGAAGCCGACTCGCATACACTTTCTGAAGCAATTCGATTCACAGTATCGCGCACCCGAATTCACGTTATTGCGTAAACCGTTGCTCCCCATCGCGGGTTTGCGCGTTGGCACATCTGTTGCATCCGGGTGGGTGTCATTCCGTTCGATGGGAGATTTTATGCCGGGCCTCTTAGATCCGCTCCACTTTCTTTCACGCAACGTTTCCGAGCTAGCTGCGGATGGCATCACCGCCCGGCAAAACCCCAGCCGACGATTCCCTCGCCACATTCGCGACAACGCCAAACGGATTGCGGAGGCGCACAAGGTATTGTCCCTCGCAGTCTCGCGGAATCAAGCCGTGCCCGCCGAGGCGGAATGGTTGCTCGATAATTACTACGTCATCGAAGAAGTCGCAAGGCAAATCCATACCCACTTGCCGCGGCGGTACTACCGCGAATTGCCGATCATTCAAACCGGGCCGATGGGCGGCCTGCCCCGCGTTTACACTTTGGCGAGCAAGATCATCGGAACGGGGGAAAGCAGCCCCGCCGAAGCGGATATGCGTTCGGCGCTCAAGGAATACCAGCAAACCACCGCGCTGACCATCGGCGAGATCTGGGCTCTGCCGATCATGTTGCGCTTGGCGGTTCTCGAATTGCTCCGGCAAATGTGCGATCAAATTTTGGGAACCATGGCCGAGCGCGAACATGCGTACGGATCGCTTCTCGCCGCCAAGATTCAGCGGAAGTTCAGGCTGAAGGATACTCCCAGCGATGCCTACGCCCTCTGCGTGTGGGAAACCATTCGAGAGGAAGGGGCACCCACGGAAGAAGTCGCCGAGTGGACTCGCAAATATTTGGTCGAACCCAATGTATTGAGCCACCGCGAATTCAACCGACAAGCGAAGAATCAAGTGTCGATCGGCAACGCCGTGACGACGCTCCGGCTTCTCAGCGTCATCGATTGGAAAGCGTTCTTCGAAGCGACGAGCCAAGTGGAACTGTTATTACGCACCGATCCGGGCGGCGTGTATTCGAGGCAAGACTTCGCCACGCGAGACCGCTGCCGGGGCGAGATCGAAGAATTGGCGAAAGGCAGCGGACGGCCCGAAGCGGACGTTGCCCGCGCCATCATCGCAGCGGTGAAACAGAAACAACCGCAAGGCCACGTCGCCGATTACTTGATCGGCGAGACCCGGAACGAATTCGCTCGCGATTTGCATTACCGCACGCCGTTTTCAAAGCGGCTCGGCAATTGGATCCTCCGAAATCCGGGAATCGTTTACGTCGGTTCGATGACCGGATTCTCCCTGCTCGCAATGTCGGCGGCATTGGCGATACTCGCGTTCGCCCCGTGGCCGTTTGCGGTACCCGCCGGGGTGTTGTTCATTCCCTTAGCAATGGAAATCGCAGTTGGCCTCACGAACTTCCTCGCCAGGAAGATCGCGAACCCCCGCGTATTGCCGAAGCTGGAATTCGCGGAGGGTGTCCCGCAACATTGCGCAACCTTCGTGGTCGTGCCGACGATGATCGGTAGGCCCGAACAAGCTGCGGGCATCCTCGAACTCCTCGAACAGCACGCGCTTTCGAATCCTGATCCGTCGCTTTCGTTCGCGCTTCTCACCGATTTCGCCGACGCCGCGACCGAAACCACCCCGTCCGACAACGCCTGTACCGACACGTTGCTACTCGGTATCGAACGGCTGAACGCCGAGCATAGCGTGCCCCTAAGACCCCGCTTTTTCGTCTTCCACCGCAAGCGGTTGTTCAATCCCTCGGAAAATTGTTGGATGGGTTGGGAACGCAAGCGCGGCAAACTCGAAGAGTTCCTACGACTGCTGCGCGGTGCCAGCGATACCGGTTATTCGGTGATGTCCTGCTCGGAAGAGGAAATCCCCCGGGTGAAATACGTTCTGACACTCGATACCGATACCGTTCTGCCCAGGGACGCCGCCAAGCAGATGATCGCAACGCTCGCGCACCCGTTGAACCGGGCGCGATTATCGGCCGATGGCCGCCGTGTAATAGCGGGCTACGCGGTGCTCCAACCGCGGGTGAGTTTCCTATACCGCACGGGCTTTCGTTCGTGGTTCGCCCGCATCTTCGCCGGTTCCGCCGGGGTCGATCCGTATTCCTCGGCATCCTCCGATACCTCGATGGATCTCTTCGCGCGCGGCACGTTCACGGGTAAAGGCCTACTCGACCTCGACGCATTCGAAGCGACGGCCGGTCGCGCCTTCCCAGAAAACGCGATCTTGAGCCACGATCTCATCGAATCGAGTTACGCCCGTTGCGCCCTCGCAACCGATATCGAGGTCTTCGATGGGTTCCCCGCGAAGTACCACGCGTACGCCCGGCGGGAACACCGCTGGATCCGCGGCGATTGGCAATTGCTGCCTTGGCTCGGGAGCAAAGTGCCAACGCAAGACGGCCGCCGATTGCCGAATGTTCTACCGGCGCTCGAGCGTTGGAAGGTGATCGACAATCTGCGGCGGAGCTTGGTCGCACCGACCGCAGTGTTGCTCCTCGTTCTCGGCTGGCTATTCCTGCCCGAACTGGCTTGGGCGTGGACGCTCTTCACCGTTACGGCATGGTTGCTTCCGACGATCTTCCTCAGCAGCGAAACGATCTGGTTGCTCAGAAATCGCATGGCGCTGCGGACATTGCCGCACCGGATTCGATTCGAGTTTGCAAACACATTGGGGCAGGCAGCCCTTCAACTCACTTTCCTCGTGGATCAAGCAAAGCTCGCAGTCGATGCCATCGTGCGCACGCTCCACAGGGTATTCTTCTCGCATCGGAAAATGTTGGAATGGGAAACGGCCGCCGCGGCGGAAGCCAGGCTGGGAACGGGCTTCGCCAAATTCTTCGGGACGATGTGGCACTCCTCGGCATTGGCATTCGCAGTGACGATCGCGCTGGCGTTCGTGGCCCCTCAAAATCTCCTCGCCGCGGCTCCGCTGCTCTTGGCGTGGTTCGCCGCGCCTTTGATCGCGTTTGCGGTGAGCCGACCGAGGAGTATCGAAGAACAAGTTCTCACGGAGGCCGAAGAAACGAAGCTGCGAGTGATCGCCCGCACCACGTGGGATTTCTTTGAAACTTATGTCGGCCCGACGGACAACTGGCTCCCGCCGGACAATTTCCAAGAAGAACCGCTCGGCCTCGTCGCCCACCGCACTTCGCCCACGAATGTGGGTTTGTACTTGCTCTCGGTTCTGACCGCGAACGATTTCGGCTACATCACCAACGCCGAGATGACCGAGCGCATCGGCAATCTCTTCAAAACGATTGACAAGCTCGAAAAGCACCGCGGCCACATTCTGAACTGGTGCGAAACGACCACCCTCGCCACGCTGTTACCCGCGTATGTCTCGACGGTCGATAGCGGGAACTTCCTCGCCTGTTTGCTCGCACTCAAGCACGGCCTCTTGGAAAAGTCGGGCGGGTATTCCCCCCCCGTGTTCGTCGGCTTGGCCGATACTCTCGAAACTGTCCGAAGCGTTTGGTCGAAAGAACGCACCGTTGGGGGAACCGACGATGCAATCGAAAAGCGGTTTGCCTCTGTCGGCGAGGCTATCGCATCCAACGATTTGAATCGCGCGCAATCCTCGACTGAAACGTTGTTGACTGCAGTTCGTGAAGCTAAACTCGGTCCGCGTACGGAACACTGGGCCGAACGGCTCGCGGGAATGGCGCAACGCCACAAGGATGCGCCTCCGGTTCCCAATGCCGTTTTGGTGGAACTCGCCGAGACCGCCTCGAAGCTCGCCGCAGGGATGTCTTTCGGCTTCCTCTACAACCCGGACCGCGAACTCTTCTCCATCGGCTTCAATGCCACCACCGGCCGCCTGGATAGCAATCACTACGATCTGCTTGCATCGGAAGCCTGTATCGCCAGCTACCTCGCCATCGCTCGGGGCGAAGTGTCGAGGAAGCATTGGTTCCGGCTCAGTCGACTCGTGACCCGCTCCGGCGGGGAAACCGGGCTGATTTCGTGGGGCGGCACGATGTTCGAATACCTCATGCCGAGGTTGCTATTGCCCACCGCGAAGGGCGTTCTCCTCGATCAAGCCCAACGCGTTGCCGTCGAGCAGCAAATCGGATACGGCCGCGAGACCACGCTTCCGTGGGGCATTTCCGAATCGAGTTACTACCTCTTCGACCCCGGGCAAGTTTACAAGTACCAATCGTTCGGCGTCCCCGGAATGGGCCTGAAGCGCGGGTTGGATCGGGATCTCGTCGTCGCGCCGTATGCTACGCTGCTCGCCGTGGATGTCGATGCGTCGGCCGCGATCCGCAATCTCGTTCGGCTCGAGGAAGCGGGCGGGGCGGGGCCTTACGGTTTCTACGAAGCCCTCGATTACACCCCCGAACGCGCCAAAGCCGATGGCTCGCCCAATATCGTCCGCTCGTATATGGCCCACCATCAAGGGATGGGCCTGATCGCGATCGCCAACCGGTTGACCGGTGGCATCATGCGTCGGCGTTTGGCTTGCGAACCTTCCGTGCGGGCCTCCGACTTGTTACTCGACGAACGAGTTCCCCACCACGCTCAGGAAGCGGAATCGGATTCTCCTGCCAGCGATGGTTCCCGGAGGCTCCAGTCGCCGGACTTCCCGGTTCGCCGGCGTATCACCACTCCGCATACGCCGACGCCGCGAACCCATTTGCTCTCGAACGGCCAATACACCGTGATGGTGACGAACTCGGGTAGCGGCTACAGTCGTTGCGGCGAGAACGACATCACGCGTTGGCGGCCCGATGCGACGACCGACGCGGACGGCTTGCACATCTACATCCGCGACCGGCGCAACGGGCAGCACTGGTCGGTCGGTTTCCAGCCCACCGCGGTCACTCCGAGCGAGTACGAGGTAACATTCTCCATCGACAAGGCCGAGATTCGCCGGGTGGATGACGACATCGAAACCTCGGTCGAAATCGCGGTCGTTCCGGATCAGGATGTGGAAGTGCGGCGGGTGACGTTCATTAACCGCGGGACGAAAACCCGCGAATTGGACGCGACCAGCTATTGCGAAATTGTGATGATGCCGCATGCGGCAGACGCCGCGCACCCCGCCTTCGGCAAGCTCTTCCTCGAAACCGAATGGTTGGCCGAACACAACGCGATTCTCTGCCGGCGGCGGCCGCGCACCGCGGATCAGCAACCGCAATTCGCCTTCCACGTATTTTCCAACGATGCGGAGATGGGCCCGATTTCCTGGGAAACCTCGCGGGAAGTTTTCATCGGACGGCGCCGGAACACCTCCTTGCCCGCCGCGCTCGATCCGCGCTTGGTGAATCTGGTGGGAACGACCGGCGCCGTTCTCGATCCGATCCTCTCGATCCGCAGATCTTTCGTTTTGAAGCCGGGCGAACAAATTGTCATGGCGTTCGCCACCGGAATCGCACCGGATCGCGAAGCCGCGATTGCGCTGTGCCAACGGTATCGTTCGCTCGGCGCAGTCGGTCGGGCTTTCGAACTCGCGTGGGCGCACGCCGGGATCGAGTTGCAAGCGAGCCATTGGAAAGTCGACGACGTCTATCTGTTTCAACGCATCGCCGGGTATTTGATGTATCCGACCGGGCCGTTGCGGGCCGCACCGGAAGTGATCGCGGCCAATCGGCACGGGCAATCGAGCTTGTGGGCGTTCGGAATCTCCGGCGACTTGCCGATCCTGGTTTTCCGCTTGCACGGTATGGGCGGCTTGCAGCAACTCCGGCAATTGCTCCAAGCCCACGATTATTGGCAATCGAAGGCGTTGAAGGTCGATCTCGTGATCCTTCTGGAGAACGCCGGAGGTTATCAGGATGAAATTCACGACGAAGTTCTCAACCAAGTGCGTTCCACCGGGTTGGCTGACCGGCTCGACCGTTCCGATGGCGTTTTCATTCGGAAGGGTTGGCAGATGACCAGCGCCGACCGCGTCTTGCTGCTCTCGGTGGCCCGCGTCGTCCTCAACGATTTGCTCGGCCCCATCGCCACGCAGGTCTCGAGCGCTCCACCCGCGAAGCCCTTACCTCCGAAAAGACCGTACAAGATGGCGCAATGGAGCTACCGCGCTGCCCGCTCCGCTTCGCTGGAGAAATTGCAATTCGACGGTGGCTACGGCGGGTTCTCGGCGGACGGCCTCGAATTCGTCGTGCGGCCCGAACGCGCGCCGCCGACCCCTTGGTCGAACGTCATCGCCAATCCGTCGGGGGGCTTCCTCGTCACCGATTCCGGGGGCGGGTACGTTTGGTCGGTCAATAGTCAATCGAACCGTATTACCCCGTGGAGCAACGATCCGGTTTCCGATCCGCCGGGCGACGTCATTTACATTTACGACGAAGAATCGCAAGCGCTATGGTGCCCGACACCGTTGCCCATCCCCGGTGAAGCGACCGTCACAGTGCGCCACGGCCAAGGTTACACCCTTTTCGAGCGCAGTTCCGAAGACATCACTTCCGAGCTGACCGTGTTCGCGCCGGCCGTCGACCCGGTCAAAATCTCGTTGTTGAAACTGCACAATACGGGTACGCGGGTACGCAAGTTGGAAATCGCTTACTTCGCCGAATGGGTTCTCGGCACCACGCGCGAAGCCACTTCGACGCACATCGTCACCGAACTGGATGCCGAGACCGGTGCCCTATTTGCGCGCAACCGATACAACCCCGATTTCGGTGGCCGCATCGCATTCGCCGATGCCGAGTTGAGGCCGCGCACGGCCACCGGCGACCGCCGGGAATTCCTCGGCCGCAACGGGAGTACCGCAGCACCCGCATCGTTCGGGCGTACGGCGCTTTCGGGGAGTGTCGGCCCCGGTCTCGATCCCTGCGCCGCGATCCGCGGCCCCGTAACACTTTCGCCCGGCGAAGAAAGAACCATCGCGTTCGTTCTCGGCCAAACCAAAGATGATGCGGACGCCCGCCGCATCGTCAAAACCTATTGCCAAGCTGAAGCGGCCGACGGGGCATTGAAAGAAGCGGTCACGCGCTGGGATGCCCTTTGCGGTAGCGTGATTGTCGAAACCCCCGATCCCGCATTCGACATCTTGATGAACCGCTGGCTCGTTTACCAAACCATCTCGTGCCGGCTTTGGGGGCGCTCGGCTTTCTACCAATCGGGCGGCGCATACGGCTTCCGCGATCAACTCCAAGATGTCTGCGCCCTCGTTCACACGGCCCCGACGGAAGTGCGCACCCACATTCTGCGAGCGGCCCGCCGGCAGTTCCCCCAAGGCGACGTTCAACACTGGTGGCACGAACCGGCCGGCAACGGCGTGCGTACCCGCTTCAGCGACGACTTCCTCTGGCTCCCGTACACCGTGGCCGAGTATATCCGTGCGACCGGCGATCTGGACATCTTGAATGCACAATTGCCGTATATCGAAGCGCCGTTACTCGAGCCCGATCAGCACGAGGTCTACGGTATTCCGAATGTCTCCGAACAATCGGGGTCGCTGTTCGAGCATTGCCAGAAAGCCATCGCCTACGGTTGGCAACTCGGCTCCCACGGTTTGCCGCTCATGGGCGGGGGCGATTGGAACGACGGTATGAACACCGTCGGAGTTGGGGGAAAAGGCGAGAGCATCTGGGTGGCTTGGTTCCAAATCGTGATCTTGGAAGAATTCGCCCGACTGGCGGAACGCTTCGGGAACCCGACCGCCGCGAACGAATGGCAGATGCACGCGGCAAAATTACACGACGCCATCGAAACGAATGCCTGGGATGGCGCTTGGTACCGCCGTGCGTACTTCGACGATGGCACTCCGCTCGGTTCGGCGAGTAACGACGAATGCCGGATCGATTCCTTGACGCAATCGTGGGCCGTCATCGCCGGGGGTAACCCGGAACGGGCCGCGCTGGCAATGGATGCGGTGATGGAGCAGTTGGTGAAGCCGGAGGATCGGCTGATTCTGCTCTTCACTCCGCCGTTCGACACGGGGCCATTGAAGCCCGGTTACATCAAAGGCTACCTGCCGGGCGTACGCGAGAACGGCGGGCAATACACCCACGCGGCGGCATGGGTCGTGAAAGCCTTGGCGGGCCTCGGCCGCGGGAACGAGGCATTCACGGCGTTCGCGCAGATTAACCCGGTGGCCGCGCCGACGGAGAAGTACCGCGGTGAGCCGTATGTGGTCGCGGGGGATGTTTATTCTTCGAAGCAGCACGCCGGCCGCGCCGGGTGGACTTGGTACACCGGATCCTCGTCGTGGATGTACCGGGTCGGCTTGGAAGACATCCTCGGCATCCGCCGGGAGGGGGCGAGTTTGCGGTTCGATCCGTGCGTTCCCGACGTGTGGAAACGGTTCAATGTTCAGTACCGTTTCGGCAAAACCCTCTATCGCATCGAGTACGACAATACGGCAGGGGTGCAACGGGGGGTCGCATCGGTCACGGCGGATGGCAGTCTGCAAACGGATGGCATCGTCGAATTGCGGGACGACCGCCGAGAACATGGAATCGTCGTAAAGATGGGTTGAGTAAGACCGTTTATTCCGCCGCCGGGTAGTGGGGCGGTGTTCGGAATGCCAAGGCAGTTAAGAAACTGGTTTCGCTGCGTGGGAACCAATCCTCTCAATACGGTGGATTTCCACGGTAGCACCATCGCACTTACGGTGGATTCACGCGACGCAAATCTATAATTGGCAATTACTTAAATATTTTGAAGGCGCGAATGGCACGGGACGTGCATTAACTAGACCGCATTGCTCAGGCCACCATGAGGACACACCCATGATTTTCAATCCGAGTTCTAACAGGACAGCCGCAATCGCGATTGAATTCGACCCGGCCTTCGACATCCAAGATGAAGAATTCGTGCCGGATCACCGCGCCGGGCTGACCCCATCGGAAGTCGTTCAATCGAAGTTCATCAAGCTGATGTCCGACATGCCGGTACCGATCAGTTGCATGCACATCCAACGCGATACACGCCGGGCGCTTCCTCTGAAAGGCTAAAGCGGGCGTTAGATTCTCGTAGCGGAAGTCGTCAGACTTCCGGCAGAATAGATTCCGAAAGTCTGGCGACTTCTGCTACGCGGCACCTTTGTATCGAGAACCCACTATCGCCCGTGCTCACGACGCGAGCTAACAATGCGGATCACAAACGAATAGCGGTAATGTGGATTCTATTTTCCGTTCCCAAGAAAACAATTCTCATACCCTAAACTGAATTGTGTGTTCAATTTGTTCGGGGAAATTCGATGTCGATAAAGTGCTCGCTTGTGTGCCTCGCCGTGATCTTGGGTGCCGCACATTCTGTGGTACAGGCTGAAAACCCCATTCAGCCGAGCGAAATGGCGGGGTATCTTCTCGTGCCGCACGAGAAGGTGGACGAATCGTACAACGCGGGGTTCTCGCTATATGTGGCCGCGTGGCCATTGCTCAAGGAGTATCCGGGCAACCGGTTCCAAACCGGGCTGTTCGGCACTTGGATGCACGCCCAATACGATGGCCCCGAACCCGCCAAGCTCTATTCGGATATCGAAGGGGGATTGGGTTGGTGGCGAGACACCCAATACGCCACGGTAACGCCGAAATTCATTATGGGCGGCGTGGCGTTGAACTTCAGCGAATGGGCCAACGGCCCCGGAGCTGGCAAAGGTCGCAATTGGGCGAATCCAAAAGGGAATTACGCGATCGCACAGCTCAGCCCGTGGGTGCTTTGGCCCCCCGATGGCTTGAACCTCAAGCAAGGCACCTGCGGCGAACTCTTCGGTTACGGCTACCTGCCGTTGCCCCTCACTCCGGCCAAAGCGACCACCGCCGGCAAGAACGTTCCGACCGGAGATCAGAGTTGGACGCTATTCCTCAACACGGGGAATTTCAAAGGCCCGGTGGCTTTCTTCACCCCCAGCTTCTGGACCAAGCCATCGCTCGAAGATCCAACGCTCGCGGGTAAGTTCCTCGATACCCGCCCTTCCAAGCCCAACAAAGCGCTGCAGATGGAAACGCAATACGTTCCCAGCTTCACCGGTAAAGATGCACAAGGCGAAACCTATGCACGGATCGCCTCGACATCCTTCCCGCGGAACGCCAAAGCCGATTCGATGCTGGTGCATCGCATCACCGCCTACAAGAAGAGCGCCCTGTGGGACGACGTTCAAAAATGGTTTGAAGGTGGCGCGGCCGTGAATGGTACGATCCGCACGAAGGAATCCAGCGTTCACACGTTCAACGGCAAAGGTGGCTCAACGTGGAAGATCTACCCGCCCAACGTGCCCAAAGACAAAAAAACGCCGCTGGATTGGAACTCCTTCGCAACCCCAGTGGCTCTCGATGAACACACTTACGGCTACCGTTGGAACCAAGAGTTGACCGCGAAATCCGAGAACGGTTTGCTCACCACGTTGCCGGAGTATTACCGCCTCGGCAAAGATAAGAACAACAAAGAACAATGGCGCGTGGTGGCCGCGAAAGATGTTCCCGCCGAAACCGGCTTGGCCAAGGCGACCTTCCAACCCTCGCGCTCCGCAAAGATGCAACCGTACGCGACCCCGGACGACGCCAAAAGTTGTTGGAAAGTTCCGGGGCCGAAAGCCGGACCGTTCGAAGCGAAGTTGGGCGACGGCAGCACCGTAGTCTATTACTGGTACCGCTTCGCCGATCAACCGGCGATTCTCAATGCCGATCTCACAAACGAAGAACGCGAAGCGTTGCAAAAGCGGGTGGAACTCCTCCATCGCGATTGGAAGAAGGAACACGAATACCTGCCTGCTCCCACCGTCGGCAAATTGGCCGATCTCGATGCCGCGGTGTTGGTGACTCCGCCGAAGGGAATGGAAGTCGGCTACGTTCCAATCGCCACTCGACAATCCGGTAAGTGAGTGCGTGAATACCCATTCAATTGGACAAGTTCAATAGTCGTTGCCGGGTGTATCTTGATTCGGTTAGAATCGTGATGATTCGACGTTCCACTCCCCGAGGGCCTCTCCCATGATCGCTCGTATTATTGTTCCCGCGATGTTGGCTTGCGTTCTTTTCACCGCGTCGAGCGCCCGAGCGCAAGGGGTGAAGATCATGAAGGAATTCAAGGGGGAGGCCAAGGCAGACGCTTTGGAGAAAACCGTGGGCGGCACGAACTACTTCCAAACTGCGGATACGTTCAAGAAATTTTGGGCCGCGACCGGTTCCAAGACACCATTACCGAAGGTCGATTTCGCCAAGCAGTTCGTGTTGCGCGTATATGCCCGCGAAGCGAAAGATTTGGAGATGCAATTGACGCTCAACGCCAAAGGCGATCTCGCCGTGGGTCAAACGTCGAAAGAAGGGACGAACGCCGAGGTGATGAGTTACCACGTCGTGATTATCAACCGCGAAGGGATTAAAACGATCGGCGGTAGGAAAATCAAGAATTGATCGGCTGTTGTCGAGGCTGAAGTCAGCGAAGCAGACTTGGCTCAGTATGGCGATACCTTTGCTTCGCTGACGCTTCAGCCTCGGATTCTGCCCAAATCAAGATCGTTTGGCTATCGTTATTTCTTGCCTTCGAACGGTTGCCGGAATGTTCGTTCGACCGCATCTTTCGCATCGGTGGAAACCGGGCCATCGCGCCACAACCATCGCATCATCTCCGGCATGATCGCCCCGCCGAATTTCTGGCCGTGGTTGTTCATTCCCCACGAGTAGTTCACGTCGTAACCCTTCTTGGTGAGTGCTTTCATCAACCGCACGTTCTGATGGAACCAATCGCGTTTCTCGTCGTAGTTGTTGTCGCGGATTCCCCG
>JBBQWA010000116.1:0-12429 GCA_038211045.1 Gemmatales bacterium
GAAAAGGTTAGCTTATCGGCGGTGCGGAGGGCGGGTAGAACAGGAATTGAATCGTGGAGAATTGCCGTGCATGAGATTCAAGCCAAGGCGGCCGTACAGAATGCCCGAACGATGCCGATGGTTGTATTGGTGGAACCTTGGGGGTGCGATTATACTTTGCTACCGGCGGAGGAACTTCAATCCGCCCCATCCACCACCATATCGGGAGCAGTGCTATTCGGATTTAATGTGCGTCCATCGACCGTGCGAAGTTCCGTTGGCACTACGGCAGCTCGGAGTAGGGCTTCCATATCACCGTCCACTTTGATCTTCTGCATGTGCGATTTCCTTTGTGGTTGAGTCGAGTTTACTCCGCCAAGCGATCCACGAACTGGGCGATGCCGGCGATGTCCTGTTCCTGCTTATTCCGCAGCGTGACCGGCACAAACAGCGTCCGTTCCGAACCTTGGGAAATGAGCGTCGGTGCGGCCATGACCTTTGCCTTGCGATGCGTTGCTTCCTCGATGCCGCGCGACCAGATCACGTTCCCCTTGTACGGGCTGTGGCAATACACCTGCCCCTCAGAGGAAACGCCGTAGATCGCGATCGGGAAGCCATCGCGTTCCGCGACGACCGGCCCAGCGGTCAGCGGCGTACCGTAGGAGTATTTCCAGAGTTCCTTGCCGGTCTTGCGATCCAGCGCGTAGAGCCACCCGTCGCGGCTCGCGGCATACACGGCGCGGAAATCGGCCGCGAGTTGGGTATGAACGGAGCGCGGCAGTTCCACTTTCCACACGGTTTCGCCGGTGGCCGAATCCAAGGCGATCACCATCCCGGCGGGTTTTGTTTCCTTCGGCTGGTTCTTCTCGGCTTCCGTCGAAAGGTCTTCGCTGAGGTTGCCGGTGCCGAGGCCGAAGATCACTTGATTCTCCAGCACCAGCGGAGTGCCGAAGGAACGAAGTGGTAGTTCTTTCTTCCACAAGGGCTTCCCCGTGGTGGCATCGAGGCAGAACGCGGCAAAGGTGTTGTATCCGCTGCCCGCATACACGCGGCCGTTGGCCACGACCACCGACGTATCGACATGCAGGTTCTGTTCGACCCCTTGGTAATGCCAAACTTCCGAGCCGTCTGCGGCGTTCACACAATACAAGCCGTCGTCTCCGGCGGAGAAGTAAACCTTGCCGGCAACTACCGCGGGCGAGCCTTCCGTGTGGCTCTTGGTGGTTTTCGTCCACACCGGCTTGCCCGTCTCGGCATCGAGGCAGATCAATCGGCAATCGGAATCCGTGTGCAAGCCTTCGCCGAAGTACAGGCGGTTGCCGGCGATGGTTGGCGTCGAATAGAAGGCCTTGGCATCGGCGTCGGAGAACTCCCAGAGCTTCTTGCCCGTCGTCCTGTCTAAGGCGAGGAGGAAACCACGGGTGCTAAAACCCGTGTTCCGTGACGTACCAAGGTACAGTCTGGCGTCCGTGAGGGCAATCGACGATAACGCCGTGCTCGGCACATCGTTCTCGTAGGGCACAGTGGCATCTTCGAGCTTTGGCAGCATCTCCGTGGCATCGATCCCGTTGATTGTGATGGCCGCGGTTCGCGGTAGGGCATCCACGAGTAGCACGCCGGTGAAGGCGAACATGCCCAGTAACCCGGCGATCTCGCCGGGCAAGCTCAGCCGGACTGGACTCAAGGCCCCGATCTTGGCCGTGAGCATTCGAAAGCCGGTATAGATTGCACCAACCATCAGTCCCGCGCCGATGGCCGTGAACTCGCGGGTGGGTGATTTCAACAATTCCTGGCTACCGAAGAAATAGGCGATCACAGCGAGGGCGATGAGCACGAATGCGAGGAACGCCAGGATGGTAATGAGATCATTCTTCCGCGGCGGTAGCGTGATGTCGGGTTCGTTCTCGGCGGCCTTGCGGTAGCGGATACCGGCCAACGCCATGCCGAGGAGGATGACGGCCAGCACGGTCGAGGCGATGCCGGTGCCGCTGATAAGCCAGGCGTCCGGCAATTTGTACTTCTGGGCGACCAGGAACAGGATGCCGGTGTACAGGCTGTTGATGCTGGCCACGACCGTGAACGCCCGCCACCGTTTCATCCCGCCCGATAACCCCGCGAACAGCGTGGGAAACAGCGCCGCAAGGATTGCCAGTGGCCCGATAAGCACGAACGAAGGAATTACACCGAAGAGAGGGCCACCGGTTGCTTTTGCTCCCCTCTCCCTCGGCGGGAGAGGGGAGCAAAAGCAACCGCTTTCGCATTTCTTCTCCACCGGTGGGCCGAAGCCGTGCGGTTCCTTCTCATTCGGTTCCGGAGGTGCCTTCTTCCCCGCGATCGCATCCGAAATGGTCGTTCGCAATTCCTCGGTCGTTCCTTTGAACGTTCGGCGGAAGTACGGCTCGCAATGGAGGAACGCCCAGCGGATCGCGTCGCCGTCAATGGTGCCTTTCATCTGAAACCAAGTGCCTTCGAGGTAACCGAAGGCGATGTATGTGGTGTCGATCTTCTGCGTGAACAACACCAGCTTGCGGCCTGCCGCGAGGCGTTCGAGCATAATCTTGGTGTGTTCGTCCTTCTTGGCGAAGCTGTCGCCGGTGAGGTTGACGGGGAACTTCTCCGCCGGCGCCTTGCCCTTCAGGTTCTCGGTGAACTTGAACACGACCGACGGCTTCTCGGCATCGACCTTCTCGACTTCCGCGACGAAGATCGTCTCCGTCTCGGCGATCACCTTTTTAAGCGGTGTGAGAACCTTGATGACCGCGTGGACTTGCGACGAGTACGCCAGAACACATGCGATCACGAACGGGCATAAACGCGGCATGGCGATCCTCTGGCGGTGGCTCCGCTATAATTGTACTGCTTAGCGGCTCGGCATGGGGTTACCGGTGACTTGCAACACCGAATCTGTAATTTGCTCGGAATGACTCGTTCCGCGATTGCCGGCGACTTTACGCGATCCCTTCTCCTCCGATAGATGGATTCACAATGTCAGATTCCAAGACACGCCAGAGCCTCACCACCACCGAAGGCGCCAGCCGCGCCCCGAACCGCGCGATGTTAAGGGCCGTCGGCTTCCACGATGGCGACTTCTCGAAACCAATGGTCGGCGTCGCGAGTTTATACAGCGAGATCACCCCCTGCAACAGCCACCTCGATCGCCTCGCCCGCAAAGGGATTGAGGGCATCCGCGCCGCCGGGGGCGTGCCACAGATCTTCGGCGCTCCCACCGTGAGCGACGGCATTTCTATGGGCCACAAGGGTATGCGTTACTCGCTCGTGTCGCGCGAAGTGATCGCCGATTGCCTGGAAACCGTGGCCGGGGCGATGAACCACGACGGCCTCCTCGCCTTCGGTGGCTGCGATAAGAACATGCCCGGTTGCCTCATGGCGATGGCCCGGTTGAACATCCCTAGCGTGTTCGTGTACGGCGGCAGCATCCTTCCCGGCATCGGCCCGGACGGCGAAGACGTGGACATCGTGAGCATCTTCGAGGCGGTCGGAAAGTTTCAATCCGGTCAGATCGACGCGGACAAGCTGCACAAGATCGAATGCGAAAGTTGCCCGAGCGCCGGCTCCTGCGGCGGCATGTACACCGCCAACACGATGGCCTCCGCCATCGAGGCGATGGGCATGAGCCTCCCCTACGATGCGAGCTACCCGGCAATAACGAGTGCGAAGGAACGCGAAGCCTTCCTGGCCGGGGCCGCGTTGATCCAGTGCGTTCAGAACAATTTGAAGCCGCGGGACATCATCACCCGCAAGAGCTTGGAGAACGCGTATACGTTCGTATTGGCGCTAGGCGGTTCCACCAATGCCGTGTTGCACCTCATGGCCATCGCCAGCGAAGCCGAAGTACCTTGGACGCTCGAAGACTTCGACCGCATCGGCGCCAAGGTGCCCCACCTCGCAGACTTGAAACCGGGTGGCCGCTACGTGATGTTCGACCTGCACAAGGTCGGCGGCACCCCGGCGGTGTTGAAAGCATTGTTGGATGCAGGCTTCCTCCATGGCGATTGCATCACCGTGACCGGGAAGACGCTCGCCGAGAACTTGGCGAACGTGAAGAGCGTGTACTCGAAACCGCAACCGGTGATCCGCACATTGGACAAACCGATGTACGACCGCGGCCACATCGTGGTGATGCGCGGCAACCTCGCACCGGATGGTGCCGTGGCCAAGGTGGCGGGTTTGAAACAGCGCACGATCACCGGCCCGGCCAAGGTGTTCGACGGTGAGGAAGCTTGCGCCGCCGCGATTCAGGCCCGCAATATCGTTCACGGCGATGTGCTCGTGATCCGTGGCGAAGGCCCCGTGGGCGGGCCGGGGATGCGCGAGATGCTCAGCATCACCGGTGCGCTCATGGGCCAAGGCTTGGGCGAAACTGTCGGCCTCATAACCGATGGCCGCTTCAGCGGCGGCACCCACGGCTTGGTTGTCGGCCACGTCTGCCCGGAAGCGTGGGTTGGCGGGCCGATCGCGTTGGTCAACGACGGCGACAGCATCACCATCGATGCCGACAACAAATTGCTCACGCTGAATGTGCCCGAAGCGGAACTGGCGAAACGCAAGGCCGCGTGGAAGAAACCCGCCCTCCGCGTCGAACGCGGCGTGCTGGCTAAGTTCGCAAAGCTCGCCACCAGCGCCAGCGAAGGTGCCACCACGGGGTGACCTACCAGTACTTCTCGAAGTGGATGTTGCCTTCCACCTTCAATTGCGGGTTGTCCGCTTTGAAGCCCATGCCTTCGAGGATTTCGATCACGCCGGTAGGCGACGGATACTGCCACGTTGCGGTTTCTTTATCTTTGAACGGAATGCCGATCATCTTCGGGTTACCGCAGAGGAACACGTGGGTGGAAGCGGGATCGAATGAACCGCCGCGCTCCGCGAGGTGCCCGGCGAGTTCGCCGCTGGTGATCAAATCCTGAATGTACATCTTCCCTTCGCTGAGGTTTTCCCGGGTGGTCAGCGGCAGGTATTTGTACTGGGGGAACTGCTTCATCAGGCGGTATTGCGTTTCGAGGTACCCGAGGTCTTTCGCGTACCTCACGCAGCAGGCATTGATGATCATGCCTTTGTGTTCGCGGAGGAGCAACTCGCCGAGCATCGAGTTGTGCGGGGCTTCGCCGGTGCCGGTGCCGAGGAACACCACTTGATCTTCCGGCTTCACCGCGTGCAGGGTGAAGTGCCCGGCGATCTTCTCGCCGACGTTCAAACGATCTCCCACTTCCAAGGTGAACAACCGCGGCGTGAACGCGGGTACGCGGCCATCCAGGTTCTCCCGCACCAGCACAATGTAGAATTCGAGCCAATCGTCTTGGGAGGGATTGCGGAGGGTGTGCCCATCAGCGTAGACGGAACTACTGATGGAATAGGATCGCCGTACGAGTTTTAGCAAATCGTCCGGTTGTAAATGTTCGTGCTGGCACCCGGCGGCGCGCGGCTCGAAGTTCGCCAAGCCGAGGGTGCAGTACTGGCCGCCTTCGTAATTCGGCCGGGGGAAATCGGGTTTGATGCGGATGACCATCAAATCGGAGTGCAATAGTTCGCGGTGAAGGACGGTGGCGTTGTACCGCTTCTCGCGGAACTCGGCGATTTGATCTGGCGTGAGAATCATGGGGGAGGGTCCGCAGAGATCGGTCGATTAAAAATAATGTTACGGGCGGGCGAATCTCTTGGCGAGCCGAGTTGCCGAGTACCCGTGTGCTGAAAAACACCGGTCGCTCACGCTTCCGGCTCGCGAAGTGAGTCATGCCAGCAGCTTCACCTTTTCCTTCATGTACTCCACGCACTTCTTCACGTCCGGCGAGGGATCGTTCGGGTTGGCCTCGTATTCCAAGCTTATGTAACCGGCGAACTTCACTTCTTGCAACGCTTTAAACACGCCGAGAACATCGAGCACGCCCGTGGGATCACCGAACGGCACGTCCACCTTCTTCTTGTTATCGTGATCCTTCAAATGCAGGCCGAAGTTGCGGTCGCCCATGGCCTTCACTTGTTGCACGGGGTCGAGTTTATCCGAAACTTGCACCGTGCGGATGAGGTGTCCGGTATCGAGGCAGGTGCCGATGCGCGGGCCATGATCCTTCACCGCTTTGAGGATCACTTCCGCCGAGTACCAGCGGTGCAACCCCTTCCCTTGCGGGCCGTGCGGGTGAATGGCGATGTTAATCTTGTATTCGTCCGTGAGTTTATCGAGGCTATCGAAGCTGTCGGGGTTGGGGTCGGCGCTGAAGGCCTTGATGCCGAGGGCGGCGCCGAATTCGAAGAGCTTCTTGTTGGCGTCGTGGTCTTTGGTGAAGGATTGCACGCCGAAGGCGATCGGCTTCACGTCGTATTCGCCGCACATCTTGAGAATGCCCTTCAACTTCTCGGGGCTGCTTGTCTGCGGGATGTGCTTGCTGTAGAACTCGGCGTACTTCAACCCGCATTCCTGCGTACGCTTGAGCATTTGTTCGAGTTCGAAGTTGCGGAAGGTGTACGATTGCACGCCGATGGTGAAGGGGCCGAACGGCTCGGCGGCCCGCGTTTGGCGAAGCCCGAGTGCGGCAGTTCCGGCGAGTGCGGCGGAACCGAGGAGGAAAGAACGGCGATCCATGGCGATGATCCTTGGAGAGGGGAAGGGATGGAGTGATTGTACATCGAGTGAAGTGAAATCCTCCATAAGTTTTTAGCCCCCGGTGCGGCTCACCTGCGGTGACCCTTTCACCGGGGGCTAAATGTATTTACTTCGCCACCACGAAAAGCGAATCAATCTCCGCATCTTCCAGCTTCTCCACACCGTCGCGGCTGTCGATGATGAGGGCGACTCCGTTCGGGGCGATCCACACAAGGTGGTTGCCGAGCTGGAACACGTCCTTCATCTTCGGCTGCTTCTCCAGGATGCGGAAGTAAGCATCCGATTGGGCTTTCACCGTGAGTGTCTTAGCCTTGGCGTCATACTTGTCGTCGATCCAAACGCCACCGAGTTCGATGCAGTTGCGGCCGTAAGCGAGCTTGTTCGCCGTCTGCGTGAGCCGGGATTGCTCCTTGAGGTTGCACGACGCTTGGGCGAAATCGACGCCGACTTTGCCGGTCTGATTCTGGGCGAGCTGTTTGCCGTCGAAGTTCTTCTTCGCCAAGTCGTTCGATTGTTGCTGATCCCGGGCACGAGCAATGTTTGAAGCGTATGCCGACTTGCGTTCCTCGGGCGAGAGTTTCTCCAACTGCTCTTTGTTGAGGTTATCTTGGATCGTCCCGCGGGCGTTGGCGATGCTTTCCCCGGCCTTATTCTTCCCGGCTTCGTCCTTGGCGAATTCCGTGACGCTTTTGAAACCGCCGTGGCCGCCTTGGGGAGCCAAAGCTGCGGGGGCACCCGGCCCGCCGAACCCCGGCATCGGATGGATGCGGCCCGGAGGCGGAACCACCGGAACCACGCTATCCGGCACCACGAGATAACTGGTATACGGCGTGGCAATGCCGTACTTCTTGGCAAGCGCGGTAACTTCCTCCACCAATTCCTTCTGTTCGCCGTTGATGCGAATTTGATCAAGCACGAATCCGACCTTGCGACGTGCCCACAGATGTTCGACGAAATTGCGATCCCCTTCGGTGCGGGAGGGGAAATCGAGTTCGTAAACAATTTCCTTGTCGTCGCTACCGACCTTCCCACTCAGGGTGATCGCCGCGTGGCCGGTGCCGGAGTAGCGGCCGAACACCACGAGTTGCCCACCATGGAAGAGATCTGGGAGTTGCTGCGGGTAGATTTCGTGGAGCTTCACGTTGGTGGTTGTCAGTTTGACGTTCGTCATTACGGGATGGCTGATCTTGGCGATCATCGATGCGGCCTTCACTTCGATATCTTCCGCGGGTCGAACGTAAGTGGTTACGGCCCGCGTGGCATCGGCGAGCTGATCGAGCATCGCGGTGTTCACATCGTCGCCGACGCCGAAGGTGAAGATGCGCGTGTTGGTGGTGTTCTTAGCGATGACGTTCTTGACGATCTTCTGCGGATCGCGTTCGTCCACGGTCGGCTGGCCATCGGTGAAAAAGACCACGTTGAAGGCGCGCCCGGCATCTTTGCCGCGCATATCGAGGGCGGTGTTGAGCGCCGGTTGAATGGCTGTGCCGCCGCCGGCCCGGAGATCGTCGACCCATTTGTTTGCCTTCTCGATTTGATCGGGATTGGCAGCGACGAGGAAATCGTTGAACGTGCGAACCGCCGTGGCGAAGCTCACGATACTGAAGCGATCTTTCTCACCGAGTTGCGCGAGGCACTGCTTGAGCGCCTTCTTCGCCTGGCTCATTTTCAGATCGCTCATGCTGCCTGAAGTGTCGAGCACCAGCACCATATCGCGGGGCACGCGGGATTTCATCGTTTCGGTTTGCGGCGAGATCAGCAGCATGAAGTAACCGTCTTCGCTGGCCACGGGGCGGTACAGCACGGGCGTGAGGCCGACTTCTTTGTTGCCGAGGCCGTAGAAGATTTGGAAATCCTTATCGAGGAAGGCTTGGTTCTTCTCGAATTCCACGAGCGCTTCTTTTTCGCCCGTGCGTTTGATGTCGATGGCGTGCGTGGGGGAATAGATCGATTGGATCGGGTGCTGCGATTTGAGGTGGAGCTTGACGGAGAACTTTTCGAGGGTGCGGGTTTCCTTGCCATCGGTTTTCATCGGGTAGATGTATTCGACGATGCCGCCATCTTGTTGGGAAACGCTCGTGAAAGAGATCTTGATTTTTTGATCCCCCTTCGGCGGGATCGGGAACACGCGCAGTTTCATCATCGAGTTGCCCATGTATTCGAGAAGGCCGGGATCTTGCGTGCGTCGGACGATCTCCGTGTACACGGCGTTGGCCTTTTTCGCATCGAGCAGTTCGCCCGATGTTTCCTTGCCGTCGACCCACATGGTGAACTTGTTGACGCTGGCCCCCTTGGGAACCGGGAAGATGTAGGTGGCTTCCAGGTTGCGATCGGTGTGATTGCGGAAGGTTTGTTCGAGCGTGGTGATCGCCACTTGGTCTTCGAGGCGAACATCGACGAGGTGGTTGACCATGGCCAACGGCGGCAGCTTGGTATCCGAGGGGACGAGCAACCCGCGGGCGGAAACGGCGGGGGCGATCACGGTGGCCACGGCGGCGGCGAGGAGAAGGCGACGCATGGGAAATGCTCCAGCAGGAACGGGACGCTACGCACTATAAACGAGAAAGCCCCGCCGAGCGATTGCACTCTGCGGGGCCGTTACACGAAGGTGACCGGGCCTTTATGAAAATATCCTCGTTCCCATGCTCCGCGTGGGAACGGTTCTTCGGCCGCTCTGCGGCCAAAGTGAACGCTGGAGAAATCGAATGCCAAGTAGAACGGAAAGGACGCGGAGCGTCCGAAGATCGTGACCACGCAGAGCGTGGTAACGAGGGAACGAGGGAAAAAAGACGGGCTGAAGCCCGAACTCCAACGAAGAACGGCGGGCAAGCCGAGCATACTTAAGGGAAAAGATGCCAACGATAAATGTGCCCGTCCCTGCCCGTCCCCTTTTCTGGCCCCTCGTCTAGGGGCGGCGTCACTCCCCGACATACAGCTCGCAGTCCGGACGCTTGGCTTTGAAGGCCGCTATGCCCTCCGGAGTCACGCGGCTGTACGTCACGTCGATCGACTTCAACTTCGTCAGCCCGACGAGCTTCATCAACCCAGCGTCGGCGACCGCCGTATACCGCAGGCTCAGCCCCATCAGCTTCTTGAGCTTCGCCACCGGCTTTTGGTCACGAGTGAGGATCAATTCGTTTCCGGGGGCCAAGTTGGTCGATCAATTCCGGTATGGATTGCGTGATACTGCCGATTTCCAAAGTGGTAGTCATGTGCGTACCTCCCTGCCAGTTTGCTTCATTCTTCCGGGCGTTCAGCGCACCACAAAGAGCATGGCCACGGTGCCGGGTTTGCGGTCGGCTTTGCGGGCGAGGTAGTCTTTCACTTCTTTCGATTGGGCTTGGGGGGTTCGCATCTGGCTCGGCAAGTACACCGATACGATGGCCGGTTTGTCGTTCTTCTTCACCGCACTCGTCACCTTGTTGAGAGTATCGGCGGAGAGCGGCTTCGGATCGGTCGCCTTCGCGACCTTGGCCGGGTTAAGATCGACGCCAAAGATCTCGCGGATTTCGCGGGTTTCGACGGCGCCCGCCGGAATGAGGTGGGTGTTCCCGATGGGTGCGGGGCTGGTGTTTTTCAATTGCTTCGCCAACTCGGCTAAGAGAGCCGCGATTTCCGCCGGGGTCAGCGCCTCGGTGTACAGGGCCACGGCGACGGACACCTTGCGGTTCAATAAATCCTGCGTGCGGGCATCGATGGTGATGGCGAGGCCCACCGATTTGGCCGCTCTCTGCAACGCCTCCAAACCCGAGGCGGGCGAACGGCTGAAAAGATCGAGCCGGAACGCGGGGTCGCGTTGCAGTTCCTTGATGAGGAACGCTTGAATATCCATCGCGCCGAACTCGGCCGCATCGATAATCGGATTCAAGCGAATCTCGGCACCGATCAACGGTTTGATGTGATCGAGAATCCCGGCTCCGACCAAGTCGCCCCCGGCTTGGCGAGGCAGCGGTGCGGTTTCCACATTGGGAGCTTGGGCCACGTTCTCCGCGAAGGGGCGTTCGGTTTCCGGGCCGGGCTTGCCCGAAATTTGCGGTGGCCGCGGGCCGGGCTTGGCTTTGGCCACAACGATGGAATCGTGATCGGGTTCGTGAGCGGGCACGTTCGGCGGAACGAACGGGAGTTGTTCGCGGATGCCTTTGGCAACGGCGCGTTGTTCTTGCACGTTGAAGAACAAGTACGATCCGCTCGACACCGTGAAAAGCACCGAAGCGACAATCGCGGTGGGCATCCACGCGGACCGGCGATTCGGGGTGTATCTTTTCAGGGTGGAAGGAACGATGATAGGCAGTTGAGAAAGGATCGCGGACGCCAAATTTTCGGGGGCGATCGCCTTCGAGAGATCGCGCACACCGGCGGCATCGCGTTGGAGTTCGGCGAAAAGTGCGACCGCTTCCGGGCGGTTCGCCAGCAATTCGCGGAGTTCCGCCGTTTCGCGGCGCGAGAGTTCCCCATCGACGCCGGCCGTCAGGAGTTCGAGTTCGCTTTCGTTGAATCGATCGTATCGCATATTCGTTTCCAATCCGCGTACCCTTGCTGGTAGTCACAAAGGCGAACGGCATGTCTTCAATACCCTCTTCCCTCGAGGGATAGGGTCAAACGTCCAACTTCAATTCCGTTTGACCGTTCGCAGTTCCCCCTCCGTGCTGCCGAAATCGAGCGGCCCGGTGGCCGTCGGGTTCAGGATGCTCCTCAGTTCCAACCTCGCCCGGTTCAACCGACTCCGTACCGTGCCCACCGGCAGCGTAAGGATCGTGGCGATTTCGTCGTAACGGAATCCTTCCAGATCCTTCAACACCAGCACCGCCCGGTGCTCGCCGGAGAGCCGCCGGATGGCGGCCATTAACATTTTTTCGTCGTCCGACCGTTCGAGATTCGCACCGGGGAAGGTATCCCGGCTGCGATCAGCCGGATCGATTCCGCTCCCACTTCCGTGGCCCGTATCCTGTTCCCGGCGGCCTTCTAGGCTCACCGTCGGCTTCCGCTTGCGTTTCGCACTGATCGCCGTGTTGAAGGCGATGCGGTAAAGCCAAGTGAAGAACTCGGCATCCCCTTTGAAGTTGCCGAGGGATTGGTAGGCGTTGATAAACGTATCTTGCACCACGTCGGCGGCATCTTCGGCGTTATCCAGCAACCGCACGACGGCGTTGTACAACCGATTTTGGTAGCTCCGCACCAACTCGGCGTAAGCCGAGGTTTGGCCCGCGAGTACCTTGGCTATCAGACGTCGATCATCTGGATTCACGCTCGCCCACTACCGGCACAGAGATTCAGACGTTCACTGCGGTGCGAAAGTTCCCGCTTCCGCCAAAAACGCGCGAACACCGAATAGACTGTTACGCAAAGTATTGTATAATATGATCTTGCGGCGTCAGCATCGGAACGGGATTTCTTTCGACTCCCGGAAGATGGCTACAACGGATTCAGTTTCCGCGATCTCGCTTTACGGGCCAAGATCACCACGGCGAGTGTGCATTACCATTTCCCCACCAAGGGCGATCTCGGGTTGGAGCTCGTGAACCAACAAGCTGGCAAAATGGGCGGCGAGAAGATGGGGGACGGTAAGATGGGCGACGGCAAGATGGCCAAATAGCTGATCGAGAGCGGATGACTAATACTCCTTGAGCTTCACCATGCCGAATCAATCCGCCGTTCACAAGCACCTCCGGGCAATCCGCTACCTGCACTGGATTAACGTGCCGCTGCTTTCCATCATGGTTTGGAGCGGCATGTTGATCTATTGGGCGTACGACCCTTACAAAATCTCCGTTGGCGGGGTCGTGCTGTTCAAATTCTTTCCCGATTGGTTCTACCGAACGTTCGATCTCGAAAGC
>JBBQWA010000117.1:0-12390 GCA_038211045.1 Gemmatales bacterium
TCGAAATCCCACTTGGTTTTGTCGATCTCTTTGCCGTCGAACTCGTCGCTCCACGTCAGTTTCCACGCCGGGGCAGGCTCGGCGGCAACGCCGCACAACGGGAATGCGAACAACAAAAAGGCGTTCAATCGAAGGAACAGCATGCGAGTTCTCCGGAAGAGGATTGCACCCGCGAGGCGGGTGTTGCTATTCTTATAGGGAGTTGGAACCCTCCCCCTTTGCCACAGGAGTTTCCCATGCGAACACTGATCGTATGCCTCGCTTTCGCCGTGCCGTGCTTCGCCAAGCCGGTTCCGCTATTCAACGGCAAGGATTTCGCCGGGTGGGAAGGGGACACCGAGAAGACATGGAAGATTGAAGACGGCTGCATCGTCGGCGGTTCGTTCGATACCGTGGTGCCCCGCAACGAATTCCTGTGCACGAAGCAAAACTACGGCGATTTCGAGCTGAAGGTGACGTTCAAACTCGTCGGCGATTCCGCGAAGGCGAATGCCGGGGTTCAGTTCCGCACGCAACGCATCCCGAATCACCACGAGGTGAGCGGCTACCAAGCCGACGCGGGCCAAGATTATTGGGGCGCCTTGTACGACGAATCCCGCCGCAAGAAGGTGTTGGTGAAGCCGGCCAAGGATTTGATCGAGAAGCTGGTAAAGAAGGAAGATTGGAACGAGTATACGATTCGATGCGAAGGGCCGAAGATCCAATTGAAACTGAATGGTACAGTGACCGTCGATTACACGGAGATGGAAGAAAAGATCGATCGCACCGGCATTATCGGCTTGCAAATCCACGGCGGGGCCAAAGCGAAAGCCTATTACAAAGAGATCACCATCGAAGAGTTGCCCGCGAAGTGATGCGGAATCTTGTTTTCCCGAGCGGCGGGCGTCACTAACGCTCATGTTGGGAAAGCGACACGAACGAAACCAACCTCCGTCATTCCCGCGAAGGCGGGAATCCAGTGTTTTTCCTCGGGATTCGGGCAGGGGATTCCCGCCTTCGCGGTAATGACGAGGCAGGGAAGCTGCTCGCTTGTGAAGGCATTGCATTCCTGACCATCAATTGCCCGCTGAGGTGTTCAACTCAGGGGGCTTACGCCCCCCGCGCGCCAGGAACTCACCCGGTAACCACTTTCAAACAGGGTTCGCCTTCGTTGAGCGTCGGGCGTTCCGGGCGGCCCTTGTACTTGTAAACCAAATCCATGTTGTTCAAACCCATCAGGTGCAGCACCGTGGCGTGCAGATCGTGAACGTGCAACTTGTTCTCGATCGCCCGCAAACCGAGTTCGTCGGTCGCACCGATGGTTTGCCCACCTTTGACGCCGCCGCCGGCCATCCACTGCGTGAATCCGGTGGGGTTGTGATCCCGACCGTCCCCCTTTTCGCTCATCGGCGTGCGGCCGAATTCGCCTCCCCAATACACGAGCGTACTATCGAGCAATCCGCGGCGTTTCAAATCCTTCAACAACCCGGCCACGGGTAAATCCATCGCTTTGCACAAGCCGCCGTGGTTCGATTCCAGCTTGCTGTGTGCATCCCATTTGCTCCCGGCTCCGTGGTAAATTTGAACGAAGCGGACGCCGCGTTCGACCATCCGCCGGGCAAGCAAACACAACCTTCCCATCGCGGCGGTTTCCTTCACGTCCAACCCGTAGAGCTTTTGCGTCTCCTCAGATTCCTTGGTGAGATCGACCGCCTCGGGCGCCTCGGCCTGCATGCGGAAGGCGAGTTCGTAGCTTTTCAATCGGGCGTCGAGTTCGCTTTGCTCGGCGTGCTGATCGGCGAACTTGCGGTTCATCTGCGCGAGGAGATCGAGCTTGCCGCGCTGTTGAGGATCACTCACGCCGTCCGGCGTGTTGAGGTTCGGTATCGGTTCGACGCCCCCTTGAATGCGGATGCCTTGGTACACGGCGGGCATGAACCCGGCACTCCAGTTGCGCGGCCCGTTCACCACTTGGCCTTGGCTATCTTGCATCACCACGAACGCCGGGAGATCGGCGTTCTCCGTACCGAGGCCGTAGGTGGCCCAACTGCCGAGCGAAGGCCGCCCGCCGAGGATCGATCCGGTATTCATTTGACAAACGCCGGCCGAATGGTTGATGCCATCCGCGACGCAGGAACGGATGAAAGCGATATCGTCCACCACTTCGGCGGTATGCGGGAGGAGTTCGCTCACCCACGCGCCGCTTTTGCCGTGCTGTTTCCACTTCCGAGGGCTGGCCAATAGTGGCGCCCGGGCTTCCCCCATCGAGGTGATGACGCTGCCGAAGCTCTCCGGCAGGGGTTTGCCGGCCAGTTTGTTCAGCATCGGCTTAGGGTCGAAGGTGTCCATCTGGCTGGGGCCGCCTTCCATGAACAGGAAGATGCAGGCTTTGGCCGTGGCCGGGTGGTGCGGCTTGATCGCGGCGCTGTGCTTCGGCGGGGCCGCGAGTAGGGAATTCATCGCGAGGGCGCCGAAGCCGGTACCGGCAGAAGCGAGCCATTGGCGACGGGAGTGGGCGGTGGGTAACATGATGCGATACCGTTCCATTCTTGTAGGGTGGGCACTGCCCACCATCTTCTAAATCCATTCCAACCGCAGTGGGCAGTGCCCACCCTACAAAATTACTCCACGTACAGAAACTCGCTCGAATTCAGCAGCACATGGCAAAGATCGATCCAAGCGAGCTTGGCAACGTCGCGGGTGCCCTTTTCGACCGGAGCGAGGGCGCGGATATCGAAGCCGTGGCCGGACGAATCTTTGAAAGCGCTGGGTTTGGCCTCGAATTGCCAGTAGCCCACGGTCGCCTTGTTGGCCCCTTCGCGCGTGAATAACAACTGATCGACTTCGAGAGCGCCGGTAGAAAGCCGAATATCGTCCATCAATCCGTCGAACCCGGAGGCCCCTTTCGGTCCGCGGCTCCCCAAGGTGAGCGGTTGCTTTTCACCAAACTCGCCCGTCACGGGATGTTCGATCTTGGCGCTGAGTAACGGTTCGTCGTCGTTCGAAAGATCCTTCACATAAAAGAGCACGCTCCCCGGCGCTTTGCCCGTGGCCAAGGTCACCGACGCAGCGATGTAGTACGGTTTGTTTAAGGCGATGTGCTGATCGGAGAAAATCGCTTCTTCGCCGAACGAGCCATCGGCTTTCTTCCCGTAGAGTTGCAACACGACCGTTTGAGGTTTGCGACGAGACTTCTTTCCGGAGATGCCGAGGTTCCAACCGCCGTTCTTCGGGTTACCATCCCATGTGGAGGCGATGGTTCGCACTTCGGCCGTCTCGGCAACCGTCTTCGCGGAGATGAATGCTTCAATAGTAAAATCGGCTTTGGGGAATAACTCGGCGTGCGGTACCAAGAAGCCGTGGTGAGCGCCGAGTTTCAATTCCGCCGCTTGGCCATCCCGATAGGGAATCTTCCCGGGGACGAACTCGGCCACCGCAGAACCCGATTTCTTGGGGTCGATCCGTTTCATCTGTTCGGCGAGGAATCCGCGGGCGGCGGAGGCTTCTTCCGTCGTCGGCGGTCGGCCGAAGGCGATGGCGTACGCCCGTTCGATCCGCTTGCCATCGTCCGAAGGTTCATCCTTTTCCAATCGGCCCGCCAACGTTCGCGATCGTTTGAGCAATGAAGAACTGTTGAAAAGCATCAGCGATTGCACGGGAGTGGTCGTGGTGTCGCGGGAGGATGCACTGCTGAACCAATACGGGGCGTCGAAGACGTCCAGCAGCGGATCGCGGGTATTCCGCATAATGCGGCTGTAAATTGAACGGCGGGAGTCGGACATCATCGTGCCCGGCCCGCCTGGGGTGAGATCGAGTTCGCCGGTCGCAGCGAGCAGCGAATCACGGATTTGCTCGGCATCCAAACGGCGGACATTGCCCCGCCAGTAGAGGCGATTCTCCGGATCGATCAAACGCCCTTGCTTCACTTCCGGGTGATTGGAACTCCGGCGGTACGAGGCACTGGTCACGATCCAACGGTGAATGTTCTTCAGCGACCATGGTTTTGCACCCGTAGACGGCGAGACGAATTCGGCGGCTAACCAATCGAGCAATTCGGGGTGCGTCGGCGGTTCGCCGAGCTTGCCGAAGTCACTGGCGTTGGCCGCGAGACCGGTGCCGAAGTGCTGCTGCCAAAGGCGGTTCACCATCACGCGGGCCGTGAGCGGATTGGCGGGGTTCGTCAGCCACTTCGCAAGTGTCGAACGCCGACCCGTGGAATTCGGCAGCGCTTCCACCTTCGCCGGTTGTTCGTCCAAGAGCGTGAGGAAGCCCGGTTCGATCTCGGCATCCCCCTTTTTCGGAATCGTAATCGGCGCGGCTTTCGGGCCGACATCGGTTGCCGCGAACGCCGGTGGCAGCGGGGCCGGTTTCAGGGAATCCGACGCCAAGAGTTCGCGGCGAATTGCCAAGACCCGTTCCTTGTCCGCGCCTTTGATGTTGCGATCGAAGCGGGTGTACTCGAAGTACACTTGGCGGTACGCGAGTTCGGCCAGTTGATGTTCCAACGTCGCACGTTCTGCCACGGGTTTGCGGATCATCGCTTCGATGTCGGGCGGGAAGATCTTGATCGCTCCTTCCGCCGCCTTCTTCTTGTAAGGGGCTTCGAGCGTTTCGAGTTCGGCTCTCAGCTTCGTGGTCTTCGCTTGCCACTCCTTCGATTTCTCCGCGTGGGCGGCTCGCTCTTCCGCGGTCGCGGCTGTCAGGTCGTCTCGAGGGAGCAACCCGGCGAAAAAGGCACGCAAGCGGAAGTAGTCTTTTTGTAGGATCGGATCGAACTTATGGTCGTGGCAGCGGGCGCACTGAAGGCCCATTCCCATGAACACATCGGCGGTGGTGTCGGTCACATCGTCGAGGATGAGGTTCCATTGCGTGCGCACGTCGCGCTGGTTGTACTCGTACACCCAATGGCGCAGGTAGCCCGTGGCGACGAGCGCCTGCGGGTCGCCGGGAAAAAGCTCGTCCCCGGCGAGTTGTTCCTGAACGAAGCGATCGTACGGCTTATCCGCGTTAAGCGATTGGACGACGTAATCGCGGTAACGCCAGGCGTTGGGCCGGTATTCGTCCAATCGGTAGCCGTCGCTATCTGCGTAGCGCACGAGATCGAGCCAAAGCCGGGCGGAGCGTTCGCCGAAGCGCGGCGAATCGAGCAAGCGATTCACCAACTTCTCGTAGGCGTTCGGCGATTCATCTTTCAGGAACGCTTCCACTTCCCCGGGTGTCGGCGGCAAACCGGTGAGATCGAAAGTCAGGCGGCGGATCAGCACTCGACGATCGGCTTCCGGAGCCGGTGTCAGTTTCGATTGGTTGAGCTTCTGTTGAATCCAACGATCGATGGGGGAAGCGACTCCGGCAATCTCCGGAACAACCACCGGCTCGACCGGTTGGAAGGCCCACCATTTGCGATCTTCGTCGGTGATCTTGCCGGTGCGCTTGGTGCTGGCTTTCCCGGTATTCGGCCAAGGTGCCCCCATCTTCACCCATTTTTCGAGGGTTTCGATCTCGCTCGCGGCGAGCTTCGCCTTCGGCGGCATTTGCAAATCTTCGTTCGCGTATCGCACCGCTTCAATGAGCTTGCTCGTCTCCGGTTTGCCGGGCACGATGGCCGGGCCGGAATCGCCACCCTGCAAGAGCGAAGCGATTGAATCGACGGTCAAACCGCCTTTGTTCTTTTTTGCCGCTTCGCTATGGCAACTGAAACACTTTTCGGTGAGAAGCGGGCGTACTTGTTTTTCGAAGAAATCGGCCTGTTCCTTGGTCGGTTCCGTTGCCGTGAGCGAAGAAACCAATCCGAAGAAGCACAATGGGAAGAGCGATTCAAATTTCATGGGGAGAACCCAATGGGGTAGGCATCGGCGTGCAATTCAATTTTATCATGTTCCAAGCTTCGTGACAGGGAAATGATTCGGAACACCGGGCCTTTCGAATATCAGTACATGTTTTGACCGCCGAGGCGCCAAAACGCCAACGAGTGCAGAGGGGTCTGGCAAATTTTTCTGGCATTCACCCAGCCGTTCCCGCTCCGCTCGACCCACAACCTCCCACATAGCGGGGGCGGTTGGCTTTCGCAATTTGTCGATATTTCATGATTTGCCGACGGATTCATCGACAGTCGTTGCGATTGTGCCCGGGGAGGGGTAGGTGGGCGGAACTGAGGGCACAAAAGTCGGCTTGAGCGACGCTTATGACGTAAAGCATTCCCAATACGCTGGAAGCGTTCGATCTTTGGGTGGGGGTTTGTGCTCTGGGTGCGGGGGCGCAAATGGGTTCAAATTCCCATTGGAATGACGCCGGGGAGGTAGTCGAAACCGAAGGTTTCAGCGGGTGGGGGGACAACCGCCAGAAATTTTTGCCGCACCCAGTGCAGAGCCATACTCAAAAGGCACCGACTCACGGTGAGAAAACAGAACAGCCCTGCCGAAATTGAATCACTCGATTCTCTTCTCCGCGCTTTGGCGTGTCTGCGGTTTAACATTCTTTCCAATCTTCTTTGGCGATTTGGCGGCTTGGCGGTGCGTCTTCGCATTTCTTCTCCGCGCCTTGGCTTTCGATCTCCGTTCTGTTCAACTTCCGACTTTAACGATTCGCTAAGGCTCCCAATCTTCGCACTTTGGCGAATTGGCATTGGACTAAACCCCGGCGCAAAATTAGCATACTACCTAGCTTAACAGCGGCGGCGCGCCGCAGAATGCCCCCTTTGACTCTTGGAGGTTCCACGGATGTACGGATTACTACTCATGACTGCCCTCGCCACGGGCGGTGACACCGCCTCATTCGGCGGTCGATTTTCCGGTTGTTCCGGTTGTTCCGGTTGCACTGGCGCAGTTGTTACTGCCAGTTGCTACGGTTGCGGCGGATGCAACGGTTATATGACCAGTTGCAGCGGCTGCTCAGGCTACACAAACAGTACCTCGTGCGGCGGCGGAGGCTTGTTCTCCGGCTTGCGCGCCCGCTTCGCCACCCACACCAGTTCTTGCCAAGGGTCGGCGTGTTCTGGCAGTTCTTGCTACGGTTCGTCCTGCTGCGGCGGCTACGGTTCCTCGTGCTGCGGCGGTTGGGGCGCTTGCTACGGCAACACCTGCGGCGGTTCCGTGATCGTAGGCCAAGCGAACGCAGCTTCGGCCCATTACTACGGCAACAGCACTTGGTCCCAAGCCCCCGTATCCAACTACGGCCCCGCTTACACCTACGGCCCCCGCGATACCGTGGTGAATCACCAACCGATGTCGGCCCAATCGAACGCGAACTCCCAAGCCCTCAACGCCGGATGGTGGGCCAATGCCCCCCGCAGCTACGGCGTGAATTACCAAGGCGTTTACTACAGCGGTGAAAACTACGCGGCATGGCCCAACGGCGGCGTCGGTGTTCGCACCTTCTCCCCCGGCTACACCTTCGGCGGCGGCTACGCCACCGGCGTTGTCGGGCCATACTTCTACGGTGCCGATCATCGCCCCTACGTTGCCCAAGGCCCGATCCCCGGAACGCTGGCCAAACCGCTCTACGTTCCTGCCACCGTGCCCGTGATCGTTCCCGAATTCGAAGTGGCCAAGGCCAATCCTTCGGTTTCCGCCCCGGCCAAGCTCACGGTCGAACTCCCCGCCGAAGCCAAGTTCTTCGTCGATGGGGTTCTCACCAAGGGCGAAGGCACCCAACGGAACTTCCACACCCCGGAACTGCCCCACGGCAAGACCTTCTTCTACGACCTCAAGGCCGAAGTTACGGTCGAAGGTAAGCTCGTGGTGGAGAGCAAGCGGGTTCTGGTTCGCGGTGGTGAAGACATCACCGAAACGTTCCCCAAGTTGATCGCCGCAGCTCGGAACTCCCCGAAGGAACCGACCGCGGTCGCCACGACGAAGTAACAACGATTGGTTTTTTGAGCCGGGTCGTGTTAGCGCCAGGAGTTCTTCGCGGAACTCCGGGCGCTGACGCGACCCGGCTCCGCAATTTTCGCTTCACACTGGATAAACCCTTCCCCATCTGACGGTCGCTCTGAAACTTTCTTCCCTGCCGTTACTGCCGCGCTACTCGCTCACATCGGGTGGCGTCTGCTAGGATGCATCCATGGGGTATGCCCTGGCCACAATCTGGTACGAGCGGCAACGCTTCCTCCCCGCCATCTTTGCGGTGGCATTCAGCGCCATTCTCATCGCGGTACAGGGCGGCCTCGTAATCGGCCTGCTTTCGATGATGTCGGTACCGATCGATAAATCGAGCGCCGATGTATGGGTCGGTTACCCCGGCGTTCGCAGCGTCGATCTCGGCCAACGCATCCCCGAGCGCTGGATCAATCGCGTGGCGAATCAGCCGGAGGTGATCCGCACCGAACCGTACCTGATCAACTTCGTCATGTGGTCGCGGATCGATCGCGATGGCCCCCCGGCTACGCCGGTCGTGGTCACGAGCATCGGCTGTCGGCTCGACCCAGAATCGCTCGGCGCGGTTCAACAATTGCGAGACGATCCGAATTTGCGGGTGAAGCTCGGCGAACCCTTCACCGTGGTAGTCGATGAATCCGAGCTCGGCCGCCTCGACATCCGCGGCATCGGCGATACCGCGGAAATCATGGGGCGACGGGTTCGCGTCGTCGGCTTGGTGAGCGGGTACAAATCGCTGGGCGGGCCGTACGTTTTCTCTTCGATCGAAACGGCCCGGGCCATCAACCGCTACAGTTCCACCGATTGCAACTACATTCTCGCCCGGTGCAAGAATCCGGAAGATGCCCAGATCGTCAAACAACGGCTCATTCGTTATCAGCAGCTCTCCGCGTTCGATTCCGAGGAATTTTCGATCCGTTCCCGCATGCACTGGCTGACCACGACAAAAGCCGGGATCGCCGTGGGTTTCACCGCGCTCCTCGGGTTGCTCGTGGGCGCCGTCGTAACGAGCCAAACCCTTTACGCCGCGACCGCGGCGAGCCAGAGGGAGTTCTCGACTTTACGCGCCATGGGCATCCCGGGTTGGCGGCTCCGGCTCACCGTCGTGATTCAATCGCTTTGGGTCGGCCTGTTCGGCTTGCTGGTGGCGTTGCCGTTGTCGTGGCTGATTGCGCAAGGGGCGAACGTCATGGGAACCCAAGTGCTTTTGCATCCGATGGTGATGCTGGCAGCCGGTGTCGTCACGCTTTTGATGGCGTTCGGTTCCGGATTGGCGGCACTCCGTTCGTTCAGCGGAGTCGATCCCGCTCACAACATTCGATAGGTGAATTGTCCGAGGCTGAAGCGTCAGCGAAGCATCCGTACGATCTGCGAACCATTGCTTCGCTCACGCTTCAGCCTCCGAGGAATACGAACCATGGCCGAGCGACGGCGAACCCCACCGATTTTCACCGTACTGGCGCTCTTGCTGCTGGTGGTGCCGCTGGCCGTGGTCGGCTGGTGGCTCTCGCGCCCGGAAGCCCCGCGCAATGCCGGGCCAATCCTCGACGAATTCGATGTGGTCTGCATGGGGCGTGTCGATGTGCCCGGCATGCTGATTTCGCTCGAACCTTCCATGGCGGGCCGCGTGGTGGAAATCAGCGACATGATCTCCGAGGGGAAAAGCATTCGCAAAGGCGACTTCATACTGAAGCTCGACGACTCCGCCGCGGTGAGTCGCCGCACTTCGGCTACGGCCGCCGTACAACTCGCCGATGTGAGCGTTCGGCAGGCGGAACTCGATGCCGATCGCTTCCCCAAACAGATCGCTGCGCGGAAAATCCTCTTATCTGCAACCGCGGCCCGGCTGGTATCCGCCCGCAAGGGCCTCGAACAGCGGAAACTGCAAAGTGGCGTGACCCCCATCGGCAAAGCCGAGATGGAAGCGATGGAATCGCAAGTGACGGAAATGGAACTCATGGAGAGCGCGGAGCAAGCCCAAGTGGCCGATTTGCAAAGGCTGAACCCACAACTCTCGGTGGAAGCGGCGAAAGCCCGCAAGAACGCCGCCCAAGCCGATTGGGAACTCGCCGAGAAAGCCGTTCAAGAATGCGTTCTCAACGCCCCCACCGACGGGCGGATTCTCCGAATGCAAGCGACGGTCGGCGGCAACCTCATGCCGGGCGGATATTCCCCCGCCATCGTGTTCGCACCCACATCCGGCGGCATGGTGATCCGTGCGGAAATCGACCAAGAGTTTTTGGGCCGTGTGAAAGAGGGCCAGAAAGCCGAGATGCAGGACGAAAACCGGGTCGATGCGAAGGTGTACACGGGAACCGTTCAACGCCTCTCGCGTTGGGTGGCCCAGAAGCGTTCGATGATCCTCGACCCCGGCGAATTGAACGACGTTCGCACCGTGGAATGCCTGATCGCCTTCGGTACCCCGCCGGACGACTTGTTCATCGGCCAACGGATGCGGGTTCGCATCCGGGCGAAATGAGATTACTTCGCACTGCGTTGGAACGAGGGGAATGGAAGCTACACTACCCGATAGGAATGGTAGAAACGCGTTAAAAACATGCCTGTCCCACCCCTCTCCCCTTTTCTTCTTCCAAAGCATATTTCGCCTCCGACACTCCGATGCGGACGCCGTCGGGCCACACGCCGTCGCAGGACGTGCGGGTGGACGACCTGCTGCTGAGCCGCGACGAGTGCAACCCGAGCGGGCTGGTGGTGGCCCAGCGGGTGGAGGAAGTCTTCGTCCGCGAGGGTTTGATCCTCGAACTGAAGGTATTGGGTCGAACGATCCGGACTACGGCGGAGCACCCGTTCCACCGCTACGAGGACGGCTGGGTCGCCTGCAACCAGTTGCTGGTTGGCGACAGAATTGCATTGGAGGAAGGCTGGGCCGAGGTAGTAGGGTTGGTCGACACCGGCTCGTGGGAGACGGTGTACAACTTCCGCATCGCCGAGTTCCACACCTACTTCGTCGGCTGCGACGAGTGGGGCTTCAGTGTCTGGGCGCACAACGCTGCGTGCACGCCTGGTGATGTGCTTGCTGCGGCTGCTGGGAAGTTGTCTGCTGACGAAGCCGCAGCAGTCGCCGCGTCGATCAACAAGGCCGGCGGCTTCACGAAGAGATCGAAGAAGCAAGCTAATGCATTCGATGAAGTCGCAGAAGTGCTACGGAGCAAGGGGATCGACGTTGATGGAGGTGCGGCTCTTCAGCTTCGGGCGAGGTTTGGCGATCTCGCGGCACAAGGGCGCATGAACGAAATTCTTGGTGCACCTATCGCCAGGATGATCGATGATCTGGTTGCCTCGGGCGTTCCACGGGAGAGCATCATGATGCGTTCGATAGAGCGGAAGGGTTTCGATCTGGCATCTATTGAAGCCCGTGCAGGCATTACGCACGGGAGCGATGCCTCAAGGGTTTCAGCCCAAATGCATGTTGGTGGCAACAAGAGATTGGACAATCCGTGGATTTCCACGACCCGTTCCTCAGACTCGGCGGTCTTCTTCGGAACCCACAGGTATAGCCAGTCCATGCAACCCGTGGTGATTCTGGATATGCGTCAGATTCCGGCGGGCCGTCTGCTTGACATCTCTACAATCAGTCTTGCGAAGGGTGTGACACCGCCACTCGGCGCGACCTCACGGGCATACGCCGTCAAACACCAAGAGGTGTTGGTGCGACACAATATCCCGCAGGACGCGATCATTGGGATTCACTACCCGTCTTGACAAACGAGTGGATGTGTTCAGAAGAATGGGTAAAGCTGTGATGTTACTGCTGGGGAAATTGCCCCAGCCATTATGTTTGGGGGTCACGTGGACGAATTACTCAGAGAGCGGTTGTTCGCGAATCAGTTTGGCCTTCAGCTACTGGAGCTGGCTATAGACCGAGAGGCATTCCAAGACTTGTGTGCAATCTTGAAGGAGATCGCCGCTACCTGGAGTGGCAAAGATTCGGTGGATAAGGAGGTCGCCAATTTTATGGTCGAACAACTGATGATTATGAGAAACAAATTGAGATACCCGGACTCGTCTTTTGACGCCGACGATCTGGCGGAATTGGAACGCATGCACGATGAGTTTCAACAAATTGTTCTAGGGGAGTGTCTGGCCTAATTTGGACCGGGATCAAGGCGTGCTTCGCGGCGAACACCCCGATGCGGACGCCGACGGGTCACGTAATGTGCCAGGACGTCCGTGTAGACGATCTGCTGCTGAGCCGCGACGAGTGGAACCCCAAAGGGTTGGTCGTGGCTCAGCGGGTGGAGGAAGTGTTTGTCCGCGAGGCGTTGATTTTCGAAATCAAGGTGTTGGGCCAAACCATCCGCACGACGGCGGAACACCCCTTCCATCGCTACGAGGACGGCTGGGTCGCCTGCAAACGGTTGCAGGTCGGCGACCGGATCGCCTTGGAGGACGGCTGGGCGGAAGTCGAAAGTTTGGTGGATACCGGCTCGTGGGAAACGGTGTACAATTTCCGCATCGCCGAATTCCACACCTACTTCGTCGGCTGCGACGAGTGGGGCTTCAGCGTCTGGGCGCACAA
>JBBQWA010000118.1:0-12375 GCA_038211045.1 Gemmatales bacterium
GTGGAATGCAAACAGCTCAATCCGTCGTCAGAACGACGACGGAGGAGGATTACTATCTTTATTCAAGATCGGTTGTCGGTAAAGCGGTTCGGCCGGTTTATGCTCGATATGTACGCCGGCGACGGAATCCACCACTGACGAACGAATACCTCGTGCCCGACGTGGTGCGCACTCTACGAGAGTAGGGCCGTGCGATCCATGAATACTTGCGAGCCATTATTGCGCTCCTACGAGGGGATGGTCAGGGTCGTTTGATGCCTCACGCTTGACGACGGCCGTTTTGTTAGTGCCGCCGTAGATGATGCGGAAGATGATGTTTCCTTTCTCCATGTCATTCATCGACACGATTTCGTCGTCGATATGGTCCAGTAGGCGATATACATCCTTCTGGTTCTTGGGGGTGACCAAAAAGACGACCGAAATCATCGCAGTCGTCGGCCCGTAATGGATGTCGATTTGGGCCACCGCCTCGCCGTTCGTGCGAGCTGTCTCCGCCAGCCACACCTCCGATGAAGGCGTACGGTATTGCTGCACGAAGATCACGCTATCGACATCCATCGAGCACCTCTTGTTTGGGAAGCCGAACGTAGAGAAGTCTATCCGTCATGACCCGCGATAAGAACGCACGCATACAAGCCGGTGCCTTCGCTGGCGGAGCATGACGGATAGACTTGGGTTGAACTGAACCGCGAACCCTATGGGGATTCCATCGCGGAGCTGTTTCCTCATAAATGCAATGTAGCGGCCTGCGGAGACGTCACGCAAGCAAAATTTTGAGTTTCTCACCCAGTATCAAACGGCGGAACCGCGTCTTCTGTTCCTGTCCCGGGGCTTCCCTGCGGGGATTTTGCCCTCGGCAGGCACTCCCGACGAGTAGCACGGTCGCTTTCCATGCCGCGATTGTGCGCTCGAGCACCGAAGCGGGATAGCACAAACGGCTTCCCCGGCCTTTCGTGGCCCGGTGAACAGGCAATTCAACCCGCAACCAACACGCCCGGCCCGATCATTCAAGCGGTGCTCTTACGCTGCAACTCGATAATTGGCAATTGGTTAGCAAAGTATCACGACGGCACTCGCTCGGGAATCGCCAGCGTTCTGGCGAACGGCCGGGCGATGGTTCGGGTTCAAACATCGTCATTTGTGCCCGAGGGTGTGTGTATCCCGAGGGCACAAACCTCGGTTTGAACGGTACGATTGCCGACAGCGTGGCATCGCCGAAAAGTCGCAGAATCCGAAAACTTCACTCACCGCCCTTTCATCCGGAATACGCGACACTTTCCGCATCCGCAATTCCGCCCGGAGGTTGACCATGGTCACCCGCAGATTCCTCACCGCCGCGCTGCCGACGTTTGAAACCCTGCGCACGAACGCGCTGAGCCGCGATGCGTATTGGAGCACCCCGGCGGTCGCCGGTGGGAATCTGTTCATCCGTAGCGTCGATGCACTCGTGTGCGTGAAGTAGAAGGAGCACTGCGAAAGTTGGCGGGCTGAAGCCGCACGCTGCCATTGACTCCCTTTCGCCCGAACTGGTAGTTTGAACTCCTTCGATTGGCACGATGCCGGTCGATTCCCTTCGAGTTCACGGATGATGCCTTCGTTCGCCCCCGCGGTTCGACCGCGTTCGCATACTCGTTCCGCGTTGGCCCCGGTCGTTTCCGTGTGCATCGTCAATTGGAACTGCCGCGAGATCCTCCGCAAGTGCCTGCTTTCGCTCGCGGAACAGGAGCAGGGCACCCCGTTTGAAATCCTCGTCGTCGATAACGCTTCGACGGACGGCGCCCCGGACATGGTGGCCGAGGAGTTCCCGCAAGTTCGCCTGATCCGCAACCGCGAGAACATCGGCTTCAGCCACGCTTGCAACCAAGCCGCGCGCGTCGCCGAGGGGGAATATTTTTTCTTCTTGAACAACGATACCGAAGTCGGCCCGCATTCCTTGGGGGATCTCGTCGATTACGCCGAAGCCCACCCGGAAGCCAAACTCATCGGCCCGAAGCTCCACGGGACCGACGGGAAACCGCAAATCTCCTACCGGCAAAAGCCCACCATCGCGGCCATGCTGAACCAACTGAGGATCGTCCGCTGGACTCGCCTCTTCCGTTCGACGTACCACGAGTACCGCAGGGGTTCGTTCCAAGCGCAACGCACCGGGCCCGTGGAAATCCTGCTCGGCGCCGCCGTGTTCCTCTCCCGAGAAACCTTCGACGACATCGGCGGATGGGACGAACGTTACCGCTTCGGCCTCGAAGATATCGACCTTTCCACCGAAGCCGGCAAACTCGGCGACGTGGTCTACCTCAGCGAAGTGGAAGTGCTGCACCACGGGCGAATGAGCAGCCGCGGCAACATTCGCTTCGCCCTGCCGAACGTTACGGTCGGGTATGCCCATTACTTCCGCAAGCACGCCCGGCAGCCGTTGGCACTCTTCCTTTACAAGTGCTTGGTCACCCTGGATGCCCCGGTGCAGTTGCTCTGCATCGGGGCGCAAACGGTAATCCGACGAGTGTTGGGGCGAAAGAAGAAAGCGGAACAGAGTGGCCGGGCTGCCCTCGGCATCTGGCACTTCCTCCGCCGCGAGATGTTCCGCTTCTGGCGGGCGTGAACGGCGGGGCGAACCCCGGACGATTCGCTAAACTAATCGAATCTCGCTCATTCTTCCCCGGATTCGATTCGTCATGCGTATTCTCGTCACCGGCGGGGCCGGCTACATCGGCAGCTTCACCGTCAAGCGCCTCCTCGCCTCCGGCCACACCGTCACCGTTTACGATAACCTCTGCGCCGGGCACAAATGGGCCGTGCCGGAAGCCAATCTCATCGTCGGCGATTTGAAAGACATCGATCACCTCGATCACCAGTTGATCGCCCAACGGATCGACTCCGTCGTCCATTTTGCGGCCTTCGCCTCGGTGCCGGAATCGGTTGCGCACCCGCACAAGTATTACCATAACAACTTGTTGAATAGCCTGCAATTGCTCGAGCGCGTCCGCCGGCACGACATCAAAAAGTTCGTGTTCAGCAGCACCTGCGCCACCTACGGCAACCCCGAGAGTACCCCGCTCACCGAAGACCATGCTCAGAAACCGGTGAACCCTTACGGTTCCAGCAAGCTCGCCTTCGAACAGATGTTGAAGGATTACGCCGCGGCCTACGGCATCGGCGCCGTGGCGCTCCGCTACTTCAACGCATCCGGGGCCGCCATCGACGGTAGCCTCGGCGAAGATCACACCCCTGAAACGCACCTGATCCCGCTGGTGTTGCAAGTGCCCCTCGGCCAGCGCTCGCACATCGATATCTTCGGCACCGATTACCCGACCCCGGACGGCACCGCCATTCGCGATTACATCCACGTGGAAGATTTGGCCACGGCCCACGTTCTGGCGCTCGAGAAAATGAAACCCGGCGAGTTCACCGCGTACAACGTCGGCACCGGCACCGGGAACAGCGTGAAAGAAGTGATCGCCGCGTGCGAAGCGGTCACCGGCAAGAAAATTGCGCAGAAGGTGGCCCCGCGCCGCGCGGGCGATCCGCCGATCCTCGTGGCGAGTTCCGCGAAGATTCAAAAAGAACTCGGCTGGGTGGCCAAGTTCCCCGATTTGCAGACGATCGTGGAAACCGCCTGGGACTGGCACAAAAAACGCGCCGCGAAGTAACGGGAACCCATGGAACGCTGGATACTCTACGCGATCCTTTCGATGTTCTTCGCGGGCTTCACCTCCGTGATCGCCAAGATGGGCCTCGCGGGGATTTCCGCCGAACTCGGCTTGTCCGTGCGCACCTGTTTCGTGTTCGCGTTCGTGCTGATGTTCGCCGCGTTCGCGGTGCCGCTCGCGGAAGTGAAAACGCTCGAATGGAAGAATGTTGGATGGTTGGCGCTATCGGGCACGACCACGGCGTTTTCGTGGGTCTTCTATTACAAGGCGATCCACGAAGGGGAAGTTTCGACCGTCGCGCTCATCGATAAGGGCAGTTTCGTGATCGCGGTGCTGTTGGCGTGGCTGATCCTGGGCGAACGAATCTCTTTGCGAGTCGGATTGGGTTGCGCTCTGATCCTCGCCGGATTATTCGTGGTTTCGCGCCGCCCCGCTGCGGGATGAGTGCAAACCCAGAATGGAGGCGTCACGGGATCTGCAGCACCCGGCACGTTTCGGAATAGCTCGTTTCCAAATCGAGTAAGACATTCCGGGTTTCGTCGAGCCAGATCGGCAGCGTGGGGAAGGGGGAACCGATTTCCAATGGATACGCCCACGTTTCGACCGCTGCGCTACCTTCGTTCCGATTGCGGATGGTCGCAGCGTAGGTAGGGGATTTCGCAGCGTCGGACGGATCGGAGTGCCCGATTGTATCTAACAGATCCGCGTTGAATTCCCCCACCACGCTCAGGGTCGGCGACGGCGCCACCAACGTAGCCGTTTCCCCTTCGCGATCGGGCTGATGTCGTGGATATTTCGTCCGTTCGTCGTATGTGCCGACATCGATTTCGAACGGTGTGCCGGGGCGGGCGGTCGGAGCGGCCCGGAAACCCTGGGGCAGAAGCGTTAGGAGATGCCGTACCATTTCACCGGGCCATTGCCCGTGGATTTCGTTCCAAGGGAAACGATCGGAAAGGGGCGAATGAAAGTGGTCGCGCAGTGGCATGTGCTTCTCCGATTGAAGTTGAATATACCACGCCTCATTTCCCCCCCGGTGCGGCTCACCTGCGGTGACCCTTTCACTGGCGGCTAAATGCCTCACTCCCCCAAGTAGAACATCAGAACGGCCAGATCTGCCGGGGTAATGCCGCTCACCCGCGAGGCTTGGCCGAGGTTGGCGGGGCGAATCCGGCCGAGTTTTTCTTTCGCTTCCTTACGGAGTTGGGCGATGGACGAATAATCGAACGCCTCCGGAATCCGCTTGTGTTCGATCTTGCGGAAGCGGGCCACGTCGTTCGATTGGCGGTCGATATAACCGCTGTACTTGGCTTCGAGATCGACCTGTTCGATCACATCGGGGTAGGCGTTCCATTCGGCCAAGGCCGGCGCGCGTTCGACGAGGCTGGCCCAACTGGTGCCGGTGCGGCGAATCCACGTGGCGAGGTTGTCGCCGTCGGATTTCGTCTTCAGCAACTGTTCTTGAAGTGACGCGACACGTGCTTCCTTCTCCTGCAACCGGTTCCATGCGGCATCATCCACACTGCCCACCTTGCGGCCCAACGGCGCGAGGCGCCGGTCGGCGTTGTCGTGCCGCAACAACAATCGGTACTCGGCCCGGCTGGTGAACATGCGGTAAGGTTCATCCACCCCCTTGGTCACGAGGTCGTCAATGAGCACGCCGATGTATCCTTGGGCGCGATCGAGCACAAGCGGCCCTTCCCCTTTGATCTTCAGCGCGGCGTTCAACCCGGCCATCAATCCTTGGGCCGCGGCTTCCTCGTACCCGGTGGTGCCGTTGATCTGCCCGGCGAAGTAGAGCCCGGCCACGGGCTTCGTTTCCAACGTGTTGTGCAACTGCGTGGGCGGGGCGAAATCGTACTCCACCGCGTAGCCCCATCGCATCACCTCGGCGTTCTCCAAGCCGGGGATCAGCTTCAGCATCGCCGCTTGAACGTCCTTGGGCAGGCTCGTGCTGATGCCGTTGACGTAGTACTCGCGGGTGTTGAGCCCTTCCGGTTCGAGGAAGAGTTGATGGCTTTCTTTGTCCGCGAAGCGCACGACCTTATCTTCGATACTGGGGCAGTAGCGCGGCCCGCACGAACGGATTTGGCCCGAGTACATCGGGGCGCGGTCGAGGTTCGCCCGGATCAAATCGTGAACGGCCGCGTTCGTCTCGGTGATGTGGCAGTTCACCTGCGGCACTTCGATCTTGGTCGTACCGAAGCTGAAGGGCCGGGGCACGGCATCGCCAGGGGATTCCTGAAGCTTGCTGAAGTCGATGGTGCGGCCGTTCAACCGACAGGGAGTACCGGTCTTGAAGCGTTCGAGTTCAAAGCCGCATTCCTTGAGCGAATCGCTCATGCGCTCGGCGGAGTTATCCCCGGCACGGCCGCCGGTGGTCTTGGCTTCCCCGGTGTGCATGATCGCTTTGAGGAACGTGCCCGTGGTGAGGATCACTGCATCTGCCCGATATTCCGTTCCTCCACTCGCTCGGACGCCTCGTATGCGGGTATGGGGTTTGGGGTGTAGGCTGTGGGCTGAGTCTTCTCCGCCTTCCGCCTTCCACCTTCCCCCTTCGAGAATCAGCGATTCGACCATCTCTTGCCGCAGCGTCAGCCCGACCTGATCCTCGACCCAGCGTTTCATCGTGAACTGGTAGAGTTTCTTATCGCACTGCGCTCGCGGCGAGTGCATGGCCGGGCCTTTGCTGGCGTTGAGCATCTTGAACATGATGCCGGAAACGTCGGTGCATTTGCCCATGACACCGCCGAGGGCATCGATCTCGCGGACGATCTGCCCCTTGGCCACGCCGCCAATGGCGGGGTTGCAACTCATCTGGCCGACGGCGTCGACATTCATGGTGAGGAGGCAGGTACGCAAGCCGAGGCGGGCCGCGGCCATGGCGGCTTCGGTGCCGGCATGGCCGGCCCCGACAACGACGACATCATAATGGAAGGTGAGGGCAGGCATTGGCGGTCACAAAATGAAAGACCACCCGCAGAGGGTGGATTCGGATACTTCTTTAATCTTATCAGACAGTGGGGCGGAGCGCGCGGTTCACTTCGGTACCCCGAAGATGATCCGCTGGGCTTTTTCCACTTCCGCCGGGGTCCAACGCACGACCTTGCCCTTCGCCAGTTCCACAATGGCTTGCACGGCCTTCTCGTGCTTCATCGCATCGAAGTGGTTGCAGTTCACGAGCGAGACGGGGATGCCGAGCTTTTGCAAATCCTTCGGCCATTGGCTATCCACCCCCACGGTCGTATCGCTATCCAACCGCGGCAGCTTGCAGACCACGCAGCAGAACTCCAAATCCTCGGGCAGCTTGGTGGTGCAGTTGCGGGCGCATTCTTCGCGCACTTCGGGGAGCAGCGAACGGATGAACACCAACTGCGATTTCGGCATCAATTGGTGTGGCAGCTTCGCCCAGCCGGAACCCAAGTACGGCGAGGCCACCGCGATCACTTTCGTCACCCCGCTGGCCGGGTGCATTTCGACGAACCTGCGCGCGATGAGACCGCCGGCCGAGTGTCCCACGAGGATGATCTGCTTGTACCCGGCGAAGCGCAACGCCTTGATCCCTTCGTTCAACTTCGGCGAACTCGCCACCCAATCGGCCGGGCCGATTTGGGCGTAACTCAACCCGAAGAGGTCGAAATCATCCTTCAAGGCCCGAACCAACTCGGATTGCGGCAACTGGAACGAATGCACATCGGGGTATTCCGCCTTCTCCGGATTGAATATGTGCGTTTTCAACCCGTGGATCAGCACCACGGCGCGATCCCGCTTCCGTTCCAACGCCGGGAGTTTATTCATTGAAAGCGAAGGCGAAATGCCCCAGAAATCGAGGGGAACATCGATGTATGGTGCGAAACCCAATTGGACGACGACGGCGAACGCGGCAAACATAACACCTCGGGGTAAATACTCTCGACATTGTACCCGGAAGCGGGGAAGTGCAGAAATGCCAATCTCGGGGTGCGCCTGCCCGTGGGTGCAGTACATGGTTTGTGAAGTGGGCTTGCGCTGGGGGAGTCGGCGGGAAATTCTGGTCGGAAGGGGGGCGCGGAGGCGATCTTGCAATTGCGTGCCGAAGTCCTCAGCGAGACCCGCCCCCTCGAGGCCTACTGGATCGACCGCTGCCGAAAAACCACCGGTGAACGTCGCCAGAAAGCGATAATAGCCGTATCCGCTTAATTGCAAACCATGTCGTACGCCCGAAAATTCGCCTGGAAGCAAGCAACCGGCTCACCCGGATCGGCCTTTCTTCAACGGTGCCACCAGAATCACGCGGAGGCCGATCGTGGAATTCGTAATCGCCGGCTTGGCGAACTTGCGGCTGGCGCTTCGCAGATCGGCGCCGAACATTGTGTAGCAACCGCCCCGCAAGACTTTATCGGTTCCCTTGGCGGGGCCGGGCGGATCGGCGGCGGGGCTATCTTGGTAGTAGTATTCGCCGTACCAATCGTGCACCCATTCCTGCAAGTTGCCGTGCATATCGTATAGGCCGAAGGCGTTCGGCGACATACTGCCGACCGGCGCGGTGCGGGCCACGCCCCCCGATTTATCGAAAGCCAACCCCGTGGCGAAGTGGGCCGCCTTCGTGGTGATCCGTTCCCCCGAAGTGAACGGCGTGACCGTGCCGGCCCGGCAGGCGTATTCCCATTCCGCTTCCGTCGGTAGGCGGTAGCTCCGCCCCTTCGCTTCTTCTTCCGGCAGTTCCGAAAGCTTATCGCAAAACTTGATCGCGTCGTTCCAACTCACGCTATCCACCGGATGATCGGGGCCGCCGCCGCGAGCCTTGGTGAAGAACGAAGGGTTCTTGTCCATCGCGTGTTCGTATTGGTTCTGCGTGACGAGGAAGGCCCCCAAGTAGAAGGGCTTGGAGATCTTCACCGCGTGAATCGGTTCCTCGTGGGTATGGTGGCCCATCTCGCCGGGTCGGGAACCCATCTCGAACTCGCCGGGCGGCACGAGTGCGAACGTCATACCGATGGAATTCGTAATGTAGCGCGGCGCTCCGCCGAAGCCCGGCCCGCTCGGCGCCGGGGCCGCCAAGTTCGCGCCCGATTTGGGATCGGCCGTGAGCGGCAAGCTGATGTATTCCTCGGAGCGGGAACCCAAAGGGAAGTGCCTGCCGCTATCGCCCCCTTTGCCGATCTTGGCGAGGGTGTGGGATAGTTCCATGGCGTCGGCGGGCCGTTTGTCCGCACGGGCGCCGAGGCACTGCCGCAGGAGTTCCACATGGGTTTCGGGTACGCCGTCTATCGAAAGGGTTTCGATCCAATCGAGTCCGGTGGGCGGGGCGAGTTGTGGGTTGCGCATCAGCAACTGGTACCAGATCGTGCCGATGGCGAAGACGTCGTCGCGCGGATCGGGGGCCTCGCGGCGGGCGAACTGCGGCGAAGCGAACATGGCGCTGTGGGCGCCGCACCGGGCGAGGCGTTCTCGTTCCGTCGCCGGCGTGCCGCCGCGGGAGAGGGCCAGCGAGCGCGCCGCCGCGATCTGGCTCCAGCCGAACTCGCTCACCCAGAGCGTGAACTTATCCCCTTCGGTGGGGTGCAGCAGAATGTTGGTGGGCTTGAGATCCCGGTGGATCACCCCTTTGCGGTGGGCTTTGCCCACGATCTCGGCGATCCGTTTCACCAGCTTCATCGAAGCGCCGATCCGGGGCGAAGTATACTTCGCCCGCCAATCGCGGATCAAGGAAGCGAGGTTGTAGGCATCGAGGTAAGCCGTTTCGAGGGCCGGGGGATCGGTTTCGAGGAAGACCGAACGCAGCGGCACCACGCCCACTTCGTTCACCAAGCGAAAGGCTTCGAGGAACAAATTCTGGTTCGCCCGCAGTTCGTCCGCGGCCTCGTGGTCGGTCACGAATTTCAGCACCGCCCGGCGCTCGGGGTGCAGGGCATCTTCCACCAGCCAGGTTTCCGTGAGTTCGCCGAAGCCGAGGAGTTCCACCAACCGCCAGTTTTCCAAGCCCTTCGGTTCCCGGCCGGGTGCGATCTGCGAACGCCGCGACGGCAACAGCGGCAGGAAATCTTCGGCCGATGCGATGGAAAAGTTCACGGGCAACGTTGCCCCCGCGTTATCCGAAGGCCTACGGAAGTGGGCTTTCAACAGCCGCTGCCACGGATCGAGGTACTCGGCGAGCGCCGGCCGGAACGCGACGGGGTGAACCATCTCCAAGCGGTCGAGTGCGGCCGTCACGCGCAGGTGGTATTCACTGGGCTGCAGATGCAACAATTGTTGCAACCCATCCACGATTTCCCCCGGTGGGAGATCGTGCCGGAGCGATTCGTGAGCCACTTGAGCCACGTCGGGCAGTACGTCCACCCAGCGGCCGGTGCCGAGGAGCGGTTTGCGGGCTTTCTGGTACAAGCCGAGCGCTACGGCATCGAGCAAGCATTTCACCCGAGGCATGGGAGAAGCCTCCGGTCGAGGAAGGATGAACACTTCTACATAATCAGAATTCGGCGGAGAATGGAAGCGCCGATCCGGCGGCTCTCACAAATTCCCACGGCGACTCCCTAAAACATCCGCATGGAATACCACTGCCTTACGATCCTCGCGGCCCCCGGCGAAACCGAATCGGCCTTCCGCAACCGGCTCACCGCCTTCTGGACGCACATGCTCCGGCAACACCCAAACGATTACGAGAAGGTGTATTCGGAAGCCGTGGAATTCGAGGAGGAGCGCGGCCGCACCGCCCGGCAGTACACCATCGAACCGGGCGTGGCGGAATCGCTGCTGGAGCAGCTGCAAGCGAAGGGATTCGAGTTCCTACCAGTGGATGAGACGGAGGAGTATTCCAAAGCGGAAGTGTCGTCGTCCGATTGGTTCCAGATCGAACATTGAGCCGTAACCCGTTCGTAACGGATTGAACGTCAGTAACACATTGCCGGTGATCCCATGCCCGAACTGGACAAACTCTCCGAGATCGCCGGTAAGCTCTTCATCGGGCAATACCACCGGCACGTATTCCTCTGCATCGGTGGCGTATGCTGCCCGCGCGAAGTCGGCGAGGCGGCGTGGGAAGCGCTGAAGCACGAATTGAAAGCCCGTAACCTTTCGCTCGCCGCCGGGCCAAACGCCTGCTACCGCACCAAGGTGGAATGCCTGCGGGTCTGCAAGGACGGGCCGATCGCGGTCGTCTACCCGGAAGGCACCTACTACGCGGGCCTCACCGCCGATCGCATCCCCGAGTTCGTTCAGAAGCACCTCATCGACAATCAACCGATGGAAGAAATGATCTTCGCCCGCAACCCGCTGCCGATGCTGTGAACTCTGTTCGCGGCGAGCTTGCGAGCCGTCGGAGTGATGGCTCGCAAGCTCGCCGCGAACAAATCACCGTGCGAATTCGTTCCGCAGGAACTCCTGCGTTTCCTCCCATTTGTCGGCGGCGGTATCGAAGTCCACGGTCATCGGCTTTACTTCTTTGCGGGTCTTCAACAGCGGATGCGGTCGCGGGATCGTCTCCGTGCCCACCGGGTATTGGTAGCCACCGGCGGTCATCAACTTCGCTTCCTGCTTCAAGGTGAAGTCGATCATCCGTTTGCCACCGTCGGGGTTCGGTGCCCCCTTCACGAGTGCGAGCGTATTGGGTAAGAAGAGCGTGCCGAGGTTCGGGAACTGCGGGTGTGCGGTTTCATCGAGGAAAATCATCGCCACGGGCTTGCCCGCCAGCACTTCGAGGATCGCATCGTCGGTATCGGTGAGGCCGAGGTGGAAGCGGCCTTCGCTCACCCCCGTGGCCACCGGCTTATTCCCGGCGGCGAGTTGCACGTCGTTCGCCTTCAACTTGCGGAACCAATCCTTGGCCGGTTCGCTCCCGATCGCTGTGAACACGCACGCGGCGTGCGTGGCCATCGTGCCGAACTGCGGCTTGGCCATCGCCAGCTTCCCCTTCCAGTGCGCGTCGGTCAGATCCATCAGGCTCTTGGGGCGATCCGCTTCCGGCACGAGATTCGTATTCACGATCAACACCCGCGCCCGTTCGGCGAAGGCCTGCCAAGTACCGTCTTTCGATTTGCTGAACGCGGGAAAGTTCGTCGCGCTCGGCGAGGTGTAAGGTTCATACAACCCTTGGCGGGCGAGCCGGATCGTACCGAGGATTTCGTTGTTCCAATGGACGTCCGCCCGTGGGCGTTTCGCTTCCGCTTCGAGTTCGGCGATCAGGCTCGCCGTTTTGTTCGCTTCCGTATCGAACTTCGGAGCGAGGGCGAGTTTGCTTTCGAGGGTGAAGTCGGCGAACACCGGCTCCGCGTACTCCCGATCCTGGGCGCAGTACACCACCACGCGCTCGCTCGATTTGGTGCAGCCGAGGGAGAAGAAAACGATAGCGAAGCGGAGGCATTTCATGGGTTGTATTTTATCGAATGCTCGAGAGCGTTGAATCTTTGCAAGCCCCTCACCCCGCCCAGACGATCAATGTTTCGTCAGGGCGTCCAGCGTTTCCTTCACGGCCTTTTGCTGGGCGAACAAGTCGGCGGTCGGTTCGCGGAGCTTGATAGAGATGTTTGCGAACGGACTTCCGACTCAGGACATTAGCGGGGAGCACTCGGACTCGAGGCAACCTACACGTCGGTCGCTACGATAACTTGAAGTACGCTATAACGCCCGCCGCTCGGGGGCATCTTCATTCCACGTCGATCATCGCCTTGATGAGGCCCGGTTGCTTCGGCAATCCGGGGAACTCGGTGGGCACCTCGGCCAAGCCCAAACGGTGCGTGATCCACGGCGCCGTATC
>JBBQWA010000119.1:0-12275 GCA_038211045.1 Gemmatales bacterium
GCAAATTGGAGGTGGAGATGCCGGGTTCGGATTCGCGGATTTGTAAAAAATGTGCAAGTCCATATCGGAATTGGATTTGCGGTTGCATCTCAGGAGTTGGTTCGTCTTGGAGTGCGTATCGCTTGTAGAAAAATCGGACACAACCGAGCCGCGATATTTTCAATCGAATCACGAGTTTAATTCGTAGGGGCATCTTCAATCCCGCTCGACGCGCAAACAGTTGGAAAAATGAGGGTTAGCCGGATTGCCGTCACATTCGTTGCAATCCCGGTTCGCGCGGGGAAACCCCGGAATTCCCACGTTTTCAACGGTTTTGATTCGTTGACGCTACGAATCTCCCTAGATAACTTGGAGTTAGCGAAATTCGCCTTACACACACGGCCCCACGTTATGTCTCGCAAAGATTCCGAAACCAACGCCAACCTCAAGCAACTCCGCAGCCAGATCGATAAGTTCGATCTCGCCATCTTGGACGCCATTAACAAACGGGCTGCGGTCGCGGCGCAGATCGGCAAAGTGAAGTCCGAAATCGGCGGGGAAACGTTCTCGGCCGCCCGAGAAGAAGAAGTGCTTCAGAATATCATGCGGGCCAATAAGGGGCCGTTGCTGGAGATCACGCTCAAATCGATCTTCCGCGAATTGATCAGTGGATCGCGGGCGTTGCAATCGGTTCAGCGGGTGGCCTTCCTCGGGCCGGAATACAGTTACAGCCACATCGCCGCGATCGAACGCTTCGGGCAATCGGCGGAATACTCCCGCGTCGGCACCATCGCCGCCGTGTTCGAGGAAGTCGCCCGCAAGCACGCGAACTTCGGCGTGGTGCCCCTCGAAAACAGTACCGATGGCCGCATTGCCGATACCCTCGATTGCTTCGTGCGGATGCCCACAATCAAGGTCTGTTCGGAAATCCGGATGCGGGTTCACCACCACCTCTTAGCGAATTGCCAACCTTCGGACATTCGCCGGGTGTACAGCAAGGCTCAAGCGCTTTCGCAATGCCGGAATTGGCTGGCGAAGAACCTGCCGCACGCCCAATTGCACGAGGTATCCAGCACCGCCGATGCCGCGCGTTTGGTGCAGAGCGAACCGCAAACCGCATCCGCGGTGGCCAGCCGGCAAGCCGGGGTGCGTTTCGGGCTGAAAACCGTCTTCGCCAATATCGAAGACAACCCGGAGAACGAAACCCGCTTCGCCGTGATCGCCCTCAACGATAGCGCCCGCACCGGCACGGACAAGACCGCCCTCGTCTTCCAAGTGATGCACACGCCCGGCTCGCTCGCCGATGTGCTCGGCATCTTCAAGGCGAACAAAGTCAATCTCACCTGGATCGAATCGTTCCCGTACCGCGAAGCGAAGGGGGAATACGTGTTCTTCGTTGATTTCGAGGGGCACCACGAAGACCCGAAGGTGAAGAAGACGATCAAATCGCTCGAAGAGATTTGCGAAACCGTGCAAATTCTCGGATCCTATCCCACCTCGGCGACCACCGACGAGTGATGCGATTGCGCATTATAAGAAACACGATCCCGTTTCCGGAATCGCACGGCTCACCGTGCAATTTCCAATCGCGCTCACACATCATAAACTGACAGTTGGGGCGTGATTTGCTCCCGTTGAATTTCAATCCGAAATCCGAAATTGGTTCTCTCACATGATTCTCGTCATCCGGCCGGAAACGACACTCGAACAGGTCGATCACGTCATCGAGCGCATCAAGGAACTCGGTTTCACGCCGCATGTGAGCCGGGGCGAAAGCCGCACCGTCATCGGTGTGATCGGCGATGAAACCAAGCCTCAAGCCGACATGCTGCTACAGATTCCGGGGGTCGAACAGGCCATCCCGGTGATGAAGCCGTTCAAACTCGCCAGCAAGGAATTCCACAAGGAACCCAGCATCGTGTACGTTGGGAAAGTGCGGATCGGTGGCGGGAGCATGGCGATGATTGCAGGGCCGTGCGCCGTGGAAACCTACGACGTAATGGATACCGTGGCCCGGTACGTGAAAGCGGGCGGGGCCAACATCCTCCGCGGCGGGGCGTTCAAGCCGCGCACCAGCCCTTACGCCTTCCAAGGCATGGGCGAAGACGGCCTGAAGATACTCAAAGAGGTGGGCGAGAAATACGAAATGCCGGTCGTCACGGAAGTGATGGATCCCCGGCAGGTCGATCTGATCGGCCGCTACACCGACATGTATCAAGTCGGCGCCCGCAACATGCAGAACTTCGACCTGCTCAAGGAACTGGGAAAGACGAAGATCCCGGTGTTGCTCAAACGCGGCATGAGCGCCACGGTGAAGGATATGCTGATGTCCGCCGAGTACATTCTCGCCGAGGGCAACATGAACGTGGTGCTGTGCGAACGCGGTGTGCGCAGCTTCGAGGATAGCACCCGGAACATGCTCGACTTGAGCGCCGTACCGAACGTAAAAGGCCAGAGCCACCTGCCGATTATCGTCGATCCGAGCCACGCGACCGGCCGCCCCGATTTGATTCCCGCGATGTGTTTGGCGAGCGTGGCTGCCGGGGCCGACGGTGTTCACGTGGAAGTTCACAACTGCCCCGAGAAGGCCTACTCGGATGGCCCGCAGGCGTTGCTGCCGCACCAGTTCCTCGACCTGATGAGTTCGCTACGCCGTGTCGCGGAAGCCGTGAACCGCAGCTTCTGGAAGCCCAGCGAGAACTGAAATCTCAATCGCTATAGAATGGCTTACCCGGCTGTGTTTCCCAAGGATGCACTGAACGGGAAGCGATCGAGAACGTCTCGGTGGCCATCCGCGAATACTTGGAAGTGCAGCAGGAAATGTCCGCGGCCCGCAACCCGAGACTCGTCGCCGTCGAGGTTTGATCATGCCGAGGATTCATTCGACAAGGCAAACATATTGCCATGTCGGATGGATTTCGAACCGTGACGATCCCGAGGCATAATCCCGTCAACGCGAACACGATGGGTAACATCGCCCAATCGGTCGGGCTGACACCCGAACAGTTTCATAAACTCATTTGAATGAGAATCTCAATGCGCCCCAAATTTATCGCCGGCAACTGGAAGATGACCAGTACCCTCGCCCAAGCGAAGGAACTCGCCGCGGCCGTGGCGAAAGGCACTTCGGCCAACCCCGATCTGCTCGTGGGCGTGTGCCCACCGTTCACTTGGCTCACCGCCGTGGCAGAAGCCTTGAAAGGCTCCGCGGTACAACTCGGCGGGCAGGATTGCCATTACGAGAAGGAAGGGGCATTCACCGGTTCCGTTTCCCCGGCGATGCTCCTCGAAGCGGGTTGCCAATGGGTGATCCTCGGCCACAGCGAACGCCGTCATGGCTTGGGCGAAACCGATGAACTCTTGAACAAGAAGCTGAAATCGGCACTCGCCGCCGGGTTGAAAGTGATCTTCTGCATCGGCGAACTCCTCGCCGAGCGCGAAGCCAACACCACGGATACGGTGTTGGATCGCCAACTCACCGCCGGGTTGGTCGGCATCACCCCCGAACACATGAAGAACGTGGTGATCGCCTACGAACCGGTTTGGGCCATCGGAACGGGGAAGGTCGCATCGCCCGAACAGGCTCAGGAAGCCCATGCCTTCGTGCGGTCAAAAATCGCTTCGCTCCTCGGCGAGAACACGGCGAAGAATGTCCTTATTCAGTATGGCGGTTCGGTGAAGCCCGACAACGCCGCGACTCTCTTGCACCTTCCCGATGTGGATGGGGCACTCGTCGGCGGGGCGAGCCTGAAAGCGGATACGTTCTTGGCCATCGTGAACGCGGGGAAGCGTCTATAGGTTCGATCAGAGCCGGAAGCGTAAGCGACGATTGAAGCCTTATCGTTGCTTACGTTTCCGGCTCTGATTACGCTACCACTATCGCAGTAAATTCGTATATTCTTCTTTCGACAGCGGATCGTCGCACGAGGTTTGAACGTGAACTTATTGGCCAGCAATATCGGTTTCTGGGGCTTCTTCCTGAATGGCGCCCTCATCTTCATCAGCCTCGTGATGATCCTCACGATCCTGATCCAACGGGGTAAGGGCGGCGGGTTGGCCGGGGCATTCGGCGGGGCCGGGGGTTCCAGCCCGTTCGGTTCCCGAGCAGGGGATACCTTCACCAAGATCACGTTGTACATGGCCGCCGTGTGGGCACTGGTGATTATGATTCACATCAAAGTGATGAAGCCGGAACCGGTGGCCCCGAAGGATCCGCCCGCCATGACCGATAACCAGTAAATCCACCACCGGGGGCCGCACGGCCATGTTGAACAGCATGACCGGCTTCGGCTCGGCACAACTCCCCACCCCCACGGGGAACGTCGCGGTCGAAATCCGATCCGTGAACAACCGCCATTTGAAACTCACGGTGCGCGGTTCCGATCCGTACCCGCTCTTCGAATCCGAGTTCGAGAAACTCGCCCGCAAGTCGATCCGCCGGGGAAGCGTTCACGTTCAAGTCCGCGTTCAACGAACCTCCACTGCCGGCGAATCCGTACTCAATCTCGGATTGATCCGTTCCTACCTCGAACAACTCCGCACCGTAGCGAAACGGAAGGAACTCACCGGGTTGTTGGCCGGGGTTATGGGCATGCCCGGCGTGGCCCCGCAAACCGCTTCGTTCTCCGGGTTGCCCGAAGAGGAATGGCCCATCGTCGAACTGGCGTTCGCCAAGGCGTTGGAATCCCTCGATGCCGTACGCGGAACCGAAGGCCGGGCGATGGCCGGCGAACTGCGGGTGTTGCATTCTCAAATCGCTTCGGAACTTCAACACGTCCGCGAATGTTTACCCCGAGTCATTGCCAATTACCGGGAACGAATCTCGGATCGCGTCCGGCAAGCCGTGGCCGAAGCGGGGATCGCGATCGAACCCGATCACCTGATCCGCGAGATCGCCATCTTCGCGGATCGCACCGATGTGGCCGAGGAAGTGATGCGCTTATCGGCCCACCTCGCGCAACTCGAAATCGTGATCGAAAAAGGGTCGTCCGATAGTGCCGGGCGCCGGTTGGAATTCATCGCCCAAGAAATGGGCCGCGAAGTCAACACGTTGGGTTCCAAGGCGGGAGATATCGCGATCTCCCGGCATGTCGTCGAAATGAAGGCTGTGCTCGAACGCATCCGCGAACTCATTTTGAATGTGGAATAGAACCCTCTCCCCAGCGGGGAGAGGGTGAAGAGTGGCCATCCCATTCTGATTTGCCAGACTCCATGGAGAGGGTCGTCCCGATTCACCGGGACGGGGTGGGGGGCATACAATAGATGTATCCTTGAATGAATGTGACCATGAGTGCATCTATTCCCACCGGCCCGTTGATCGTCCTCTCCGGCCCCAGCGGAGTGGGGAAATCCACGGTTGTGGCCGGGTTGCTCGAACGAACGAAACTGCCACTGCGCCGGGCCGTCACCGCGACGAGCCGTTCACCCCGACCCGGCGAAGTGCCCGAAGCGGATTACCATTTCTGGACGGTCGAACAGTTTCAACGCACCATCGCTTCCGGGGCCATGCTCGAACACGCCATCGTATTCGGCAAGGATTACTACGGCACGCCGCGGAGCGAAGTGGACGACTACCGCAGAAAAGGGCAGGGCGTGTTGCTCGTGATCGACGTTCAAGGCGCGGCCCAAGTGCGAGCGCTTTACCCCAACGATCACTGCTCGATTTTTCTCACCGTCGAATCGGTGGATGTATTGCGCGAACGCCTCGAGATCCGGGGTACCGAAGACCCGGAACGGATCGCCCGGAGGTTGGCCACGGCACGGGCCGAGTGGGCGCGGGCCGGGGAATTCGACCGCCGCGTGCTGAACGCAGACTTGGCAACCGCCGTGGAAGAACTAGAATTGATTATTGCGGAACAATTCACACAGCGAGGTTTTCCATGCTCGACGAGCTAAAGGAAGAAGAGATCGTAAACAAAGTCGGCGGACGGTTCAAGCTTTCCACGTTGATCCAAAAGCGGATGGTCGCACTCAACACCGGCGCCCACCCGCTGGTGAACATGCCCACCAACGATAAAATGGCCGTGGTTCTCCAAGAGATCATTCAAGATAAAATCTACCTCGATTTCACCGGCAACCTGCAAACCAACGAGGAATACACCGGCGAAGTGCAAGACGGCGAATCCCCCACCGTATAGATTCGGCAGCCCGTAACGCCGGCGGAGTCGCTGCCGGCTTTCTTTCCCATTTCGCATTGCCCCCATGCCCGCCAACGAATTCAAACCACTATCGCTCAAACGCGAAGGCGATGGTTTGCGGATCGAATGGAGCGACGGCGCCAGTACGTTCGCCGCGTGGCGAGCCCTCCGCAACGCCTGCCCGTGCGCCACTTGCAACGACGAGCGCAACAAACCCGCCAACCCCTTCCGCGTTCTCTCCGAAAAGGAAGTCGCGGCGGGGCCGCCCGCGCCAGTGAGCATGAAAGCCGTGGGTTCGTACGCTTACCAGATTCAGTGGAACGACGGCCACAGCACCGGCATCTACACCCTCGATGCACTCCGCCAATTGGGAACCAGCACATGACACCCGGACAAAAAACGCCGCTCCCCGGCGTAAAATACCTCATCGCAGTGGCCAGTGGGAAAGGCGGCGTGGGGAAATCGACCGTTGCCGCGAACCTCGCGCTCGCATTGCATATGTGCGGCCAGCGCGTGGGCTTGATGGACGCCGACATTTACGGCCCGAGCGTGCCCATGATGTTCGGCCTCGGCGTCGTCGATCAAACCAAAACGCCGTTCCCGATGCAGAAATTCGGGCTGAAATTGATGAGTATGGGCTTCCTCGTCGATCCGAATCAACCGGTAATTTGGCGCGGCCCCAAGGTCGCGCAAGCCGTGAGTTCGTTGCTCTTCCAACCACAGTGGGGCGAACTCGATTTCCTCATCGTCGATATGCCCCCCGGCACAGGCGATGCCCAACTCACGCTTTCGCAAAGTGCTCCGCTTACCGGTGCCGTGATCGTTACGCAACCGGCCCAAGTGAGCCTGATCGACGCTCGCAAAGGCGTGCGTATGTTTGAAGAAGTGAAGGTGCCTATTCTCGGAATCATCGAGAACATGAGTTTCTTACCGTTGCCCGACGGTACGAAGATGCACCCGCTCGGCCGCGGCGGCGGCGGCGTACTCGCCGGGGAAATCGGCGTACCATTCTTGGGGGAACTCCCCATCGATTCCAAGGTGAGCGAGTGCGGCGATGCCGGGGAACCGATCGTGCGGAAATACCCCGATCACCCCGTTTCGCAAGCGTACCTCGCCTTGGCCCAAACCATCCTGGACGCTATGGCGAACCGCCCGCAAGGGGGCGCTTTGCCCGAGGTCGAACTCTGAGTCCGGGTTCGTCAGCCGCTTTTCGATTGTTGAAAGCAGTGGTCGAAAAGTAGCTCCCATTCGAGTTGTTGCACGCGTTTGGCAAGCTCTTCCTGCTCGCTGCCGGTGTCGCGGTATTTCTCGCAAAAGTCTACAAAATCAGCCTGATTTGTGTATTCGTAGCCCAAGGCGGGTGCCTCTTGAACTAACGAATCGATCACCGGATGGGCACCCACCTTTCGCCACCAATACTTGCTGTTGAAGGCGTCCGGTTCGCGTCGGTGCATGATGGTGTGCCAGAAACTCCCTTCGACCGAGTGCAATTCTTGGCTGATTTCGTGGGATTCGTTCAGGAAATCGCAACGCAACCACATTCCCGCCTTGCATGCGGCAGTCAAATCTAACGATTCTAAATTCGCACGAAGTTCTTCGCGCGGGCTTCCCGGCCCGATCGGCGAAAGCGGCAGTCCCGCAAGAATGCGAACCACAGCGGGGCCGTAAGCATTCGGATCGAAGTGTTTCGGCATCGCAATTCTCGATGGATTCGGAAGGCATATCATAACCCTCATGAAACGAATTCGCATCGGCAACGGCTGCGGTTTCTGGGGGGATAACCTCGATGCCCCGGTGCGCCTCGCCGAGGCCGGCAAGCTCGATTATCTCACGCTCGAATATCTGGCCGAACTCACGATGTCGATCTTGGCGTTGTTGAAGCGGAAGAATCCCGATGCCGGCTACGCCCACGACTTCTTGGATGTTCTCACCCGGCTCGTTCCACAATTGCATTCCCAACGCGATTTGAAAATCGTGACCAACGCTGGGGGTATGAATCCGAAAGCCTGCGCCGGCGAGGTTCGCAAAATCCTCGCGGCGAATTCGCTCGAGCATTGGAAGGTCGGCGTCGTCTCCGGCGATGATCTCCTGCCGCGGTTGGATGAACTGATCGCCGCGGGGCATTCCTTCGATCACCTCGATACCGGCGAGCCGCTGGCTGCGGTGCGCGATCGCGTGGTGAGCGTGAATGCCTACCTCGGGGCGGAGCCGATTGCCGAGGCTTTGGGGCGGGGTGCCAACATCGTCGTCACCGGGCGTGTAGCCGATGCGTCGTTGACACTCGGGCCTTGCGTGCACGAGTTCGGCTGGAAGATGGACGATTGGCACTCGTTGAGTGCCGGAACCGTCGCCGGTCACCTGATCGAATGCGGGGCGCAAGCTACCGGTGGATTGTGGATGCACGCGGACGAGAGCACGAATCTCGCCGAGGTCGGCTACCCCATTGCGGAGATCGCCGCCGATGGAAGCTTCACCATCTCGAAGCCCGATGGTACCGGCGGCGCGGTGAATCTGGAAACGATTGCCGAACAACTGCTGTATGAAGTCGCCGATCCCGCAAAGTACTTCACCCCCGATGTGGTAACCGATTTCACCTCACCCCAGTTTCGGCAAGCCGATACGAACGTTGTCGAATGCACCGGCTCGAAGGGATGGCCCGCGACCGATTCGTACAAGGTTTCGATTGCCTACCGCGATGGTTTTACCGCGGCGGGTACGCTCACGATCTTCGGCCCCAATGCGATTGCCAAGGCGAGGCAGAGCGGGGCGATGCTCTTGGCGAAGTTGAAACAAGCCGGGTTCGAGTACGATCATAGTTACGTTGAAGTGTTAGGTTCCGGGGATTGTGTGCCGGGGGTGTTGAAGCCCACGTACGATCCCCCAGAAGTTGTCATGCGTGTCGCCGTGCGCAATGCGAATCGCGCGGCGGTCGAACGGTTCACCAAGGAGTTCGCCCCGTTGGTTACGTCGGGCTTCGCGGGCACGGCGGGATATACGACCGGCCGTGCGAGTGTCCGCGAGGTCTTCGCCTATTGGCCTGCGCTCGTGAAGAAGAGTGCGGTAAAGGGCACAGTGGAAATAATTTGACCGCTTGAAAGCGGGGGACATTGTCCCCCTGCCGAGTGTAAGCAGGGGGACGATGTCCCCCCGCTTTCGGAGAGCGAATGACCCGAACCCCTTCGATCTCCATCGCCTTGTGTACCTACAACGGGGCGAAGTATCTCCCTGCTCAACTCGCAAGCTTAGTTCAGCAAACGCAATTGCCGTTCGAGTTGATCGTCTGCGACGACGGTTCCTCGGACGATACCTTGAATGTGTTACAGTCGTTCGCCGGGCGTGCCCCATTCCCGGTGCATCTGCATTTCAACGAAAATAACTTCGGCAGCACCAAAAACTTCGAGAAGGCCATCGGATTGTGTTCGGGCGAGATCATCGCCACATGCGATCAAGACGATGTTTGGCTACCGGGGAAGTTGAAACGATTCGCGGAAATCTTTGCGGCGGAACCCGAGCTCGGTTTGGCCTTCAGCGATGCCATGCTCGTCGATGACGAACTGCGTGACACCGGCCACAGCTTGTGGAATTGCTATCACTTCCCGGAGAGCCTGCAAAAGAAGCAGGTTCCGTGGCTCGATCCGAATCTGTTGATTCGTTTCAACGTGGTCACCGGGGCTTGCATGGCCTTTCGCCGTGAACTCGTTCCGATGTTCGGCCCGATCCCGAAGGAATGGATTCACGATCATTGGATTTCGTTCATCGCGTCGGTACGATCGCGTGTCAAACTTGTCCCTGAGCCGCTGATCCTCTACCGCAGGCACCAAGCCCAACAGGTGGGTGCAAGCCCGCTCACGTTACTCCGCCAAATTCGCAACGCCACGGCGTTCACCGAAAAATACTTCCTCGATCGCGCGAACGCCTGGGAGCAAATGCACGATCACTTGCGGAAATCCCCGAGCGCGGGCCACGAATTACCGGTGTTGGCCGCTATCCGCGGGAAGATCGATCATTCCTTGGCCTCAGCATTGATGCGTGGCAAGAACCGCATCCGCCGTATCGCCCTCGCAGCACGGGAACTCCTTCATGGCCGTTACCACCGGTATGGCTTGGGGGTGAAATCGTTCTTGGTCGATGCATTTTATCCGTAATTCATTGCCCAAACCGGGAATCGCACCGCACAATAACCGCAGCATTCCACTCACCGCGAGGAAACGCCATGGGCCTCTGGGACAAACTCACCCGCGAATTCATCGACATCATCGAATGGACGGAGCCATCGCAGAACGAAATCCTCGCGCACCGCTTCCCGCGTTCGGATAACGAAATTAAGAACGGGGCCAAGCTGATCGTGCGCGAAGGTCAAGCCGCGGTGTTTGTCAAGGAAGGGCAACTCGCCGATGTGATGATGCCGGGGATGTACACCCTCGACACCAAGAACATGCCGATCCTATCCAAGATTCTCGGTTGGAAGTACGGTTTCGAATCGCCATTCAAATGCGAAGTCTATTTCATCGCCACGCGGCAGTGGACGAATCAAAAGTGGGGCACGCAGAATCCGGTCATGCTGCGAGACGCCGAGTTCGGCCCGGTTCGGCTGCGGGCTTTCGGCAGTTACGCCTTCAAGATTACCGATCCGGGTACGTTCTTGAAGGAGTTGGTGAGTACCGATCCTTCGTTCGAAGCTTTCGAGATCACCGGGCAGTTCCGCAACGTCATCGTGTCTCGGTTCATCGATAGCATCGGGGCCGCGCAGATCCCGGTGCTCGATCTGGTGGGCAATTACGAGCGCCTCGGCAAACTCGCCCAAGATCGCATTGCCCCGAGCTTGGCTACGATGGGCGTGAGCCTCACGCAGTTCTTCGTGGAGAACATATCGCTGCCGCCGGAGGTGGAAGCCGCACTCGATAAACGCACCCAGATGGGCGTGTTGGGGAACCTCGATCAGTACACGAAATTCCAATCGGCGGAGGCGATCCGCGATGCGGCGAAGAACCCCGGCGGCATGGCCGGGATGGGGGTCGGTTTCGGGGCCGGGGCCGCGCTCGGGAATGCGATGGCCGCGGGGGCCGCGGCTCCGGGCCAAACCAGCGTGCCGTTGCCGCCACCGATTCCGCTCGCAGTGACGTTCTTCGTAGCGATCAACGGCGTCCAGCAGGGGCCGTTCGATATTCCCACGCTCGCTTCAAAGGTTCACGGCCGCGAGATTCAACCGGGTACTCTCGTATGGAAGGCCGGCATGGCGAATTGGGTCGCCGCGGAAAGTGTGGCCGAACTGAGCGGCCTCTTCGGCAGTGTGCCGCCGCCGCTGCCAAAGTAGAATGCAATTACTATTCGATTGGAGGAATCATCCATGAGTGCTGTACTGGAACTGCCTGTTGAGGCGGGACTTGAGGTTCCGGAGTTCGTTCCCGATCCGATTCATTGGTCGGTAGCGGAGTTCTGCGAATTGATGGAACTTCCGAAATTCCAAGATCGAAAATTCATCCTCATCGATGGGGAGGTTCTCGAAATGCCGATCCCTAATCCCCCTCATGACACTGGATTGGCGCTATGCCAGCACTTGCTTGGAAAAATCTTCCATGATGGCTTCCTTGTGCGTAACCAATGCGGTTTCCCTCTCGATCTGGATATCGAACCGATTCCCGACTTGGCAGTTGTGCCCGGAAGTATCCGCGACTATGCGACACAACATCCCAAAATTGCATTGCTTTTCGTTGAAATCTCGGATTCAACCCTCCGTTTCGATCTCAAAGTGAAATCCCATCTCTACGCCGCAGCGAAAATATCAGAGTACTGGGTAGTCGATGTCACCAACAACCTATTGCACATTCACCGCGAACCCTTAACGGACGCCGATGCACCCCGAGGTTTCCGGTACGCCTCCGTCCAAGTTCTGACAGCCGCTGATTCGTTTGCCCCGCTCGCATTCCCCGAAAAAACAATCCGAGTCGCCGATCTCCTCCCTTAAATCAACCCATGCCCGACGACCTCCCGATCGCCAAGCCCGTGAACCGCGAACCTCCGGCGGGCCGAAAGTTCCCGTGCCCTTCCTGCGGCGCCCGGCTCGATTTCGATCCGTCCGTGCGCGGGTTGAAGTGCCCCTATTGCGGCTTCGAGCAGAAGATCGAAAGCGAAGGCGACGGCGGGATCGCCGAGAAGGCC
>JBBQWA010000120.1:0-12249 GCA_038211045.1 Gemmatales bacterium
CGCGGATCGATGCCGAGGGAATCCAGTATCGTGTAGGCCACGTCGGCCGGGGAGACCGGCTTGGTAGTCGGGGCACCGCCGTGCTTGTCGGTCTTGCCCAGTACAAAGCCCGGCTTCACGCCGGCCCCGGCAAAGAGTAAGCTCGCGGCCTGGCCCCAGTGCTCGCGCCCGGCATCTTTGTTGACCTTCGGCGAACGGCCGAACTCGCCCATCACTACGACCATCGTTTCCTTCAACGTGCCACGGTCGTGCATGTCGGCGATCAGCGTGGAAACGCCTTTGTCGAACTCGGGGAGCTTCTTATCGAGGCCTTCAAAGATTTTCGCGTGGTGATCCCAGCCGCCGTAATTGACCGTGACGAAGCGCACGCCCGCTTCGACAAGACGGCGTGCCATCAACATCGACTGACCGGCGCTGGTGCGGCCGTAGCGATCGCGGAGCGCGTCCTTTTCTTCTTCGATGGCAAAGGCTTTGCGGGCTTCTGTGGAAAGCACCATCTGCGTGGCGCGGTCATGGAACTCGTCGTACGTGGCGATCTGATCGTTGCCTTCCACTTTCTTGGCGAGGTTATCCACGGCTTTCAATAGCGTCTCGCGGCGTTCGATCTTCTCGGTGCTCATCGGCTGGCCGCTGAGGTCGGGCACCTTGTAATTCTCGCGGTTGGGGTCACCGGCCGCGAACGATTCGTAACGCCCGCCGAGGAAGGCGCTCTTGCCGAGTTCCCAGGTAAACGAAGGATTCTTGGGCACCGCAACATATGGCGGCAGAGTACCGCTGAATCCGAACTCGTGGGCGGCGACCGCGCCGACTGCTGGATAATCGCCGAACGGCGTGCCGAAGCGCCCGGACATTACCCAGTTTGTGGCAGTTTCATGGTGGTCGTTGTTGTGCGAACCAGAACGGACAAGCGCGAGTTTGTCCATTACCTTTGCCATGCCCGACAGCTTCTCAGAGACTTGCAGCCCCTTCACGTTGCTGTCGATGGGTTTGTACTTGCCGCGGATTTCCTCGGGAGCCTCGGGCTTCATGTCGAAGGTATCGTGGTGGCTCATGCCGCCACCGAGGTAAACGAGAATGATGGACTTTGCCCGCGCCCCTTTCGGCTTCTCTTTGGATTGAGCTTCGGCCCGCAGCAGCATCGGCAAACCGATTGCCCCGAGGGCACCCGCTCGGAGGAAATTGCGTCGGTTAGCGAAGGCGAGATCGAGCATGGAGGCACCGAGAGAAGGCGCGATAGAATAAAGCGGGTACCGGCTAGTAAACAAATTTTACAATAGTCGGGAACCGATTGAAAGGGAATTCGCATTTTTCAGGAGAATGAACGATGAACGCGATTCACACCACCGCCACACTCGGGATCGATGGCATGCTGCACGTACCGATTCCGGGTGCGAAACCTGGAGTGGAATATGACGTGACGGTACGGTCAAAGCCAGTTTCGAATGTACTATTGGCAGGGGAAGTGTTGAAGGATTTTTTGGGAATCTTGGATGAGGAGACTGAGTTCGAGCGCCCCCCCCAAGGGATGTTACCGCCCTGCGCACCCTTGGAGTTGAAATGATTTATCTCTTCGACAGCAACGTCTGTATCCATTTTTTGCGAAAGAAAGGCAACACGCTCGTCAAGCAGCGAATTGCCACGCAACCGTTCGCTGATGTGGCGTTGTGTTCGGTCGTGGAAGGGGAGTTGCTATTGGGGCGGAAAACAGCGCTCAGCCAACGGCATCGAAGGTAACCTTAGCAGCGTTCACAGGGCTTTTCATCATTGTGCCGTACGATAGCGGATCGGCGGTTGAATATGCGTGGATTCGCGCACATCTCCAACGGATTGGTCTTCCAATAGGCCCTTACGATATGATGATCGCTGCGATAGCAATTCAGCATAACCTCACATTGGTCACGCACAATACGTCGGAATTCACGCGGGTGCCTGGGTTGAAACTGGTCGATTGGGAACTGCCGTAAAAGCATCAATGATTGAACACGAACTCCTTCGAGTTTACCAAGGCCCAAGCCATGTCGCGGAAGAACTCTTCCCGCTGATCCGCGGGAATATCCATCACCAACTTAAGCTGTTTCGCGGACGGTTTGCGTCCCAAAAAGTTTAGGAATAACTCCTCTGCGACTTTCGCGTTGTCCATTTCGCTTTTCAACAGCTTTGCCAAAGCGCCGTTACCATCGTTCAACTTCGTGTTCAGCAGGTCGGCGTTGATGATCTTCAGAATCTGTGGCAGTGTGACGTCCCCGCTGCGTTCGCAGGCGCATGCGGTCACACGTTCGGAACTGCCGAACATCTTCAAAAATGGCGAGGCCGACACCGGATTGGGAACCTGCACGGCGCGAATCCCAAGCGGGTAGCCGTCGAAATTCTCCGCCACATCGGTTGCACTGGATATAGCATCGAGCAGCACCTCGGCGGGCAACCGCCGGGCGTAATAGTGCGAGTAGAAGCGCGTATCCGTGGCGTTGCCGGGGGTCGTGGCGGAATCGCGCTGGTAGGTTTCGCTGTTCAAGATCATCCGCATCAGGTGCTTGAAATCGAACTTGTTCTTGGCGAACTCCTCGCCGAGTGCGGCGAAGAGCGCAGGGTTCGAGGGAGGGTTCGTTTCACGAAGGTCGTCCACCGGTTCGACCAATCCTTCGCGGAAGAAATGCTTCCAGATGCGGTTGACCATCGCCCCGCGGAACGATTCGTTCTTCGGGCTGACGATCCATTCGACGAGCGACAATCGCGGGTCTTCGCCTGGCTTGATCGCCGGGGCCGAGCGATCGAGCGCCTGCGGCTTCATCATCTTATTGGTGCGAGGCTGTCGCACTTGCACCGGCTTGTCGTTCTCCTTGGCATCCTTGACACCGACCACGAGCGTGCTGGCTTCGGCCTTGGGGTCTTTACGCTCCAGCCTAATGCGGCTGAAGAAGGCAGCGAAGTGGAAGAAGTCGTCCTGCGTGTACTTTTCAAGCGGGTGGTTGTGGCAGCGGGCACAACCGATGCGGGAACCGAGGAACGCATGCGCAACCGACTCCGCCACTTCGGATTTCTCCGTCTCGCGATGTTCGCCGACGGTCACGAGGTAATACCCCACGGCGGGGTTGTCGGTGGTTTTACCGGTGGAAAGCAGCACCTCTCTAGCAATTGTGTCCCAGCCTTTGTTCGCCGCCATTTGCTGGCGAATCCAGCCGTAGAACTGCCTTACGCCTTTCACGCCGCGGACATCGTGATCTCGCTCCTTGCGGTTCTGTAAAAGATCGGAAAGGAAGAGCGTCCAATAGTCGGTGAACTCGGGGCGTTGCAGCATCTGATCGATCAGTTTGGCACGTTTGCCCGGCGATTGGTCGGCTTCGAACTTGCGCACTTCCTCGGCGCTCGGCAAAACGCCCAGCGTATCGAGCATGGCCCGACGAAGGAACGCGGCGTCGTCGCAGAGCGGCGAAGGCTCGATGCGCAGTTCTTTCAGCTTGGCTATGATGTGCGAATCGATTATTCCCTTCCCTGCGGGGAACTTCGCGTCATTTACCGGAATGTCGAACGGTACGGAGAAGGTCGCCACGGCCACTTCGGTGAGATACGCGGCACGGATCGCACTGGCCCCGGAACGCAATGCTTTCACTTCACCTGTCTTGCTAACACTGAGGATCGCAGCGTCGTTGGTTTCAAAGACGGTCAGCCAAGTGACATCCTTGCGGGTGCCGTCGCTGAACTCGGCGGTCGCCTGCATTGGTATGGTCTCGCCGACCTTGAGTGCCCTGTCAGAGCCGCGACTGCCCAGGAGCATTTTTCCATTAGTCGCTCCCTGGCGGTCGCGGCTCTGATCGACCTTCACGCTCAGCTTGGTCAGCTTCGGATCGGCGGCGTTCGGACCGGGGCTGCCCGCCAGGATCCACCGCTTCAGCGTGTCGTATTCCTTGCTCGACGTGCCGAAGAGTTTACCCCCTTCATGCGGCACGAGGCCGGTCGCCTTCGTGAGGATGAGGCTAGCCTCGGCTTGGGCCGGTTGAACCCGACGAGCGCTGAATTCGCGTACCAGCCAGTGGTAATCCTGATCGGGGGCGTACCCGCGCAGCGAGAGTTTGAAGCCGTTCTGCCCAGCACCTTTGCCGTGGCAGGATCCTTGATTGCAGCCCGATTTCGTCAGCAAGGGTAGCACTTCGTTGAGGAATGACGGCGTTTCCTCCGCGCAGATCATCGGTGCGAAAAGCAGCAATGCGGGGAAAACGTAGCGAATCATGCGATCCTCGACCGAGGTGATGCGTGAGCAGGCGGGCGAGGAAATTATAAACAAAAGGAATAAGGGGAGCAACATGCCGCAAAAAATCAGTTTCGGAAGTGGAACGCTTGAGGCTTCTCACATTTGCGATCCGGTCGGCAATTCTCAAATGGCCGGAGTATCGCGATGCTGTTTGGATCGTTGCACAAGAGTTTTCGTGAGCCAGGTGCCAAATCCGCAAACCATGCCGGCACCGCCGCCAAGCACGAGTGCGAATGGCCACAGGTACATCGTGTAAACGAATGCGCTTTTTAAGGCGGCTTCATTACCCGGTGGAAGATTTGCCGTGGGCAACCCGGTGGTGAGCCCATCGGAAATTCCCCATCCCATGATGATGAGCAAACCGAATGTAAACCCGATCAGTCCGCCAACGATTGTTCGTAACCGTGAGTAATCCCCGTACCTTACATTCCGCACGAAGTTCGATGCGGATAACCGGGCATCGCCTATTTCGACAAACTCTTGAATGGCCGTCATGTGGTACTTCCGCGCGAGGGTTAACCGATCTTCTCCTTCACCTCGTTCACAATCGCGGCGAGTACGCTATCGCTCGATACGTTCTCGGCTTGGGCTTCAAAATTCAACAGCACCCGGTGTCGCATCGCCGGGAAGTACACCTTGCGCACATCCTCGAACGATACGTTGAAACGACCTTCCAACAATGCGCGAACCTTCGCCGCGAGGATCATCGATTGCGCCCCCCGCGGCGAAGCCCCGGCCCGGAAAAATCGGTTCGTGTCGTTCGTGGCGTATTCGCTCTGCGGGTGGGTGGCCAGCAACAATCGGATCGCGTAATCCTGCACCGGGTTCGCCACGAGTACCTCGCGCACCAGTTGCATCCACTGCTGAATTTCGCCCGCTTCCATCACCTTGTTCACCGTCGGATTTTCGTTCCGCGTCGTTCGATCCAAGATGCGATTGAGTTCGTCGCGGGTTACGAACGGCACGAGTAATTTGAACAGGAATCGATCGAGTTGAGCTTCGGGGAGCGGGTAAGTTCCTTCCTGTTCGATGGGATTCTGCGTGGCCAACACGAAGAACGGCTCCGGCAATTTGTGCGTGGTGCCGCCGACACTCACCGTGCGTTCTTGCATCGCTTCGAGCATCGCCGATTGCGTTTTCGGGATCGCCCGGTTAATTTCATCGGCGAGCACAATCTGCGAGAAGAGCGGCCCGGTTTGAAACCGGCGTTCGCGTTTGCCGTCCGGCGTTTCGAGGATGATGTCGGTACCCACGATGTCCGAGGGCATCAAATCCGGGGTGAATTGAATCCGCGTGAATTTTAGATCGAGCACTTGGGCGAGCGTGCGGATCAAGAGCGTCTTGCCGAGGCCGGGCACGCCTTCGAGCAATATGTTTCCACCGACAAACAAACCGGTGAGCACCCCGCGTACGATCTCGGGTTGCCCCACGATTACTTTGCCGATCTCGGATTCCAGCGCGGCGAAGCGTTCGCGGAATTGGGCGGCCCGTTCGGCCATCGGTGCGGTGTTGGAAATCATGATGCTGAGTTACCACCGTTGTGGAGGTGTTCGAGTTCGGCCCCGCCCTGCTGCGTAGCATAGCGTTCCCGGAGCCAAACCGCATAGTCGCCGTGAGGAATTCGCGTGGGGCCATAGGGCCGCAGTGGGAGAACGTACACCCACGCTTCGATGGAGCCGTTCGGCATATCGACCGGAAGCAATCGCCTTCGATACAGTTGCGGTTCGGCATCCTCGGCACTGCAACCTTCGTAGCGATCCAGTTCGATCCAGACTTCGGAAGCGGCGTCCCCACGGATGGAATAGACTTCGCCCACGATCAGCCCATCGGCATACTCGTGATCGAACACTCCGGGGTAGGATCCGAAATCGTACATCTCACCTCGGATCGTGCCCGAGCCGAGAAAAGTGGAATTGCGAAGCAAGTATTCGGACATCGGACTCCCAATGTCGCTGCGCAACGTTCCATAGACGAAGATCCGATTGTTCTCACTCTCGCCCTTGGAATCCCAGTTCATTTCTTGCCCCGTTCCTTGGCCTTTCGCAACCGGGTCATCATGTCGTCGTCGCCTTCCGCCTCGGCCTTCACTTCGCGGCTCGGCGGCGGTGGTGGCAATGGGCCGCCGGTCGATTTGCCAACGTACTCGTCGGCGCTCGTCGGAGGCGGTTCCTCCGAGTTCGGTTCCCCTTGAAATTTCGCGGTGGCCTTCTTTTTCGCCAGCACATCCCCCACGGCACGCTTGCGTTTCATCAATGCGTCGAGTCCGCCGGATTCAACGTCTTCCAACATTGGTTGTCGCCGCCATTGCGCCCAATGCCGTTGGCTCCATTCGCGGATTTCCTCGGCATCGATGGAGATTCTCCGCGCGGCAATATCGAGGAATAGCAGCACACCCGCCGCGAACACCAGCCAGAACCAGAACGGCAATATCGCCCGGATCGTGCTCGGTGCCGGGCGGAAAAAGTTCGCACTCGCCGCGAACTTCTCTAAGGCTTTTTTGTCGCGCCAATCGAGGTCTTCCGGTTCGAGGATCGCATTGCCGCCGGTGATTTCCGAGAGCCGCTTCAACAGTGGCGTGTTCGTTTCGAGATCGGAAAATTCGGGCGAGTATGGAACCGTGACCCCGGCCCGGGCGGAATCGAATACCTGATCGCCTTGCATCCCTTCCACGCGAATGAAATACGCCCCGGCTTCCTCGGCGGTGAACTCCGCTTCGTACTGCCCCGAACCCTTCGGCTTAAACTCGACCGTCGGCGCCTTTTCCCCCGGCCCAGGCTTGCCCGGCGGCGTGACCGCACCCTTCAATTTCAGCCCGACGATCGGTTTCTCCTTCTCGTCGCGGGCATCCACCGTCACTTTCACTTTGCCATCTTTGTATTCCGTCACGATGATCAACTTGCCCGTCTCGGCTTCGCGCATCGCCCAAAGCACCGATTGTTCCCAGAACTTTTGATAAATGTCCGACCCGGCCCAATCGCGATCCCAACCGCGGATGCCGTCTTTCGGTACGCTGCGGGCATCGGCGGTGAAGGCGATGGCTTTCCCCAAGCCATAACGCCAAGAGGCCAACACCGGAAAACGCGATTGCGATTGTTCGTCCATCGGCCCTTCGATGTGCATATCGCAGAGGGGCGATTCTTTCTTGGTGGTGCGAACGAACCCGTGGAGCTGCGGCAGAGAATCGGGGAGACCATCCGCCGGGCCGCCGCGGAGTATAAGTTTGGGGTTGAAGGTGCGATCATAGACAAACGATTGGCTAACGCGGCGGGTTTCCTTGATGTAAAGCGCGGGGAGCTGGTTCGGATTCGTGCATTTGTGGAAGTTGCCGGGGCGGCCGTTGGCGTCCTTCGTGCCCGCAGCGATCGTTTGCATCTTGATATCTTCGTTCACGCCGTGGGTCGCTACGCCAACAGTCGTACAGGTGATGCCATTATCGGCCATCAGCTTCACCGCGGCTTGGCCGGGGCCGGAATAGTTCGGGTCGCCATCGCTGATGACGATGCAATGCCGCACGGCGAGGTTGTGCTTCGGATTCGCCAGGGTATCGGCGGCGGCTTTGAGGAACGGATCGAAATCGGGCATGTCGCCGGGGGTCATGCGATCGACCTTGGCGAAGAGGCCTTCCTTGCCATCGCCGATTTCGGCGAACGGGATTTGCCAATTCACGTTGCCGCCGAAGAGGCCGTAATCGCACACGCCGATCATGTCCGCCGGGCCGAGGCGTTGGATGGCGAGCTTGGCGATCACCTTCTGCCATTTGTTGCCGTCGGCCATCTCGGAAGCGTGCATGACGAGCACGAGGCCACCCTTGCCGGAGGCCTTCTTTGCTTTGATTTCGCAATCGACGGGCAACGCCGCTTCCACTGGGGTTTGCTGGTAACCTCCGGGGCCGAAACTATCGGGGCCGCCGACCATCACCAGCCCGCAGCCCTGATCGTGGACTTGCGTTCGGATAACTTCCATTTGATCGTTGGTGAAGAGATCGGCGGGCACGTTGGCGAGGATCACGCAATCGTAATTGGAAAGGAACACGCCGAGATCGGACTTATCGCCGGGGAGCTTGGCGACATCCAAGTGATCGATGCGTTGCCGGGCTTCGCGGAGCTTACCGATGAGGTAACGGTGGGGCGATTGTTCGGGCGTCGGGGCGGTATCCACGAAAAGGATTCGCCGTTGCCCGCGCGCCACGACCGCCGCAGTAGCCCGGTTGTTATTCGGGCGATCGCCGGGCAAACCGGGAGTGGCGGGATCGCCGGGCTTAAACACCGATTGCAGCGGTTTGAAGTTCGCTTTGTAGGTGTACGACGATTCCATTCCCGCCTGTTCGCGCACGAGATCGCGGAAGCGGAAGACGTTCAACCCCGGTACGAGCCGCACCCGTGGCGGGTGCTTCGCATCGAGAACTTGTGGGCCGTCTTCGATCTGGATCGGGACTTCGGTGCCTTCCAAGTTGAACCCTTGCCGGCCGAGTCGCAGCACCTCGAGTTCGCCATCCACTTCGCGGGTCGGGTGGGCATTGCGAATGAGAATGCGAACGGGGAGGCGACCCCCCTGCACCGTTAGTGGCGGCGCTTCGATCGATTGGATCAGCACCTCGTTCTCGTTGCGGAACCCGGGGGCGAGCGCGAGAGTATCGATCGGGATCTTGTTCTGGAGAGCGCGGTTGGCTTGCTCCTCGGCACGGCCGAGGTTCTCGTTGCCATCGGAAACTAGAACGATCCGCTTGGAAGTGCCTTCCGGAAAGGAGGCCAGCGCGAGTTTCAACGCCGCGGCGATATCGGTGTAGTTGCCATCGACGGTACCCGCCGCTTTTTCGTCGAGAAGAAGCGTCGTTACGCTGGCGGCAGGGTAAGCCAATCGCGGTCGCTTGCCGAACAGAATGACGCCGACCTGATCGTTTCGGTGCGGCGTTCCCCGTCGAGCGATTCCGGTTTCGATGATACTCTTGGTGCGTTCCCACCGTTGATCGACTTCCGTACCGGCGGAACTCAGCATCAATTCCTGCGGAATGCTATAAGAACGATCCACCACGAATAGCACCGTGGTGGAATCGCTGGGCCGCCGCACCCGTGGCTCGGCGAGTGCCATCACCAAACAGGCGACCACGAGCGCCCGGCAGCCGATCGCCACCCATTTCCGCGTAGAACCCAAACCCGAGAGGCTCCGTCGACTGATGAGCACCACCACCGGCACGAATGCGAGCAGCACCAACCACCACGGCTGAAGCAATTGCAACCAAGCGATGCTTCGGCACACTTCGATAATGCCGGAACCGAGCGGCCTACCGATCCACCCGCCGAGGCTGAGTACGGCGAGTGCGAAGATCAGAACCGCGAAAGTCTTCGACCACCTGCGGAACAGCAATAAGAACATCGTAGCGAAGAGTACGAGCACCCCGGCAACGGCGGCAGAAGCCACCGCGACACTTCGACTCGGGCCATCGTCGCTCAGGCGGAACGACCAATCGGCGAGAGCAATGCTTCCTACGGAGAACGCGAAAAGCCCTCCGGCGAGCATCCGGTAGCGACGGGCGAACAACAGCACCGCCACGGCGGCGAGAACCGCCGCGAGCCAATGTGTGCCGATGAGATCGAGGAAGCGATTCATATTTTTAACTTCACTGAACCCTGAACCCTGCTGGCTGAACCCTTTGTATCCGATGGTTCTCGGTATCGACGATATGCACTACGCCCTCTCGATCGACAGCGAGTGCCCACGGGTCTGCCAGTTGGCCCGGTTTGCGCCCCGGCCCGCCCCACGTTCCCAATGATGTACCATCCTTCGTTAGCTTTTGCACGCGCTGGTTTCCCCGTTCCACCACATAAAGTTCCCCGCTCGGAGCGAAGGCCAAATCGTACGGCAGGTTGAACTCGCCGGGGGCCGACCCCGGCTTGCCGAACTCGCGGACGAATTCCCCCGTTCGCGTGAACACTTGAATGCGGTGATTGCAAGCATCCGCCGCGTAGAGCAGGCCGTCCGGGCCGAGGGCCAATGCCCGCACCCGTGCAAACTCACCCGGGGCTTGGCCGTTCTTTCCCCAACAGGCCACAAACTTTCCCTCGGCATCGAACTTCGTGATCCGATCGTTCTGCCCGAACTCGGCCACATAGTAGAAGCCTTCCGAATCTTGAACCGCATCGGAAACGTAGCCGAGTTGGCCGGGTTGATCGCCGGGTGTGCCGCCGAAGTGGAAGAGTTCCTCCCCGGCAGGGTTGTAAATACGAACGGTATGGTAGTGCGAATCGGCGACGATCAGATTACCATCGCGAGTAATGCCGAGGCCGCTGGGGCGGCCGTTTCGGAAATCGGGGGGCGTGAAACTCACGCCGAGAAATTCGCCTTGGCGGTTGAAGCTTTGGATGCGGGCGGTGAAATCGACGATGAACATCCGCCCCTGCGGATCGATTGTGATGGCCCGCGGTCGGGAGAAATCGCCGGGGAGAACGCCCTTCTTGCCCCACACGAATTCGGGTGCGGAAGAGCTAGAGTTGTTCCATACGACGAACCCCCCGGCACAGATGCCGATGAGGAGAATCAGGATCAGAACGGAGCGAGGCGTCACGCGGATAGGCTACGGAACGGGTGGAATGGCCACAACGGAATCGCTCTGGCTTTACGGTGATCCGAAAGTCATAATCACTGATGCACCCTTCGGAATGGAGATACGATGGCCCCGATCCGTTTTGCAACGCTACTCGCACTCGGAATGTTAGTTCTTCAGGCTGCGGCCGAAGAACCCAAGAAACCGACGCCAAAATTCAAGCTCGGCAAAGATACCACCTTCGTGACCGAACCGCTCGATGCGAACGGCTACATCGATTACGAAGCGGCCTTGAACAATCAATTGAAAGGCACCACCACGCCGGAGACGAACGCGGTCGTACTGTTGGTGAAATGCTTCGGCCCGAAGCCGGACGGCAAGGAACTGCACCCAGATTTCTATAAGGCCCTCGGTGTCGAAGGCCCACCCGCCGAGGGAGAGTATTTGATTGACTACTTCCAATTTTTCAAAGAGGAGCTCAAAGTAGATGAAACCCGGCATACTTTCTTGGAGAGCGAAAATGAAATGCGTTGGAGACCGTGGAAAGCGGCCGAGTTGCCTAGGCATGCCGAGTGGCTGAAATTAAATGAGAAACCGATTGCGGTCGCTATCGAGGCAACCAAACGAAAGGACTACTACCTGCCACTGATTTCGCGGCATAAGGATGGTGAGAAAGGAATGCTCATCGGTGCGTCTATGCAGACGACTCAGTTCAATCAGAATCTTGCGACTCTCTTGTCAATGCGGGCTATGCTCCTCGCTGGAGAAGGAAAAATCGAAGCGGCGTTCGATCACACAGTGGCTTTGCACAAACACGGTAGCATGGTGGCGCGTGGGGGAAGCTTGTTCGAAGTCCTCGCCGGCATTGCCATTAAAGGTATTGCAAACAGCACCGGGATTGCGATCCTCGAATATGGCAATTCGACGGCCAAACAAGCGATGGCGTATCAGGCTGAGTTGGCAAAAAATCCGCCAATTCGCCTGTTGGCCGATCAAATTGACCGCAACGATCGATTGATGAACCTCGATAGCATTCAATGGATTCGCCGCTCTGGCTACGACATTTTTGAGCCGCTCCGCATTGATCGGAAAGAGAAAACACCACGGGAAATCGAACGGTACGCGGCAACGATCGATTGGGAAGAGGTCATGCGGTATACCAATGGATGGATCGATAAATCCGTCACCGCGTTGCGAAAGCCGAACTTCTTGGAACGGAATGAAGTACTGAAAGACATTGAGTCATCACTAAAAGTTCTCGAAGAGCAGTTGAAGAATCAAACGGGTGTTGAGAAGTTTTTGCAGAAGTTAGGAAAGCCAGAAGAGGTGCGGGCCAAGCAGACTGAGCAACTTGGGAAAAAGTGCGTCACTAATCTGATGATTTGGCCACGCAAAATTGCGGAATCCTACGACCGCGCAGAACAGCAGCACCACAGCTGTATTATTGCCGCCGCACTCGCGG
>JBBQWA010000121.1:0-12174 GCA_038211045.1 Gemmatales bacterium
GGAAGTAATCGCGGAAGCCCTCGGCGGTGCCGCGATCGAACCCGGCCCAGAACGCCGGTTCGGAGATGGCCGAGCACCCGGCGTAAGCCATGCGTTGGTAATCGTCGGTCGTCCGCGAGATCATGTGGCAGTGCGGGTCGATGTATTTCACGTTGTCTAGCTCCTTCTCCGCAAACTCTTGTATTCTCTGCGTTTCCGCATTCCGTCCAAGCGGGTTTGGACGGAAATCGTGGACGGAAATCGCAAAATCGCTGTATGCAAAATCGCTGTATAATGAGGCAGGGAACGTCAAGGAAACCTGTCTGTTCAGGATACTCCGATGGCACGTGGAAGGAAACCTTCGGTTTGCTACTGGGACAGCCGTGGCGGATATTGCTGCTGGATCAACGGACGCCGGGAGCTGCTCGCCAAAGGGCCGAAGGACGCCCAAGGGCGAGACCTACCGTGCCGCCATCGGCCGTTTCAAGAAGCTTCTGGCGGTATTGCAATTCGGTTCTTTACGATCTCGTCGAACTGGCGGGTAAGACGCGAGAGGAGCTGAAGCAGCACCGGAAGGATTTGCGGACGGCGATCGGCATCGTGAACGACGGAGGGTGAATCCGCCCGGTGTCCGTGCCGGAGCGATCACAGCGGGAGCACCTTCTTTTTCGGCCTGCCCCTCGGCCTGACGGGGGGCGGCGGCATCATAGGGATCGGCGGCCCGAGTCGGGATACGAGCGGAACCGATGCCTCATTGCAATCGGATGGCTCGCATTGTGCTTTCGGAATGATACTTGCGTGCTTAGCCGCCATGGCTCAATCTACGCTCTCCTCCGATTCGCTTCACTCCGCGACAAATGCGGGTTTGCATTACGTCAACCGCGATACACCGGGTATTCGTCGCGCCGGTACTGCCGGCAAATTCAAATACTTGGATCCGGAAGGTCGCACTATCCGCGATACCGAAACTCTCAGCCGGATCAAATCCTTGGTGCTGCCGCCGGCTTGGAAAGATGTGTGGATTTGCAAAGACCCGCGCGGGCACTTGCAGGCGACCGGCAAAGACGAACGTGGTCGTATCCAGTACCGCTACCATCCGAAATGGCGCGAAGCCCGCGACGAAACCAAGTACGGCAGAATGGTCGCTTTCGGCAAGGCGCTCCCCACGATCCGTCGCCGGGTCGCACGGGACATGAAACGGCCTGGATTGCAACGAGAACGGGTGCTCGCCGCCGTGGTGAAGTTGCTCGAAACGACACTGATCCGCGTGGGGAACGAGGAATACGCCCGCGTTAATGATTCGATCGGTTTGAGCACGATGAAGGATAAACACGCCGAGATCAAAGGCGGTTCCATTCATTTCGAATTCAAAGGCAAGAGCGGGGTCAAACACGCGATCGACTTGGCCGATCAGCGTTTGGCCCGAATCGTGAAACAATGCCAAGATGTGCCCGGCCAAGATTTGTTTCAATACATCGACGGCGATGGAATTCGGCATCCGATCACTTCGGCAGATGTGAATGCCTACTTGAAAGTTGCCGCGGGCGACGACTTCACCGCGAAGGATTTTCGCACTTGGGCGGGTACCGTATTGGCTTGGATGGCGCTGGGCGAATTTGTACCATTCGATTCCGAGACCCAAGCGAAAAAGAATGTTTTGGTGGCCATCGAATCGGTGGCAGCGAAGCTCGGTAACACCAAAGCGGTATGCCGCAAATGCTACATTCACCCCGCGATCTTGGAAACCTACATGAGTGGCGAACTCTACAGAACTTTGGAGCAACGCGCAGATGCACAACTCGCCAAGGGGCTGCAACACATGAAACCGGAGGAAGCGGCGGTACTCACGCTACTTCGGGCGCGGCTCGCGTCTGAAGCAAAAAACTCCAGGAATCGCAAACGATGAGTTAGCCATTGTCAAATGTGGTACATCAGCGCTTCTTGGGCGGCGCGTCTGGTTTGGCCTTTCACCTTCAACTGCGGGTTCTCCAGCACCACCACCGAGTACGGGTCGATCGATTTCGTCACCCATACGTTCGAACCGATAACGGAACCTTCGCCGATCACGGTCTTGCCGCCGAGGATCGTGGCGTTGGCGTATACCACCACGTTGTCCGCGAGTGTCGGGTGGCGTTTGTAATCGCCGTGGACGAGTTCGCCGTTCTGTTCGCGCTCGAAGCTGAGGGCGCCGAGGGTGACGCCTTGGTAGAGCTTCACCCCTTCGCCGATGTGGGTGGTTTCGCCGATGACGACGCCGGTGCCGTGGTCGATGAAGAAGCCGGCGCCGATGGTGGCACCGGGGTGGATGTCGATGCCAGTTTTGGAGTGGGCGATTTCGGTCATCATCCGCGGCAGGTAGAGGATGCCAAGGTCGTGGAGTTCGTGGGCGAGGCGGAAGATGGCCACGGCCTCGAAGCCGGGGTAGCTGAAGATGATCTCGTGGTGGCCGGTGGCTGCAGGATCGCCCCGGTACGCGGCTTCGACATCCCGTTCGAGAAGGGCGCGGACTTTGGGAAGCCGGCCGAGGAAATCGAGGGCCTTGCGTTGGGCATCGGCTTCGCAATCGAAGCCGTGGTCGTCTTTGCAGAGTTCGTGGCGGACACTGCGGCCGATCTGTTCCGTCAGTTGATCTTGCAGGCTATCGATCAAACCGCCGACGTAATACGCGATGTTCCCGACATGCAAGTTCTGCTTGCGGCCGTAACCGGGGAAAAGGAGTTCGAGCAAATCGCCGACAATGGCGACGACCGCTTCGCGGCTCGGCAGCGGTTCGTGGCCGAGGTGGTGAAGCATCCCGCAATCCGAGTACGACATCACGAGTTGATCGGTGATGTTCTGCAGCTCGGTTTCTTTGAGGCGGAAATCGGTAGCCATGCGTGGCTCGCTGGGCGTAAGGAATCGTTCGCTCTTCATCATAATCGGCACCTCGGCGGGAAAACCACTACGGCAATTGTAAGAATCGATACTCGAACCGGCAGAAACTGCGCCCGCGCTAAGCAGGAATGCCCAGAAGCAAGGCCGAGTGAAGCGTGGTTAAACCACACAGGGCAAAATACATTGTGAAACGATTCACAATCTTAAAGTATTGTTGGATCTGTACTTGCGCTGCGAATGCGAGATAATGCGCGAAAACTTTGGAAATTGGCACGGACGATGCCAATACTACTTCCGCAACGCCTGGATGGGTGAGTGGTCGAACGGAGGGGAGAGGCCGTTCGATTATAAACCCGCCAGGCCTTGCAGAATCACCCGGGTATTTCAGCGGAGGGGAGAGGCCGCTGGGAACTCGGGTGATTCTCTTTTGATCCACACTTTTTGTAGCGGAAGTCTCATAACATCCCATCGATTGAGAATCCGGAAGCCTTCCGACTTCCTCTAGCCCATCTTCAACGTAATCGTGAATTTCGACCCCAAACCGTGGGCACTTTGCACTTCGATGGCTCCGCCGTGGGCCAAGACGATCTTCTTCGATGTGGCCAATCCCAAGCCGTTGCCGGTCGGTTTCGTCGTCACGAAGGGGGTAAACACCTTCGCCGAGAGTTCCGGTTCCATGCCGCAGCCGGTATCGATCACGTCGAGGATTACCGAATCCGCTTCCGCTCGCGCTTGAAGGGTCAACGTGCCACCGTCCGGCATTGCGTCCTCGGCGTTCAACATCAAATTCAGAAGCACTTTCTCGAACATCTCGGCATCCAGCGGAACCAAAGGCAGATCGGGCTCCGCGTGCCAGTGGATCACCACGTTCTGCATCCGGGCCGTGGGCGAAAGGAAATCGACCATCCGCCGTACGACCGTGTCGAGATCGGTTGCGGCGAGTTCCGGTTCGAGCACTCGGGAGAAGCGCAGGAAATCGTTCGAGATTTCAACCAGCCTCCGGCATTCTTCGGTGAGCTTGCCCACGCGATCTGCCGCCATCCGTTCCCGCGGCGTTTCCGGTGCCTCGAAATCCTCTGCGAGCAATTGAAGATTTAACGAGAGTGTATTGATGTGGTTCTTGAGTTCGTGAATGAACCCGCCTGCCAGTTCCGAAAGTTCTAGGGATTGCGGGGGAGTCATCATGGCTTCTCAAAAGCGGGGAGAGGGAAGCCGACCCGCCGTTCGTTTAATTCCACGCCCGGACGATTCCCACGACGCCGACGCCGATCCAAAAGAGATTCAACACGGTGTAGGCGGTATCCCGCTTGAGCAGCGCGCACCACGAGAGCAGAATGGCATCCACTGTGTTGAACGTCCATACGAACAAGAACGGGCTGGCGGAACCGTACCAGCTCACCAAGGAGAAGCTGAAGATCCGCATCATGACGCCGACCATTTCCACGGCTCGCAGATTGCGAACCACTGCGGCGTTGAGCGCCCTTCAAGCGGAAGCGAGGCTCGTCACACGAACTCCGGCATTTTCCCGGTGAGGATTTCTCGTTCCCATTCCTCTTGAAGTGGCCAACTCACGGCGCAGGTGCCGAAATCGGCCATGTACTGGTACTTCGTCAGCCGATCGATGGCCGATTGCAAGAGCGCCGGATCGCGGCGAAAGGCGGGGCCGTGGCTCGGCGCCAGGTACGCGCAATCGTCGTCGCGAATGCGTTCGAGGCTTTGGATGAAGTGCGGCAGGTGCGAACCGTGGTGGGCATCGATCGCGCCGACGCATCCATCCTTGTAGATGTTATCGCCACTGAAGAGCACGTCGTTCAGCTTGAAGGCGAGCTGGCCGGGGGTATGCCCGGGCGTGCTCCACACCTGCAATTTCAGCTTGCCGACCTTAATCGTCTCGCCGTCTTTCAGTTTCACGTCGATCTTACAGGGTGGCATGGGGATGTGGAAATCCTGGGCGGAGATGCTGGCATAGGTTTCCACCACGTTGCCCGATTCGATGGCAATCGCGGCGTGCGCGTGGGCGGCCGTTTTCGTTTTCAACCGTTCCTTCGCCGATGCGAGCGCCTGAATATGATCCGCATCGGCGTGCGTGGCGATCAGCATTTTGCATTTGGAAAGCGGGAAGTCCATGGCCCGGATGATGTCGATCACTTCGTCGAGAGTATCGGTCAATCCGACGTCGAGGAGAACGAATTCGGTGCCGCCGTCGATGAGGTAGATGTTCACGCCGAGGGGTTTTCCCCCGGCGAGATTGAGTTCGATCACGTTCGGGAAGAGGTATTTCCGGCTCTGCATGGGCGACATTCCGTCGGGTCGTCGGTGTTGCATATAAGGTTATGATAGGGAAGGGGGTGGGACTTGCGCGATGTGGGTCGCATCATATCTTGAAGGGAAGAGGAATGATGCGATGCGAACCATCGTGCGAATACAGAACGGCGTTCAGTCCGACCTTGCCGCTTGGGTGAGGCGGAATAGCCAACCCCCGACGGGGAGTCGCGCGATGGCACGTTTGTTGAGGGACGAATTGATTGCGGAGTTGATCCGAACCGATGGTTGCCCGCAAGCTTCCCAACCTTGCCAACCGCCACTAGATCATCTCCGTGTCTGGTTATTCAACGGCAATACGCTGGTGAGGTATGCGATCAAGTACCAACGGGCTGGGTTGTTTCGTCGTAGGCAGAGGAAAGTGGTGATCGTTGCGCTTCTGCGATGGCCCGTTCCGTAAGCTCTTCCAATTCCTCGTCTGTCATGCAGTCGTCAAGATCCAAGTCGTCCGGCAAAGGCCCGAGCATCTTTTCGCGGATGTCCGCCGGCATTTGTTGGATCATTTCGATGAGCGACGGTGCCGAATCGTCCGGCGGAACGACATACCCCACCGCCTTCCCGACGGGGTTCCGCAAAGTAACGATACCCTTGCCCCAGCGGGGTGCGACCGCTTCCACGAGCGCTTGCAGAACCGCGTCCTGTTCGTCTGGGCCCAGCGATTTCACGAATTCGACCGGCGATGGTGTCATGGCTATATTCTCCATTCAGTAACCATCATACCACGGAAACGCCGGGGCGTCACCGCTTCCCGAACATCCGCCTCCCATGCATGAGTTGCGGGAGGGATATTCTCCATTTCTTCAACCTACTGAGCTTGCGCTCCTCTGCGCGGATCGGATACAACTCGCGTGGGAGAAATCGCGGGCCGTGAGAATGGTAGCGGTTGCGCCGGCGCGGTGGGGTTGCCAATCCTAACGCCCGGGGGAATCGCGCCAGTTCGCGCGTGGGCAGGTGGCGTCGGATCGCCATTTTCCGAGCCGGGCTTGCGCTCGGAACGCTTTCGCGGTGTAATGTTGCGGCATCATACAGGAACGCCTTGCGCACAATGGAGGGTGGCACCATGCTCGTTCTCAGCCGGAAACTCGGCGAAAAGATCTTCATCGGCGAAAACATCTGTATCACGGTGGTGGATATCGATCGCGGCAAGATCCGCATCGGCATCGAAGCCCCGCGAGATGTTCCCATCTACCGCCAAGAACTCCTGCCGTTGGCCCAGCAAACCGGGCCCACCCCGGTGGTTCAAAAACTCGCCGCCGCCGGGTAAACGATCGCGCTCGAACAATTCGGTCACCGCCAGCCCACCGCAAGGTGGGCTGCTTTGCGTTCCGACCGTGAACCAAAGTTCACCCGCTCGTGTACATGGGGCTTGCGCTGGGTGCGGTGACCGGAGCATTCTTGGGCAACCTGTTGTGCTTCGGTTACGGCCTTTGGTACGGCCCGTTCCTGCCGCAGGCGGGGGTGGATCCGCAACCGGCGGGATGGGTCGGCTGGTGGCTGGGCGGAGGTGCCGTTGCTGGAGCGTTGCTGGGCCTGGTAGTGTCGCTGTTGATATTGGGGGCGTGGCGGCTTGTCCGCGGCCCGCTGAGAGATTGAAGATCTGCGGTTTCGCCGAAAGGCGGGCATTTTCATTTCCATTCCGCCGTTGACACATTCCCGAATGCGCCTATAAGTGCGCTACCTTCACTTGCGTCTTCCCGGAGCTCGATTTTGCGGCGGATCGTTCCCATTGTGCTGGCCACGCTCGCCGTGGCGCTGATCGCGGGATTGCCGCTGTTGCATTACCGCGCCGGGTACGATCAAACCAAACGGCTCCGCGTCGTCACCGATGGCAAGTTCTACCGCAGCGGTCAGCTCACCGCCGAGGGCTTCCGCGAAGCGCATCGCAAGTACGGTTTTAAGACCGTCATCAACCTTCAAGAAGAAGCCCGCGATCCGCTGATTCCCGTCAAAGCCTTCGGCAAACCGGCCGTGCGGCAATCGCAAGTGCTCGCCGACCTCGGCGTGAAGGCCATCACCATCGATGGCGGCGAACTCGAAATCGACGGCAAGAAAGACCTGCCGGACGATTACCGCCCGCCCGTGGTGGACGAATACCTCGAACTCCTCGACAACCCCGAGAACTACCCGATCCTCATCCATTGCAAGGCCGGGTTGCACCGCACCGGGCTGATGACCGCGATCTACCGCATGGAATACGAAGGCCGAACGCCCGGCGAAGCGATGGACGAACTCCGCGCCAACGGCTTCGGCACCTTCGCCGCCACGGAAGCCAACGTGTACGTGAAGCATTTGATCTCCGGATATCGCGCCGGCGTGCGGAAACCGGCTTCATCGTCGCTCACGCTTCCGGCTCCGAAAGAGCAAGATTCATCGTCGCTCACGCTTCCGGCACCGAAAGGGGGGCACCCGTGAGAACCCTTGATCGGATGATCTTCATCAACTACGTTCGCAACTACGCGATCGTGTTCATTTGCCTCATGACGCTCTACGTCGTCCTCGATTTGTTCACGAACCTCAACGATTTCGCCAACAACCGCAACGGCTTCGGCAGCGTGGTGCTGCACATCGTCGGTTACTACAGCGTTCAGATCACCGTGATTTTCAACGCCTTGTGCGAGGCGATCACGCTGCTCGCTGCGGCGTTCACCATCGCTTGGATGCAGCGCAGCAACGAACTTCTCCCGCAGCTCTCCGCCGGGGTTCCCACGCAACGCGTGATCCGCCCCGTGATTATCGGCGTCATCATCACCTCGGCGTTCGGGCCGTTGAATACCGAGATCATCATTCCGCGCGTGGCCGACATGCTCACCGTACCGCGGGACGATCCGCAGCGGTTGAAGCCGACCCAAGTCCGCGGCAGTTTCGATCAAACCACGAAGGAACATTACGTCGGGGCCGAGGCGTACCGCAACGATCTCAAAGTGATGCAATTCGAATACACCTCGAACGCGGATACCACCAGCGGCCTCGTTCACCTGACGGCGGCGGAGGCGGTGTACGTTCCGAAATCGAAGGATCCGCTCAGCGGCGGTTGGCGGTTGCTGAACACGAAGCCGGAAACTCTCTCGGTGAAGCCGCCGGAGAACTTGGTGCCGATCGTGCCGGGGCAGTATTTCCTGAAGACGAACGAAATCGATTTCGACGCAGTAACCCGGCGGGCGACGTGGTTCGTCTTCGCGCCGACTTCCCGCTTGTGGAATCTGTTGCAGAAGCCGGAAGCCGGCCGGCAATCGCAGATCGCGGTACTCTTTCACATGCGTTTGACCAAGCCGCTCACCGCACTGCTGATGGTGCTCCTCGGCTTGGCGGTGATCCTGCGGGATCAGAACCGGCACGTGTTCATCTCGGCGGGCTACTGCTTGATCGTGCTGGCCATGTTCTACGCCCTCACGATGGGGGCGAAGTACCTCGGCGACCACGACATTTTGCCGCCGCCGCTCGCGGCGTGGCTCCCGGTGATGATCTTCGGCCCCGCCGTACTCGCCCAATTCGATGCGATCCATACGTGAGAAATCGGGTACAATGGGCAAGTGTCGTTGGGATGATTCTGAGGGAATCTGATGAACCGCCAATTCAACGTCATCATCGAGCGGGATGAAGACGGTTACTATGTGGGATCTGTGCCGGCGCTGTCGGGGTGCCACACGCAGGCGAGGTCGCTCGACGAATTGATGGAACGGGTTCGCGAAGCCATCGAGTTGTGCCTGGAAGTGCAAACCGAAGATTTGGAACCTTTGGAGTTCGTCGGTGTCCAACGCTTGAGTCTGGCCGTATGAGCCACAAGCTCCCTGCCCTCACCGGCAAAGAGATCATCCGGGCACTATCGAAAAGCGGATTCGTCGAGATTCGAACCCGGGGTAGCCATCATTTTCTGCTGCATTCCGATGGACGAACCACCGTCATCGCATGCCATGCTGGGGAAACTGTCGGTTCCGGTTTGTTGAAAAAAATCCTCCGCGATTGCGAACTCACGCGTGAACAATTCCGCGCGTTGCTGTAATTCAATTTCATGGATCTCTCCGTTACCCTCGGCCGAATTCGTTTCCGCAATCCCATCCTCGTGGCGTCCGGCACGTTCGGCTACGCCAAGGAGATGGCCGGCCTCGTCGATTTCTCCAAGCTCGGCGGGATCGTTCCCAAGACAGTCACGCAGCAGCCGCGGGCCGGGAACGCGCCGCCCCGGACGGTCGAAACTTCGTCCGGCATGCTCAACGCCATCGGCCTCGATAACGATGGCCTCGAACACTTCCTCTCGCACCACCTGCCCTACCTGCTGCAACAACCGACGGCCATCATTGGCAACATCGCCGGGAAGAGCGAAGACGAATTCATTCAAATGGCCGCCCGAGTGGCGGAGGCGGGGCAGGGGCTGACCGCGCTCGAGTTGAACCTTTCTTGCCCGAACGTTGCGGGCGGCTTAGATTTCGCCACGAACCCGGAAACGGCCCGTCGAATCGTTTCCAAATGCCGAGACGTTTGCCCGAACATACCGCTGATCGCCAAGCTCACACCGAACGTCACGAGTATCGTCGAGATTGCGAAAGCGGTGCAAGACGGCGGCATCGACGCCGTGAGTTGCGTGAACACCTTCTTGGGCATGGCCGTGAACTGGCGAAAGCGGCGGCCGACCTTGGGCAACGGCGTCGGCGGGCTGAGCGGCCCGGCGATCAAACCGTTGGCACTGCGTTGCGTTTGGCAGGTGGCCAGCCGGGTGCCCGGCTTGCCGGTGATCGCCGTGGGGGGCATCGCCACCATCGACGACGTGATGGAGTTCTTGGTGGCCGGTGCCAGTGCGGTGCAGATCGGCACCGCCAACTTCTACGATCCGACCGCCAGCGTGCGCATCGCCGAACAATTGCCGGGGGCGTTGAACGAATTGGGGGCGGCGAGCGTGAAGGATGCGGTGGGAACCCTGAGCATGCCCTAACGGTGAACAATTCCTCACCGGGCGACCGTTTCCAACGTAGAATTTCAACGACCGGACATTCACCCCCGCTGGGCACCATGCGCTATAACCGCGTTTACCTCGAATCGCTCGGCTACGAACTCGCTCCGGTCGTGGTGAGTACCCAAGACCTCGAACGGCGGCTCAAGCCCTTCCTTGATGCCCACAATTTCCCGCCGCCCAAGCTCGAACTCCTCACCGGCATCCGCGAGCGCCGCTGGTGGGAACCGAACGATCGCCTCTCGCGCGGGGCCACCGCGGCCGCCCAGAAAGCCCTCGCCAAATCGAACGTCAACCCGCGTGACATCGGCACGCTGATCTACGCCGGCGTCTGCCGGGAGCAGTACGAACCGGCCACCGCCTGCGCCGTCGCCAACAATCTCGGCCTCAAGCCCAATACCCTGATGGACGTCAGCAACGCTTGCCTCGGTGTGCTCAACGGCATCGTGCAGGTAGCAAATCAAATCGAACTCGGGCAGGTGAAGGCGGGCCTCGTGGTGAGTTGCGAAAGCGCCCGCGAGATCAACGACGCCACCATCGACCGCATGAATAACTCGGGCGCCGCGCTCGATCGCAAACACGCCGAGGAAATGTACCGCGAGTGCCTCGCCACGCTCACCGGTGGCAGCGGCGCCGTGGCGGTATTGGTCACGAACGACGAAATCGCCAAGCAACGCCGGCGGCGGTTGATCGGCGGCACCGCGATGAGCGCCCCGGAACACAACGGGTTGTGCAGTTGGGGGCTGGAATCGGTGCAGGAAACGGCCGTCGGTCGCTTCCTGAAACAGAGCGTGCCGCACGCCGTGGGTTCGGTACTCGGTTCCAAAGCCGCGGGGCTTTTGCAGAAGGGGATCGAAACTTCGCAGCACCTGCTCGGCCACGGTGCCCGCACCGTCGATGGCGGCCTCCGCCATCTGAAGTTGCCGTTCATGACGACGCACGCCGGGGATGTACTCCGCCACGGGATCGAACTCGCCGGGCGAACCTATCGCATCTTCCTCGAAAAGCTCGGCCTCACCTCGCAGCAGATCGATAAGGTCATCTGCCACCAAGTGGGCAGCGGCAACCGCGATGCGATCCTGAAAACACTGGGCATCGAGAATGCCAAGGATTTCAGCACCTACGAGTACCTCGGCAACATCGGTACCGTGAGCTTGCCCCTCACCGCGGCCCTCGCCGAGGAACGGGACTTCCTCAACCCCGGCGACCGCGTAGGCTTACTCGGCATCGGCAGCGGCCTCAATTGCATGATGCTCGGCTTGGAGTGGTGAGGCGATTTTCGAATCTGCGCAGCGATCTTCTTCGTGCATCGAAGTTTGGGAGAAGGTTTCGCATTGCAACTGCCGTGAGACTCGACGGTATCCGTAACTGCAAGGTAATAGTCCCATGAAGTGCAGTATCTGCCCTATACGTTTGCAGTTTCTAGTTGTGGTGTTGGCGCTTTGTGCAGGATATGCCTATTTTTTTTCAGGCAGAGGACCTGCTCAGCCCAATGGATCACTGGCAGATTCTGTTTTTGGTTTTGTATTGATTGCCCCAATAGCGGCAGGTTTGTATTTTTTAGTTTCAAAGAAGAACCATTTAAAGCGTTGATGCGCCGGCTATTGAATGTCCAACAAGATTTGCTTCGACATAAATTCGTCCTCCGTCAGATTGACTACGATGAGTCGGTGGTCGGCGTGTGCTACCACCGCGAATATCCAATCCCCTCTCCCCGCTTCGACCTTCGGTCGAAGCGACCCTCTCCCCAGCGGGAGAGAGGGTGCAAGAACTTCTCCAGATCGGTGAAATTCCATGGATGACGGTCAATAATGACCGCTCGGAATGAAATCGCCCCCCGCCGCATAAAATGGCCAAAGCGAACTCTTCTCATGAGAGCGGCACCATGTTCGAATCCGAAAACGACGAATACACCGAAGACGAACTGTTCGAGGCGTTCGATACGCTCTTTCCGCAAGGTTTCGCGGGGAGCGACGTCTTCGCTGAGATCGCGCCGAACGGCTGGAAGGAATCGCCGTGGGCCGGGGCGGTTCGCCGCGAACCCGATCCGATGG
>JBBQWA010000122.1:0-12173 GCA_038211045.1 Gemmatales bacterium
GTCGTTGACAAGTTCCAGAAAGACCGACTCCACATTCTTCCAACATACGCCCGGTGGTGGAATGTATTCATCGCCTCCGGGTGTTCGGATTGTGTACATCTGATTCGGACGAAACCCTTGTGCTGTGTAGTCCGAAGACACCCAGGGGCCACGGGGATCGTTGTCAGGGTTCTTATACGTTGCTTCTTGTTTGGCCGACTTCGCAATCTTGTTCAAACTCAGGCTGTCAACCCTCTTTGCAAAAAGCATCAAATGCTCGTGACCGTCGCTCATGGCGAGCCGCATGTCGGGCGAAGTCCGTTTCTGCCAGACGACGTTCGCTACGAAGTTGCGGCGGTCGAAAATCTCGTCCATCAGCATCTTCAGATAATGCGATTCATTGTCGTCAATGCTCACAAAGATTGCGCCGTCGTCGGTCAAGAACTCCTTCAATAGAGCCAGGCGCGGGTACATCATGCAGAGCCACTTGTCGTGGCGGGTGAGGTCTTCGCCCTCCTTGCCGACGACCTGCTTCAGCCACTTCTTCATCTCCGGGCTGTTCACGGCGTCGTTGTACACCCACCCCTCGTTGCCGGTGTTGTAAGGCGGATCGATGTAGATGCACTTCACCTTGCCGGCGTAGTAAGGCAGCAGCGCCTTCAGTGCCACGAGGTTGTCGCCCTGCACGAGGAGGTTGCCGCTGCCGGGGTCGCCTTCGGAGAACTCGCGGTCGCACTTGAGGAGGTGGTACGGCACCTCGCGGTGGTGGTTCACGACCGCGCTCTTGCCGATCCAATCCAACGTCGGCATCGGGGCACCCGCTTGGGAAGGATGGAAAGTGAGAATCTAGGGGATGATCCGGCGTTCGGTAATTCCAATTCCACCGCCGCTCCACATTGCTATCGGCTTTGTCATTCCCTCTGCGAATTCGGGAAGCCAGAAACTCCCCCGAAGAGTTCTTACATGCGCGAACGAATACCCGCTACGGCTTCAATTCGTAACCGCCGCTCCGTAAACTCTCGGCATGAGTATCTTCGCCAAAAACGTCACCAAGAAGTTCGGCAACTTCGTCGCGTTGGATAACGTCTCGATCGAAGCCGAGAGCGGCGCACTGGTCGCGCTCCTCGGCCCTTCCGGTTCGGGTAAGACCACCCTCCTCCGCATCATCGCCGGGTTGGAAGTCGCGGATAGCGGAACCGTCTCGTACCTGGACGACGACATTACCCACCGCACCGCCCGCGAACGGAACATGGGCTTCGTCTTCCAGCACTACGCGTTGTTCCGCCACATGACCGTGTTCGAGAACGTCGCCTTCGGCCTGCGGGTGCGGAAGTGGAAAGAACCCGACATTCGCAACCGCGTCGGGGAGTTGCTGAAGCTCGTGCGGCTCGAAGAAATGGCCGACCGCTACCCTTCGCAGCTTTCCGGCGGTCAGAAACAGCGGATCGCTCTGATCCGGGCGCTCGCCCCCGATCCCAAGGTGATTCTCCTCGATGAGCCGTTCGGCGCCCTCGATGCCAAAGTCCGCGGCGAACTCCGCGATTGGCTCCGCCGCTTCCACGACGAGTTCCAAGTGACCAGCCTGTTCGTTACGCACGATCAGCAAGAAGCGTTCGACGTGGCCGATAAGATCTTGGTGATGAGCAACGGTCGCGTGGAGCAAGTCGGCTCGCCGGAGGAAGTGTTCAACCGGCCGGCCAACGCTTTCGTGATGGATTTCCTCGGCAACGTGAACGTGTTCAAAGGCGAGTTCAAGGATGGCCGCGTGCTGTTGGGAAACGTCGAGATGCCGGTGGGGGCGAACACGTTCCGCACGGCGAACGGCTCCGCGGATGTCTTCATCCGGCCGCACGAACTCGATATCGACCGCACCGCCAAGCAGGGCAACAGCATCCAAGGGAAGATCGTTCATATCAACCCGGCCGGCAGCACCGTGAAGGTTCGCGTGCGGGCCGAGGAATTCGGCTTGATGGTGAACGTGGACATCACGCCCGATCGCCACCGTGAATTGGCATTGGCCGTGGGGGAAGCGGTGTACCTTTCGCCGAAGGCGGGAATGGTGTTCCAACCCGATTATTCAATTTGATGGCGTGCCCGTGGCGACGTCCGCTGCGCAGATTCGACACCGAACGAATTCGATTCGCACTTCCCCCCGACTCCCGGAACCGGCACAATAGCGTCACACCCCCGAGACCCGCGACGTGCCCACCGATGCCCCGGTAACTCCCAAACACCACGCCCACAACCTCTCGGCCCGATTGCTGCGCCCCAACCGTTGGCGGCTGTGGATTCAATTCCTCATCCTCGGCAGCTTGATTCTCATCGTCCCGATCTTGCTCACGAGTTACCAATTGTTGAACGCCAGCCGGAAGGTGCTGGTCGAACACGAGATCGTCGATTTGAGCGACGAAGCCAACCTGCGCGTGAACGAGATGCGCGAGGATATGGCCTACCTCGCCCGGGATGTAAGACAAACGACCGCGAAGTTCGAAGCCGAAGCCCCCGCTGTGGCAGTGGGCAAAATCCTCAATGGCATCGCGATCGCTCCGGTGCCGGACGAAAAACCACCCGCCACGATCCGGGAAGTCCGCCGTCGATTGCTCCACGGCTGCGCCGTCGCCGAGTACGCGGTGCGAACCCAACCGGATGGTAGCGTGGAAATCGTTGCGAGTGCCGTCGCTCCGGGCGAGCCGGCCCAAGAAAGCCCGACTCGGATCGCGGTAGTGAAAGCCTGCCTCGCCGAACTCGCCGCCCGAGTGCGGCGCCGTGCTTCGGTCGATCGTTCCAACTTGCATTTGCAACTCGCCGAGGCGGGCCGGCCCACGCGAACGCTCTTGGCCTTCGGCGTCGCCGTGCCCGATTCCCCCTTGCTCTATACCTATATCATCGATTTCAGCAGGTACATCCAGAATCGGCAACGCACTTCGCCGAGGCACTTATACTTCGTCACCGATCCGGCCGGCCGCGTGTTGATCCACCCCCGGCCCAGCCCGGAAACCACCGGTAAGTTCATCGGCGATCTCGTCCCGTGGAAGTATCCGGCCGATGAATCGGGGAGTTGGTTTGCCGCCGCTCCGGATGAAACCGCACGGCACCGCCGGTTGGCCCGCGTCGTCCGCGATGGCGGCAGTCGGTTGCCCGCCGCAGATGCGAACGAACTCACCTTCTACTACACCAAGGGCACTTTCCCGAACGCCACGCCGCTCGATCAACTCGAAGCCGATCCGGCGAAAGCGGCGGCTGCGGTGCGCGAACTCAATCGCAGCTTGAGGCGGGAACTCGAAGCCGATCCGGAACTCCGTTGCGGCGAACTCTCCACGGGCTTCGGCTACCTCGAAATCTCGCACCCCAAACCGGAACGGTTGAAAGCCATCCAAGCGGTCGTCGATGCTTGGCTCAAGCCGTTCACCGAAGGAAGCTCCGCGACGTGGACGAGGCCGCTGCGTTGCCAGGCGCTCCAAGGCCAACTCGTTCCCATGCGCGTCGATTTGAACGATCAAGACGACCCGGCGTGGTTGATCGTGGGCGCTTCCATCGAAGAACTCCGCGAAGATATCGACGATCGTTTTAATTACGTAGCCCGCGTTTGGGTCTTCCCTACGCTCGCCATCGCGGTGGCCTGCGGATTGGCGCTCGTTCTTACGCTCACCTACTCGTTGGGCCGATTGGCCAAGGCCGCCAAGCGCTTGGGCGACGGCGAAGATGTGAAACTCCCGCTCGACGGGCCGTACGAAGTGAGCCAATTGGCACTGACGTTGGACGAACTCGCCCGCCGGGTGCAAATCCGCGACCGCGAGCTGCGGGAACGCGCCGCCCGCTACGAAACGATCCTCCGCGCCGCCGGGGAAGGCATCGTGGTGAGCAGCGCCGAGGGGGTCATCGAGGAAGCCAACAAGGCGGCGGGGCGAATGTTTGGTTATTCCGCCGAGCAATTGATCGGCGTGCCCGTGGCCACGCTGGTGAACTCGGCCCAAGCGTTGCCCCTGACCGGCGACCCTTCCCTCACCGTGGAAACGTTGAAAGCGTTCAGCAGTTCATTGGAAGCCGTGCAAGGCCGCCGTCGCGACGGCAGCAGCTTCTGGCTGGAAATGAACCTCCGCCCGGTTCCGCTGAAGGATCGCATCGTCATCGCCTGCATTTTCCGGGATGTGACGCTACGGCGCGAAGCCGAGGCCCGCGTGCGCAAAATGAACGACGAACTCGAAAGCCGGGTGAAGATCCGCACGGCGGAACTCGAAGAAGCCAACGGCAAGCTCGACGTAGCGTTCAAACAAGCCGAGGCCGCTTCGCTCGCCAAGGATGTGTTCGTTGCCAACATGAGCCACGAACTCCGCCAACCGCTGAACATCATCACGGGCTTCACGCAAGTGCTCATTGAGGAAGCCGGGGATTTCGGGGCGAACGCCATCGTTCCCGATTTGAACAAGATTCTCACCGCCGCGAATCACTTGTTGGAACTCATCAACGATATCCTCGATCTCGCCAAGATCGCCGCGGGCCGCATGGAACTCTCCCTCGGCGATTTCGACCTCGGCAAACTGGTGAGCGATGTGAACGTATTGATCGGGCCGCTGGCCACGGTGAACAAGAACCGTTTCCGTATCGAGGTTCCCACCGACTTGGGAACGATGAAAGCCGACGAACGCCGGGTGCGGCAAATTCTCATAAACCTCCTCAGCAACGCCTTCAAGTTCACATCCGAGGGCGAGGTGGCATTGATCGTGCGATCCTTCAAAGAATCGGGCCGGGCGTGGGTGCAATTCCGCATCCGCGATACCGGCAAAGGGATGTCCGCCGAGCAACTCGACCGGCTATTCCAACGCTTCTACCAAGCCGATTCCAGCACCACCCGCGAACAAGCCGGAACCGGCTTGGGCCTCACCATCACCCAGAGTTTTTGCGAGTTGATGGGCGGGCAACCCGTCCACGTGATCAGCGAAGAAGGCAAAGGTTCCGAGTTCATCGTCACGCTGCCGCGGATCGTCGAAAAGATTCGACCCAACTCGGCGAAGCGTTCGGAATCGTCGATTTCACTCCCGCCACTTGCGCTTTCCGAAGGCCCGTCAGAGCCGGCCACCACCGGCGGTACGGTTCTCGTGATCGAGGACGATCCGATGATCCGAGAACTCATGGCGCGGTTCCTCGGCAAAGAAGGCTTCCTCGTGGTGCTGGCCACCAACGGCGACGAAGGCCTCCGCATGGCCCAAAAGCTCCAACCGAACGTGATTACCCTGGATGTAATGATGCCCGGCCTCGACGGTTGGAGCGTGCTGGCGAGCCTGAAAACCCACGAACTCACTTGCGATATCCCGGTGGTGATGCTCACGATCGCGGACGATCGCGGACGCGGTTTCGCCCTCGGAGCCGCCGATTACCTGACGAAGCCAATCGATTGGCAACGCCTCGGAGCGATCTTGCGGAAGTTCATTTCTGCGGATCGGCACGACGTGGTGTTGGTGATCGACGACGACGCCAACAACCGCGAGATCATCCGCCGGGCCGTCGAGCGGGAAGGGTGTTCGATTGTGGAGGCCGCCGACGGGGAAGCCGGTTTGCGGGCTTTCGCCGAAGCCCGACCCGCCCTCGTACTCCTCGATCTGATGATGCCGGTGATGGACGGATTCGGCTTCCTCGACGAACTCGGCAAACGCTTCCCCGCGCACAAGGTGCCCGTGGTGGTTCTCACCGCGAAGATGCTCACCCCCGGGGATTTTGAACGGCTGCACGGCCGCGTGAGCCGGATTCTCGAAAAGGGTGACCTCACGAACTTGGACGCACTGATGGAAATTGTGCGAACCAGCGCAAAAGCCTGAGACGGTTCTGCGAATTTCAACGTTTACACGTGCCCCTTGAAGTACACTCCCGCCAACGGGGGCAGCGTGAGCACCAACGAGTACGGATGGCCGTGCCATGGGACGGCCTCGGCGTGCATGCCCCCGTTATTCCCGATATTCGTTCCCCAATACGTCTCCGAATCGGTGTTGAGGATTTCGCGCCAGTAGCCGGGGCCGGGCACGCCCACGCGGTAGCCATCGCGCACCGCGGGGGTGAAGTTCATCACGCAGAGGATCAAATCGCCGTTGGATTTCGCCCTCCGCACAAAACTGTAGGCGCTGCCGTTGGCGTCGTTGGCGTCGATCCATTGGAAGCCGCCCGATTCGCAATCGAGTTCGTGCAGGGCCGGTTCCGAAGCGTACAGCCGGTTCAAATCGCCGATGAGGGATTGCACGCCGTTGTGCGACTTGTGTTCGAGCAACTCCCAAGGCAGTTGGCCATCGTGTTTCCACTCGTGGCGTTGTGCGATTTCGCAACCCATGAAGAGCAGCTTCTTCGCGGGCATGGCGAACATGTACGCGAACAGCACCCGCAACCCGGCGAACTTCTGCCATTCGTCCCCGGCCATTTTGTCCCAGAGCGGGCCTTTGCCGTGAACGACTTCATCGTGGCTCAGTGGCAACACGAAGTTCTCGTTGAATGCGTAGAGCATCCGGAACGTGAGTTCGTGGTGATGGTACTTGCGGAAGATCGGATCGCGGGACACATATTGGAGCGTGTCGTGCATCCAACCCATGTCCCACTTGTAGCCGAAGCCGAGGCCGCCGGTGTAGGTCGGCCGCGAAACCATGGGCCAGCTCGTGCTTTCCTCGGCGTACGTTTGCACTCCGGGGTGCCGCGTGTACACTTCGTGGTTGAACCGGCGCAGGAACTCGATGGCGTCGATGTTCTCCTTACCGCCGTAGGGGTTGGGCACCCACTCCCCTTCTTTACGGGAGTAATCGAGGTAGAGCATACTGGCCACGGCATCCACGCGGATGCCGTCGATGTGGTACTTTTCCAGCCAAAACAACGCGCTGGAAAGCAGGAAGGCGCGGACTTCGTGCCGACCGTAGTTGAACACGTAGCTGCCCCAATCGGGGTGGAAACCCTGCTTCGGATCGGCGTGCTCGAAGAGGTGCGTGCCATCGAAGAAACCGAGGCCGTGTTCGTCGGTCGTGAAGTGGCTCGGCACCCAATCGAGGATGACGGCGATCCCTTTTTGGTGCAAGGCGTCGATCAGGAACATCAAATCCTGCGGCGTACCGTAGCGGCTGGTCGGGGCGAAGTAGCCGGTGGTTTGGTAACCCCACGAGGCGTAGAAGGGGTGCTCCGTGATCGGCAGGAATTCGACGTGGGTGAACCCGAGCTTAGCGCAATACTCGGGCAGATACTCAGCCAATTCGCGGTAGCTGAGCGAATCATTATTGGCCTTGCGCATCCACGAACCGAGGTGCAATTCGTAGATGCTCACGGGGGCGTTGTGGGCGCTCTTCGCCTCGCGGTTTTTCATCCACTCCGCATCGTTCCATTGGTAATCCAAATCCCAGATCACCGAGGCGGTCTTCGGCGAGACTTCGCAGGTGATGGCGAACGGATCGGTCTTATCGACGACGTACCCGTTGGCGGTGCTGGCGATGTGGTACTTGTAGCAATCGCCTTTGTGATCGCCGGGGAGGAAGGCTTCCCACACGCCGGAGTGGCCCACGGCCGTCATGGGCAGGGCGGCTCGATCCCAATCGTTGAAGTTGCCTACTACTGCGACGTAGCGAGCCGAGGGCGCCCAGACGGTGAATTGTGTGCCCGTGACGCCGTTCCTCTTGGTTTGGTGGGCGCCGAACTTGTTGTACAGTTCGACGTGGCTACCTTCATTGAAGAGGAAAAGGTCTTGTTCGCCGAGCCACGGGGCGGGGGTAGGTGAAGTCATGTTGGGCCGCGGATCGGGGAGATCGGGAATTCGTACTTCCTTAACAATTAGCAAGCGACGCGCCGGAAAGCTAGGAAAGATCGAACGATCCGGGGAATCCGTACGGTTATCGAGCCGGGCCGCGTCAGCGCCCGGAGCATAATCGATACATCGATCCGGGCCGCGTCAGCGCTCGGAGATAATCGGACGCCACGTCACTAGCGGGTTCGGTTGTTTGAACAACACATAGTGAATGGCCGCCGCCATGGCGTCGTCGTTCCGCAAGAGGCGCTTCGATCCCCGGTACGTCCACCATGTTCCCGAGGCGGGCTTGCCAAACGCTCGGTTCAACGCCCGGCTACCGTAAGACTTGAAATCACCCAAAATTTTGTGGGCTTCCACGAATCCCGGCACATTCACCACGAGATGCACATGGTTGTACATCACGGCAAATGCCAAGAGCTTCCAGCCGCGCTGGGTTGCGGTTTCGGGGAACTGCGTTGCCAACACATTGGCGTGATCGAGCGAGAAATGAACCGGCGGCCCGATCATCGTCTCGCGAGCATGCCTTTGGAGTCCGGGCATTTCGTCTTCGTAGGGTTCGCCCGGAAAGTCGTGTTCGAGCCGCAAGCAGGTGAGCGGATCGTCTGGGCGGTAATCGCGCACGGACGTCACCGAGCCGCGCGGATCGCCCGGCAGCCACGTACCGTAGCAGGTGCTTGTCAGCAGCCACGCCGGCATGGGAGAATCTCCTTTTGAGAGAAAATACTCCGAGCGCTGACGCGACTCGGCTCGAAGTGTGATTGAGTTTTATTCTGTTGAGCCGGGCCGCGTCAGCGCCCGGAGTGCGTATTCAGAATACTCCGAGCGCTGACGCGACTCGGCTCGAAGTGTGAGTTTTATTTGTCGAGCCGGGCCGCGTCAGCGCCCGGAGTATTTTCATTTCTCGGCCAGATAGTAACTCTGCAATAGCGAGAGCCTTCGCATCGCGGCCAGAGTCGGCCAGCCGAGCGGCCCGAGTTTGGTGAGGAAGTGGACGCCGCCGTAGTACATCCGCCGCAGTGCGATCTTCCGCGGGTTGGCGTGCTGCAGCTTGAGAATGTTCAAGTAAGTATTGGGGTTCGAGTACCGCGGCGACATCGGGCAGCGCACGTTCCGGAACCCGGCGTCTTTCAGCATCCGCAAGTATTCGTGGTGGTAGTAGATGTGCTCGTTGCCGCCGTAATGGCCCATTTCTTCCGGGTTCTCTCGGAGTTGCCGGTAAAACTTCGCTTTCGATTTGTAGAGCTGCAACACCGGTTCGTTGAGCAGGAACATCTTCCCGCCCGGCCGTAGCAACCGATGGCAGTTGCGGAGCGCGGCCATGGGGTCGTCGCAATGGTGGAAGCTGGCGTTGAAGGCGCAGGCGTCGAAATCGGCCACAGGGAGGCGGTCGAGGGATTCCCCCGTGACGCTGTAGATGTCCAACTCCAGATCGTATTTCTGGGCGCGTTTCTCGATGATCTCGCACATGCCTTCACTGGGTTCGACCGCCGCCACGGCGTACCCTTGGGCCGCGAGAAACAACGACGAATTGCCGAAGCCGACGCCGATATCGAGGATGCGTTGGCCCGCGGGCAAGCTCCGGATGGCATCGGCGTACTGTTGGCCCGCCGGTTCCGCCAAGAACCCGCTCACGAGGTCTTCGCGCGACGGATACTTTTCGAGGAAACGCCCCAACGCACCATCGTCGATGCACAATTGGTGGGCTTCGAGTTCCGCTTGCAGCCCGGCACTCACGGCGTAGGAGATGCGATGAATCATATCGAATACCGATAATCGAACGGCCCGAAGATTGCCAGCCGAATTGCGAGCGGCTGGTGTCTACCCGCCGCTCGCCGGGTCATTCCAATACGACTTCTTCGATGGGTGCTTCGTCATCCCTCGGCGGGGGCAACTTCTTGCGGCGTTCGTTCGCCATGAGGTAACCCGAGGGGCCGAGGACCAACACCGTACCGACGATCTGCCAAGAGGTGAATGCCCGGTGTTGAACCAATCCCTCGATGAGCATCACCATTACCACTTGCGATAACCCGACGACGGAAACCTTGGTCGCGGAGCCTTCGCGGAAAGCCTTCGTGAGGAACACTTGACCGATGGTGGCGAAGATACCGACGCCCGCGAGTGCGAATAGATTTTCGGCTTCGCCCAACGCGGCCATTCCATCAACGCGATCCGCCACGAAGTAAGCCGCGACGCCGAACAGCGTGCTGACCGCCGAGAAATGCACGACCACAGCCATCGAGCCGACGCCTTTCAACCGGTTCAATCCGAGCATGGCGACCGCAGTGAACGCCGATGCGGCGAGGGCCGTGAAGTGGGCGGTTTGAAGTTGGCTGAAATCGGCCTTCTGCGTGACTGCCACGCCGAGTACCGAACAGAGCACCGCGAGTAGAACCCCGAGCGTCGGCTTCTCTCCGGAGAGCGGCCACGAGAGCAACGCCACCCAAATCGGGAAAGTGTTCGTGATCGTGAGAACGTCCGATACCGGCAAACGGGCGAGCGCGTAGAAGAAGCAAACCATGCTCGAACTGCCCGCGATGCTGCGCACCCACAGGACCCGCGGCCGGAACCAAACGAGTTTAGCGCCCATGGAAAGGGCGATGATCGCGGCGAAAATCGTGGCCAAGAAACTGCGAACGATCGCGACGATTTGCCAATCGCACACTCCGCCGAGAGCGTGGGCGAAGATACCCATCCACGCGAACCAGAAGCAACCGCAGAGCATCCAAATGTACGGGCGCAGAGGGGGTGACGTCATTCTTCAACGATACGAATTGTCGGCCGGTGGTTCAGACGAGTTCCTCGTAAGAGAGGTAATCCTGGGCCGCATGACGCACGCGGAGAACGTGGACGAATGAGCCGTCAATTACATACAAGATGCGAAAAACTCGCCATCTCTTGCCGGGGATCATCATTCGAAGTTCGAATTCGAGGTTATCCGCTTCATTGGCGAGTGGGAAGCGATCAGGTTGCTCCGCTAGGGATCCAATCGCCCGATTCACTCCATAGAACCATTTCATCGCTACTGAGAACGATTGATCCGATTCAATACGTTGAGAATGGACAAGAATATCACGTTGGGCACGGCGTTGGATCGCCACCGTAAATGGCATTCTTCACCCTCGTTTCGGTGAAAACGGGAATCCCATTTCCAAGGCGATTTCGGCCATTGCCACATCCAGCGGCTTCCCTAATCCCGCTTTCGCTTCCGCATAAGCTTCCCGAAGGATCGCCAGTTCCTCCTCGCGAGTACCCGGTTTCACAGATTCCGGGATCTGATCCCAGTCCAATTCCTCGGATTCCTCATCGCCCAGCCCCAAGTACACTTCGGTTCCCTCGGCCCATTCGGGAGGTGTGTCCACCTCGACGCGGCCATTCCGCACAATGCCTTTCACAACCATGATGTTTCTCCTTTGCCATTAGTTTAGCAAACGAAAACGGGATGCGAAAGCTCGCATCCCGTTCGGTTTTTCAATGGAACCCCACATCACGAGGTCGCGGCGGAAGCTTGCGTGGCGCTCAGTTCGCGGGCGGTCGGTTTGTCCGCGAGCACTTGGCCCGGCTTCGCCTTGCCTTCGCCGAAGATCAGCAGCAGCGGGGCGGCGATGTAAATCGAAGAGTACGTTCCCACGATCACGCCCATCACCATCACGAAGGCGAAGAGGTGCACCCCTTCGCCGCCGAAGATGTACAGCACCACCACCACGAGGAACACCGTGAGGGCCGCGAGTACCGTTCGGCTCAGCGTTTGATTAACGCTATCGTTGATCATTTGGGCCGTGAGGATCGGGTTCTTGCCCCGCACTTCGCGAATGCGGTCGAACACCACGATGGTATCGTTCACCGAGTAACCCACCAGGGTGAGCAATGCCGCCACGGCCGCGAGATCGATCTTGAAGTCTTGCAAACCGAGCAGGTGCCCGATGCTGGTATCGTGAACGTAGTGGCAAAGCGCGATCGCCCCGAGGGTGAAGCAGAGATCGTGGATGAGGCAGATCACGGCGGCGAGGCCGAACTGCCAACTGCCGAAGCGGAACCAGAGGTACGCCAGCACGGCGAGCCAGCTGAGCATCACCGCGAAGAACGCCTTGTTCTGCGTATCCTTGGCGAGCGCGGGGTCGAAGGTTTCCAAGCGATCCGGCAGCGGCCGGGCCTCGAACGATTTCTGGCCCGCCGCGAGAACCTTCAATAACGCCTCGGCATCCTTCTTGAGTTCTTCGGGCTTGGCCTTCTCCCCTTGGCGGAAGTTCGTGAATTCGATGTTCTTGGAAACGTCGATGCGAACCGTGGTGTAGCGTTCCGTGCGGGCTTCCTCGGACGCGACCTTCGGATCGGTCGATTTTACGCCCTTCACGCTGATGGCATCGTCGGCGGAGCCACTGGCCGGCCAGCGGTTCTGCAATTTGAGTTCCCGTTCCAAGTACCGCTTCAA
>JBBQWA010000123.1:0-12099 GCA_038211045.1 Gemmatales bacterium
TGGCTCGTTCCGTAACCGGAGCGAACGGCCGCGCCGCCGACGCTGCTGCGCCAGCGTTCCACCGTATCGCGGGCCGTGTTCCGCGAACTGTCCACTTGGCGTTCGACATCCTTCGGCAACTCGTCGAGGAACATACTCGGCACGGCGTAGGTCATCTGCCCGCGGAACTCGCGCATCCGTGCATGGCACAGATAGAGTTCACGCATCGCCCGAGTCATGCCGACGAAGCACAACCGTCGCTCTTCTTCCAAGTCGTCGTCCTTGCCGCTCTCGATGCTGCGGTTATGCGGAAGGATACCCTGTTCCATTGCGATCACGTACACCACCGGGAATTCCAAGCCCTTCGCGGCGTGCAGCGTCATGACCGAAACGACGTCCGATTCGTCGTTCATACTATCGACGTCGCTGGCGAGGGTGATCTGTTCGAGGAAATCGCCGAGGGTTTTCGATTCCGAGTGATCGTAGAACTGCTTCGCCGCCGTGATGAATTCTTCGATGTTCGCCAAGCGATCCGCGTCGTCTTCGTCTTTCGAATCGGTCAGCATCTTTCGGTAACCCGAAAGATCGAGCACCATTTGAATGATCTCGTGCGGCGGATGATCGAGCTTGGCCCGCAGTTCGTTCATCAAACGCCCGAAATCCCTCAACCCGGTCGCGGCCTTACCCCGGATTTCCGGTACGCGGTGAACCTGCCCGCACGCGGCGGTGAGCGTGAGTTCTTGTTGGGCCGCGAACGCCACGAGTTTGTCGAGAGATACCTTGCCGATGCCGCGGGCCGGTTCGTTCACAATCCGCAGGAAGCCGATAGGGTCGTTCGGGTTTACGATCAATCGTAGGTATGCGAGAATGTCTTTGTTTTCCTTGCGGTCGAAGAACGCCAAGCCCTTCACGATTTGGAACGGCACACCGTGTTTGACGAACGCCGATTCGAGCGACCGCGTGAGAGCATTCATCCGCAGGAAGATCGCGCAATCCTTGTACTTGCAGGTACCGTTGGCCACGGCCCGCTTGATCCGCAGCACCACGCCCTCGGCTTCATCCAAGCCGTTATCGAACGTGAGCACGTTCACCGGATCGCCGGCGGGGTTATCGGTGGTGAGGGTTTTATCTTTCCGCTGCTTGTTGTGCTTGATCACGCTGTTCGCGGCTTGGATCACCGCTTTCGTGCTGCGGAAGTTCTGTTCGAGGGGAATCACTTTTGCCCCGGCGAAGTCCCGTTCAAAATCGAGGATGTTGCGGAGATCCGAACCGCGCCAACGGTAGACGTTCTGATCGGGATCGCCGACGACGCAGAGATTCGGGTAATTCAAACTGAGTTGGCGGGCGAGTTCGTATTGGGCGGTGTTGGTATCTTGGTATTCGTCGATCATCACGTAGCGGAAGCGGTCATCGAGTTCCGCCCGCAATTCTTCGTTCAGCTTCAGCGCCAACGCGGGGAGATACAAAAGATCGTCGAAATCCATGGCGTTGGCGGCGCGGAGCCGCTTCTCGTAGGCCATGTACACCTTGGCCACGGTTTGGGTGAAGAAGTCGTGGGCGGTTTCGGCGTAGTGGCTCGGGCGGGTGAGATTGTTCTTCGCTTTGCTGATGGCCCCGCCCAAGCGCTCCGGCGTGTACTTCACGCTGTCGATGCCAGTGCTTTCGAGCGCGGCCTTCACCAATTTGTTGCGGTCGTCGGTATCGTAGATGGTAAAGTTCTTATCGAGATTCAATCGATCGGAGTATTGCCGGAGGAGCCGGGCGCCGAGGCTGTGGAAGGTCGTGACGAGCGCGCGATGACCCGGCACGAGGGCATCGACGCGGTGCCGCATTTCCTTCGCGGCTTTGTTCGTAAAGGTGATCGCCAGAATGTTGTGTGCCCGCACGCCGGTTTGCATGAGCTGTGCAACGCGGCGGGTTATCACCCGCGTTTTGCCGGAACCGGCCCCGGCGAGGATCAAAAGCGGCCCTTCGCCGTGCTGCACGGCGAGGCGTTGCGGGGGGGTGAGATCGGCGAGGAGATCGGGCGCCATGCTGTGGGGAATCCTTCCGGAATGTCTCAACTCGGTGGCTGATTCGGGTTTGGCAAATCTTTATGGCAAGGCCACTCTTCACCCTCTCCCCAGCGGGGAGAGGGTGAAATCACACTACCAAAAGACTTGCCACACCCGGTTGATATACACCGCTCGCCAAATGGATGGCGTTGTGTCACAATACTTCCATCTTCATTCTACTCGGGTTCAGCCATGAGCATCGCTGGGTTGGGCACACGCATCTTGGAATGCGTGAAAGTGAGCGAACTGATCGACGCCCACGCGGAGAAATTTCTCCGCGAAGTGTACACCGACAACGAACTAGCCTTCTGCCGGAGCCGCACACAATCCACGGAATACTACACGGCGATCTGGGCGGCGAAGGAAGCGGTGTTCCATTCCCTCGGCATCCGCTGGAAACGCGGCATCGATTGGCGGGACGTGGAAATTCTTTGTGAGCATTCCGCCGAGATGCGGGTTGAAGTGAGCGGCCCGACCCGCAATGCGATGGTCGCCCGGAATGTGAACGAAGTTCGCGTCTCGTTCAGCCACACCCGCCATTACGCCACGGCCACGGCCATTGCCGAAGCGGGATGATAAGTTATTCCTCTAGAAAGCGGGCGGACACCGTCCCCTTGGCGACGATACGCAGGGGGACGATGTCCCCCCGCTTTCTCTGGAACGTGGAGGTTTCGCTTGGGTCGCATCCGTCGGGCCGTGGGCCGCATGGCGAGTCGTGTCGAATCGTTGATCACTCCCCGCGGCGAACTGGTGCCCCCGTTCCATCTGCGGTGGAGTTACTACCGTACGGCGAAGCGGGAAGGGTACCGGAACTTCGCCCGGGATGCCGCGATCGAATTGGTCTCGCGCGGGTTGGAACCTTATCACAGTGTGCTGGATGTGGGTTGCGGCATCGGCCCCTTGGCCATCGGGTTGCTTCCCCACCTCGAGCACGGGCACTACGAAGGCTTGGATATTCACCCGGAAGCGGTGGCGTGGTGCCAGAAAGCGATCACGCCCAAACACGCCAACTTCCGTTTCCAACTGGCGGACATTCGCAATAGTGCGTACAACCCGAATGGGCGCATCGCCGCGAGCGAATTCCGCTTCCCGTACCCGGATGCCACGTTCAATTTCGCCTTCCTCGGTTCCGTCGCCACGCATCAGCCCATCGAGGAAATCACCCATTATTTGAAGGAACTTTCGAGGGTACTCCGCCCCGGTGGCAAGTGCATCATCAGTTACTACCTGTTGCACGTCGATTCGTTGAAGGGCATCGCCGAGGGTAAGAGCTTCTTGCCATTCATCCACGATTTCGGCACGCGCGGAAGCCGGGTGGTCGATCCTGCGAACCCCGATCTCGCCATCGCCCATCCGGAAGCGGCGGTGAGGGAATCGTACTCCGAAGCGGGATTGAACGTCGAGGAGCCGATCCGTTTCGGCCGCTGGTGGGATTCGTTCGCCCACCAACAAGACGTGGTCACGGCGGCGAAGCCGTGAGATTACCGCTAGGCGAGCCGAGGTCGAAGGGCTAAACCATACCTCGGATAACCACATCGCGGGAAGGCTTATGTTCGCGGCATTGTTTAACAGTAACATTCTGATCGGTGGGCTGATCTTCGGATTGCTGCTCCTGCTGGCCGCGCTGCCGTGGTGGTACGCCTTGGATCGTGCCGGCGTGCAATCGGCATTGAAAACGTGGAACGGCCGGGGAATGCTCGGCCTCGCGTACTTGGTGATCTCCGGCGGCTGCGCCGCGTTCCTCAGTTACAACAACGCTTCGAGCAGCCTCGATTTCTACGGCCGGGCCTTCGGTGCGATCCTCGCGATTCAATTGGAAATCGATCTGTTCATCTACGGGCCGTACGTTCTCGCGTTGGTATTCCCCAAGGCCGGGGCCGTGGCACTCGCCGCGTACCGGGAAGCCTGGCGGCAACCGACCTTCTGGTTGATTGGTCTCGCAGGCTGCGCCGCGACGTGGTTCGCTGTGTACCTGCCATACTTCACGTTCGGCGACGATTTCAAAATGTTCAAACACATCGGCTACGACATCATCATGTTGGCCGCGCTCCTGTTCGGCCTCCTCGCCAGCAGCATGTCGATCGCCGAGGAAATCGAAGGGCGAACCGCGATCACCGTGATGAGCAAGCCGATAACCCGGCGCTCGTTCCTGTTGGGCAAATTCCTCGGCGTACTCATGGCGTGCGCGGCGATGTCCATTCTGATGTTGAACAATTTCAACGCCGCGGTCGAATGGATGCCCGAACTCGATCAGATCAATAAAGATCGCACCGTGGAACCGATGGTGGAGCAGGCCAAAGGATTCGTCGTTCCGGCGTTCGCCACGCTCGCTCCGAGTGGCGCGCCGGAAACCATCGCCCAAGGCATGGGGCGCTGGTTCGCGGAACTCGGCGTCAACGGGCTTGGCCTCGGCCTCGTGTTCGGGCAAGTGATGATCCTCGTCGCCGTGGCGACCGCACTCGCCACGCGTTTGCCGTTCGTGGTGAACTTGGTGATCGTGCTCTTCGTCTACCTTTTCGGCAACCTGGCTCCGGTGGTCGTGCGGGTCTCGCAGCAATCGGGCGATGGCAACCCCGTGGCCAAGCGTTTGGTAGGCTTCTTGGCCCAACTCTTCGATACCCTTCTGCCCGCCCTCGAATTCTTCAACATGGGCCCGGCCATCATCCGCGATACACCCTTGGATTTGTTCGCCTTCGCAGCGTATGTGGCCACCGTCTTCGGGTACGCGTTGATCTACACCGCGATCGCCCTCGTGATCGGCCTGTTGCTGTTCGAGGATCGGGATTTGGCGTGAAAGCTTGCCCCGCCCGCACAACTTCACCCGTGCCGGCACATCTTCCCGACGGTTCCCCTAGGAATCGCTGCCCGCAAGCGTTACCCTGAACCAAACATCCGAGATACAACCGCCGAGGTGATCCGTGGAGAGCAAGCCGTTCGGTTCGGCGCTCGAATTGTTGGCCGCGAAGCCCGCGGCAAAATGGGGGGCCATTCTTTGTTCCCTCGCCGCATCCGGCACTTTGTTGCTGCTGTTCCCCATCGTCTACCTCGCAGCGGACGTGTTGGTGGCCCAGGCCGCCATTTCGAGTACCGGGGAAATTGAAACGGGTCTCGCTGCGACGGCCGTACGCAACCAAGATCATTGGCTGGCCCGACCACTCGCATTCTTGGCCCGCAGCCTGCCGTTTACCACGAATACTTACAGCTACTTTAGCTTCCTCGCCGCGATGAGTTTCGGCCTCGTGGTGTTGCGCGGGCTGTTCCTCAACGCGGCGGCCCACTTTTCCTGCATCGCGGCGGTCGATGTCGTCGGTCGGTTACGGCGGAACATTTACAACCACTGCTTCCGACTGGGGCCACTGGCGATCCACCCCGAGATGCAACGGGAAGCGGGCACGCTCATCACCGAGCGCACCGAAGATATTCAAACCGGCCTCATCGCATGGCTGACCGCCGGTTTCCAAGGGCCGTACCCCGCAGCTGCGGCCGCCTTGGTCGCCGTGAGCGCGAACGCTTGGCTCGGCTTGGCGAGTTTGTTCCTGCTGGCGAGCGTTTGGCTTTTGGCCGGGCAAGTGGCCGCATGGTACCGCCGCGATGCCCGCGTTGCCGCCCGGCGTGCCCAAGCCCGTCTAGCGATGTTGCGCGAAAGCGTTTCGCTGTTGCAATTGGCGAAGTGCTTCTTGATCGAACGTTTCAGCACGGCTCGGGTGGAAAGGCAAATCCACGATCTCTCCAAAGCGACCCGCCACCGCCTCCGCGGCGAAACCATCTCGCGCCCTACGCTGGCGACCGTGGCGATCCTCGCCGGTATCGTAATTCTGTACCTTGCCGGGCGTTCGATTTTGGGCGGCGGAACCAGCGTGGCCTCGCTGGTGCTGCTCGGCAGTGCCATGCTCGCCATCCTGTTCTTCCTGCACAACTGGCTCTCGGCCCGCGTTTCGATGAAGGACGCCGAAGCGGCCGCCGCCGTCGTATTCGAGTTCCTCAACCGCCGTGGCGACAGCGGCCAAGCGGTGGATGCCGAGTTCCTCAAGCCGTTGTCCAAGCGATTGGAAGTGGTCGAGCTCAGCTACCGGGAACCCGGCACGGGCCGCATGATTTTAGACAACGTTTCGTTCACCGTGCCGTTCGGCACGAAGACCGCCATCGCCACATCCGATCCCGCCGAATCCCACGCATTCGCCTACTTGCTCACGCGATTCATCGAACCGACCGGCGGGGAAATCCGGATCGACGGCAAGAACGTCCGCTGGGTGACCTACGATTCCCTGCGCACCCAAGTGGTACCGGTACTCGCCAACAACGGTACCTTCACCGATACGGTGGCGAACAACATCGGTTGCGGCGATCCCGGTTTCAGCCGCCCCCAGATCATCGAAGCCGCGAAAACGGCCCACGCTCACCAGTTCATTCAACAACTACCGTACGGTTACGAAACCGTTCTCGGCGGTTCGGGTCACACCCTCCGGCCGGGCGAGCAGTACCGCATCGCTTTGGCCCGTGCGATCCTCCGCGATCCTTCGGTATTGATCCTCGAAGAGCCGTTCGAGCCTTTCGACGCCGACAGCGCCGCGCTGATCGACGATACCGTGGCCCACATCCAAAACCAACGAACCATCATCTTTTTGGCGCGCCGCAAACGCACGATGAAACTTGCGGATAAACTAATTACCATCCACCGCGGTCGCGTCGCGGAGGGGGATGCCGAGGATACGGGCAACCACCGCCCGCTCCGCGTGGCGAAGAGCGAAGTTGAATCTCTCCCAGGATGAACCATGTCGAAAAAAATTCTCCTCATCATCGGCGATGCCGCCGAAGTGCTCGATACGTTCTACCCGCTCTTCCGCTTGCAAGAGGAAGGCTACACGGTTCATATCGCCGCACCCGAAGTGCGTACCTACCACCTCGTTCAACACGATCGCCACCCCGATTGGGACATCACGATTGAATCCTCCGGCTACAAAATGAAATCGGATGTTGCATTCAAGGATTGCGATCCTTCGGATTACGCGGGCATGGTCATCAGTGGCGGCCGTGCCCCGGAATACTTGCGGTACGATGCCGCATTGTTGAAGCTCACCCGAGTGATGTTTGAATCCCAGAAGCCGGTGGCTTCCGTTTGCCACGGGATCGAGATCGTCGCCGCGGCGGGCGTGATGAACGGTCGCACCGCCACGACCGTGGCCAAGTGCAAACTCGATATTGAATCCTTCGGTGGTACTTACCGCGATGCGGAAGTCGTGGTCGATGGCAACTTCGTGACCGCCCGCACTTGGCATGACAACCCGGCTTGGATGCGGGAGTATGTGAAGTTGCTCAAGGCGACGATCCAATGAAGAGTTTCATGCCCGGCAAAACTTGAACCATCGCTTGATATTCGGTTCCGGCGGAGCCAACACGAAGAAGATTTCCTCTGTTTCCAACGGAAGTTCTGAAGGTTGCTTGTGCAACAAGAATTCCACTTCGCGGCCGAGCATCGGTCGCAACTCGGCAAGAGTTATCGTCTCGGAATCGATATGCTCCCGGTTTCGAATCGCGTTCGTGCACAGTTCTCCTCGGTGTTGTATTCTACTCCATCGCTCGTTGCAAATCTTCGCGCAAATCGGCCACGTCCTCGATCCCCACGCTCAACCGCACCAGTGCATCATCGACGCCGCGGGCTTCGCGCACTTCCTTCGGAATGCTCGAGTGCGTCATCGTGGCGGGGTGATTCAAAAGTGATTCCACACCGCCGAGGCTCTCGGCGAGGCTGAAAAGTTTCGTGCGGCTCGCGAAGCGTTTCGCGGCATCGCCACCGCCGCGGATTCGCAACGAGATCATGCCGCCGAACGCTTTCATCTGCTTCGCGGCGATGGCGTGGCCGGGGTGATCCTTCAAACCGGGGAAGAAGATTTGTTCCACCTGCGGTTGAAGTTTCAACCACTCGGCGAGTTCCATCGCACTCGCGCAATGCCGATCCATGCGAACGGCGAGCGTCTTCATACCGCGGAGAGTGAGGTAGCAATCGAACGGCCCGGGGATGCCCCCCATCGCATTTTGGAAGAACTTGATTCTCAGCATTTCCGATTCCCGGCCGATCACCGCTCCGCCCACCACATCCGAGTGCCCACCGAGGTATTTCGTGGTGCTGTGAACCACGACATCCGCCCCGAGCTTCAGCGGCTGTTGCAGGTATGGTGAGGCGAACGTATTGTCTACCACCAACAGGGATCCGTTCTTGTGGGCCATTTCCGCGATCGCGGCGATGTCCAGAATCTGCAACATCGGGTTCGTCGGCGTTTCGATCCACACGAGTTTCGTCCGCGGCGTGAGCAGCTCAGCGAACCCGGCGGCACTCGACTTTTCGCAGTAAACCGGGTTCACGCCCCACGGTTTGAAGACCTTATCGAGCAATCGGAACGTGCCGCCGTAGAGATCGCCGTTGGCGAGAACTTCGTCACCGGGCTTCAGGAGCGAATGCAGCACCGCCGTGGAGGCCGCGATACCGGAAGCGAACGCGAGGCCGCGTTCTCCCCCTTCGAGCGCCGCGAGGCACGTTTCCAAGGCTTTTCGCGTCGGGTTGCCGCTGCGGGAGTAATCGAATCCCTTGTTCTCCCCGGGTGCAGTTTGGGTGAACGTCGAACTGAGGGAAATCGGAATGACGGTCGCCCCGGTACTCGGGTCGGCCTCTTGCCCGGCGTGGATGGCCCGCGTGGCGAAGCCGAGGTTATCGTTGTTCATGGTGCTACCAAATGACGGGGATAAGTTGTTTCAATGAGGTCGAGTTGCGGATCTTTCTGTCCGAAGAGACGAGCCGCGTCCCGTGGGCAACGGCGGTGGATGCGATCATTCGATCAGGCATGTCCGGCACTTCGTTTCGCGGGACTTTGGCCATCGCGCGTGCCACGTCCATGGTCATGTCAAAGCATCGCAGCGCGATCATCGGATCGGCCACCATTGCTTCGATTCTCGCTTTCGCGCCGCAGTAGGCAAACCCGGTACGCTTCTATTCTACTGCGCTGCTACGATCCTTTTTTCGTCCAATAGTCGATCAAATCGATGCGGGTGATGATACCGACGACTTCGCCTTCGTGCGTGGCGAGGATGCCGGTGTTGCCGGAAAGGAGCAAGCGGTACGCTTCATCCAAGTGCGTGACAATATCGAGTTGCGGGAGCGGCCGTGCCATGATTTCGCCCACGCTCACTTGCGCCGGGTCGCGGCGGTCGTGCAAGATTCTTGCGATTGTTACTTCTTGAATGCTACCGACCGGCTTGCCGTGCTCCAACACCGGCAATTGCGAGATGCCCGAGGTTTGTAGGATTTGAATGGCATCCGCCGCGGTGGACTCCGGGGTGATTGTGAACATCGGTCGTTCGCCCCGCTTCTTGAGCAAATCGCCCACCGATTGGGCGACTCCCGGCACCCATTGCAGCTTGTTGGCGGCGAGCCAAGCTTCGTCGTACATTTTGCTCATGTAGTTCCGCCCGGTATCGGGGCAGAGGATCACCATCAAATCGCTGGCGGAGAGTCGCTGGGCGTAACGCAACCCGGCGGCGAGCGCGGTGCCGCAGGAACCGCCGACGAGGATTCCCTCCCGGCGGGCCATCTCGCGGCCCATGTGAAACGATTCGGCATCCGATACGCGTACCCAATCGTCCACGAGTTGGCTGTTGAAGGTCTTGGGCACGAAATCCTCGCCGATGCCTTCGACCTTCCAACTGCCGGGCGTGCCGCCGGAGAGCACGGAGCCTTCGGGGTCGGCGCCGATGACCTTCACATCGGGGTTCAACTCTTTTAGGTACTTTCCGCATCCGGAAAGGCCCCCGCCGGTTCCGACACCACCGACAAGGTGGGTAATGCGGCCCTGGGTTTGCTCCCAGATTTCCGGGCCGGTGGTGCGGTAATGGGCTTCGGGGTTGGAAAGATTGGTGAATTGATTGGGCCGCCACGCACCGGGGATTTCGCGGGCCAAGCGATCCGCGACGCCGTTGTAACTATCGGGCGAATCGGGGGCGATTGCCGTGAGAGTGATGATGACCTCGGCCCCGTAGGCTTTGAGGAGGGCGACCTTCTCGGAACTCATTTTATCCGGCAGCACGAAGATGCACCGATAGCCTTTCACCGCGGCGGCCATGGCCAAGCCGACACCCGTGTTCCCGGCCGTCGCTTCGATGATGGTTCCGCCGGGGCGGAGCCAGCCGCGTTTCTCGGCGTCGGCGATCATCGCTACGGCCACGCGGTCTTTGGTGCTGCCGCCGGGGTTCATCCCTTCGACCTTCGCCGCGATGGTGGCGGCCAACCCTTGCGTGATACGGTGGAGTTTCACCAGCGGCGTCCGCCCGACCGATTGCAGTATGCTCTCGTGCAAGTTCGTTCTCCGTAACGTGGAAGTGATTCCATTCTACCATCGCATTTACCAAAGACGTTGAATCGGGTAGGCATCGAATTTGGAGTCGGCACTCACGATGGGGACGTTTTCGAGAATAGCCAGGGCGATGATCATGCGGTCGAAGGGATCTTTGCGATGAAAAGGCAAAGACGATCATCGACATTGCTTCTTCCTGCGTTCGAGAGACATCTCATACGCTAGAATATCATTGAACTCACCTATTCAACAATGCAGAACTCCCCATGAAATCCTCCACCGATCACGATCTGACTCCGCCCACCGAAGAGGAACGCGAGGCGCTCGCAGTCGGCCTTACTTACGAGGAGCGTAAGGTGCTGTTGAATCACGGCACCGAACCGCCATTCTGCGGTGGACTCTTAGAGGAAAAAGGGGAGGGGACGTTCAACTGCCGATTGTGCGGATTGCCCTTATTCACTTCTCAATCGAAATTTGAATCGGGCACCGGTTGGCCGAGTTTCAATCAAATGTACGATCCGCAGCACATCACCGAAGTGGAAGACAACAGCTTCGGCATGGCTCGCACCGAAATCCGCTGCGGACGCTGCGCCAGCCACTTGGGCCACGTATTTCCGGACGGGCCAAAGCCGACCGGTTTGCGATATTGTTTGAATTCGGCCGCGCTGAAGTTCGCGCTGAGTGAATAGGATCGAACAGAGCCGCGAGTGTGAGCGAGCGAAACGATGAATGATCGGCAAGCGTGATTTCTTAGCGAATGTGTCGCTCGCTAACGCTCGCGGCTCTGATCATGAATTCTGAAGTTCGCGCTGAGTATGTCGTTCGCTCACGCTCGCGGCTCCGGTTCAATCACACATTCGCCGAAGCGTTCCATTTCTTCGAGTTGCGGGCTGCATTGGAGTAGTAACAAGTTCACCCCGGCGGCCTCGAACGCACCGACTTGATCCTTCACCTGCTGCGGCGTACCCACGAGGCCGGCACGCAGGCCGCGATTGCTCACGGAATAATCTTCCAAGCTCACGCGCTGTTCCAACTGCGTCCCGGCGATCCATTGCTGGTAGTTGTGGTAACCTGCGGCCGATTGTTTCACGTCGGTAATGCGGGAGAGTTCGGCCTTGGCCTCGGCTTCGGTATTACAAACGATGCTGTACCCTGCCACGCCGAAGGTCATCGGCGGCAGGCCCAACTTTTCCCGGCGTTCGCTCATGTCCCGAATCTTTTCGCGGATGCGTTCCGGCGGGTCGCCGTGCATCACGTAGGCGTCGCACTTCTGGGCGATCAGGTTCTTGGCCGCTTCCGATTCGCCCCCGGCATAGATCGTCGGGCGGGGTTGCGTCAGCGGCTTCGGCTGCAAAATGGAATCTCGAATGTTGTAATACTTGCCGCGATAGTCGATGCCGTCGCGCTTCCAAAGGCCGTCGAGTACGTCGAGCCATTCCGAGGTTCGACCGTAGCGGTCGTCGTGCTGCTCGAATTGCACACCGTATTTGTTGGCTTCATCCTTCCACCAACTGGAAACGACGTTCAAAGAGAGTCGCCCGCCACCGCCGATATGGTCGATGTTCGCGGCTTGCTTGGCCAACAGGGCGGGGTTGTGGAATGTAGGCCGCACCGCGACCATGAATTCTAGACGATCCGTCACAGCCGTGAGTGCGGCGGCCGTGCTCCACGCATCGAGGGAAGGTGCGGCTTCGCCTTTGATGTCGTTGAGGTTCAACTCGGCA
>JBBQWA010000124.1:0-11822 GCA_038211045.1 Gemmatales bacterium
TTCACGAAGCTCTTCTCTTGGAAATCGTCCGGGTGCCCGAGCGAGGTATAGAAGACTCGCTGGGCCTTATCATTCACCTTGCGTTCCCTCACCCACGCGACCGGTTCCTTGTTGCCCGGAATGGCCCCGTACATCAGGATCGTCACATCCTCGGCGGGCTTGGCATTGCGGTAGAGGCTGGCATTGGAAGTGTAAGGTTTCACACCTTTCAGTATGGAATTGTCTTTGCTCTTCTCATTCACAGTCACCTCGCATTTCGGCCCGGCTTTGTAGTGGTTCTTGTAATCGCCGCCGAACACGTCATTATCCATTTCCAACCACTTTTGGAATCCGTGGCTCGCGGTGCGGATGCCGAGGATCGGTCTGCCGCTAGCGCAGTAGTCTTTCACCATCTTCAGTTGATCGCCATCGATGGTAAGGCGCCGCGTGAAGAAAATGGCGAGGTCGCAATCCTTGAGCTTGTCCAAACCGGGGATGTCGTCGTCGGCCTTGCGGAACATGCGCACGCACTCGACCGCGTAGTTCTCTTCGAGGTACTTCTGAATAATCGGCAGTGAATCGTCCGACTTGTATTCGAGCGATCCCGAGATCAGCGCAATCTTGTACTTCTTGGCGAGCGGGGAGCGTAATCTCCCTGTCTCGGGTTCCGCAACAGGGGGCGTACGCCCACCGCTCGCCGGATCAGTGCCTTGGGCGAATGCAAACGCGGGGAAAGCGATGAGAAGTGGTAGACAGCGCAGCATCGGCATCTTCCTGTGGGAGGGAGAATACAGGATGATGGAAGCGCGGCGGAAATGCAAGCGAAAGCGACTGGTCTACCACGCGCCTCGACCGTTGTTATTCCGGATGGCGATGGCAAACACCACAACCGCAGCACCGATGACGGCGAACGCAGTGACCACGGCCACACCGGTGCCGATCAGGATTGCACGCCCGGTTCGCTTCGCAAGATAACCATGCAATCGTGGGCCGGTCATTTCGCTCTCGGGCGCGACCGTCCAGTAGTACGACCCCGGGCCAAGCTCGATCTCGGCTCCTCCGGCCTTGGCCACGATGCGTTGATCGGGCAATCGGGCAACATCAACTAAATCAGCACGAACTTGCGCATATGGATCATCCATAACGTGGGCGAACGTACGTGCAAGCCCATCTCCGCACCGCCTCGGCATATTCGTAGGGGCCATCCTTCTACAATCACCCCATGAGCACACTCCTCTTCCGCAATGGCCGGGTCATCGACCCTTCGCAAAACCTCGATCGCATCGCCGACCTTTGGGTGAAGGATGGCAAAGTCCTGGGGATCGGATCGCGATCCAATACTGCCACCGATATTCTCGATTGCACCGGCATGATCGTTTCCCCCGGCCTCATCGACATGCACGTCCACTTCCGCGAACCGGGCAGAGAAGAAGACGAGACCATCCTCACCGGTAGCCGGGCCGCCATCAACGGCGGCGTCACCACCGTGGCCTGCATGCCGAACACTGAACCGGCCATCGATACCCGCGATGCCGCGGAGTTCGTCATCCTTCAGGCTAAACGGGCGAATCAGTGCCACGTGTTGCCCATCGGTGCCGTCACGAAGGGCCGCGCTCAGAAGGAACTCGCCGAGATCGGTAAGCTCGTCGATGGCGGCGCGGTCGCCTTCACCGACGACGGCGCCCCGGTACAAAGCGCGGAGATCATGCGGCGGGCGCTCGAATACACCAAGATGTTCAAACGCAAGACGAAGTTCGCCCGGCCCGTGACCGCCTACGAAGATCGGTTCGGCAAAGCCGTGCTCGTCCACGCCGAGATCATGGAACTGACCGAAGGCGGGGTGATGAACGAAGGGGAAGTGAGCGTTCGGCTCGGGGTGCGAGGAATGCCCGGCGTGGCCGAGGACATCATGATTTACCGGGATATCGTGCTCGCGGAACTTACGAACGGGAAGGTTCACATCCTGCACGTGAGCACGGCCGGCGGTGTCGATCTGATTCGGCAGGGCCACAAGCGGGCGATGGAACTGCACGAAGCCGGCAAGCCGACGTTCTGGATCAGCGGCGAAGCCTGCCCGCACCACTTCAACCTCACCGATGAAGCGCTCGCCACTTACGACACCAACTTCAAGATGGCACCGCCGCTGCGCACGCAACGCGATGTCGATGCCATCATCGAAGGTTTGAAGGACGGTACGCTCTCGGTGCTGGCCACCGATCACGCCCCGCACTCGGCGGAGAAGAAGAGCCGCGAGTTCGACGCCGCACCCAACGGTATCCTCGGCCTGGAAACCTTCCTGCCGATGTGCATCACGCACTTGATCGAACCGGGCCACCTCACGTGGATACAGATGTTGGAGAAGATGACGATCAACCCGGCCCGCGTGCTGGGCATCGACCGCGGTTCGCTCGTGGAAGGCGCCATCGCGGACGTGACGGTGATCGACCCCGATCTGGAATGGGCGATCGACGTGAACGCGTTCCATTCCAAGAGCCGCAATAGCCCGTACCACGGCTGGAAGGTGAAGGGGAAGGCCGTGGCCGTCGCCGTGGGTGGGGTATTGAAGAAGAATATGCTTAGATAAATCAGCGGGTAATTGAGAGCAAAATTGCATTAGATTGAGCAATCTAAAACACATACCGGCCGCAGCGGCCCCATGTTATTTTAAATTTTAAATTAAGTTCTCGCCGTATGTATTTGATAAGCAAAATCCTACAGTCACAGACATTTCAGCTGAAAAGCATATTAATCACAGAACACCCAGCGATCCTATTTTACTGATTTTACGCAATTTAACGAATTTTCTGTTGCCACCTTAACTTCTTATGGTAAACTTTTGAGGTATCAAAGTGCGAAATCTGTAAGTAATCGCTCCACATGGTTGTGGTTTGATTAACTGATCAAACAGATCTTCGTTGGAGGGAGTCGAATGATTCGTCTTCTGCTCGGTATTTCTTTTGGTTTGCTGACTTCAGCGGATGCTGAAGCGCAAATCTTCCGCCGCTCGTCCCCACAGCCTGCGCCGATTTATCGGACACCGTCGTATCCGACTCCAATTGTGGTTTCAGCCCCCACAACGGATGCTGCCATTGTCGTTGCCCCACCACCTATGGGTTCAGCTTGTCCATGTGGGCCAGCAATTGGCGGAGTCTGCGGTGGCATTTGCGTAGCCCCGCCAAAGATCTACCCAATTTCAGGGGTTTGCCCGCCGTCCACCACCTTCGAAGAGATCGCTTACATAATCACTCCACCGACACCGGTGACTTGCGTAACTATTCCGTTTTACGGTGACGGCGTGCCGTTCGCGAGTACGGTTCCGGTTCCGGTGACGACCGAGGTCTGCCAAGAAACTTGGTTGTTCGAAACCCTCAAGTTGGACATTCTCTGCTGCCGGGTAGTAGTATGCGTTCCGTGCAAGAAAGTGTTCACCAAAAAGTCGGAGTGCAAAGAGGTGCCAAAGGCAAACACCAAGTTGGTAGCGTACATGCGGCATGACAACTCGATCGACGTGTACGTCGAGGACAAAATCCCGGGCATGCCAACAAAGTATGTGCAGCAGCTCGGTCTCTCGGAGGAAACTTTCAAAACCACCTTTCCTGGCACTGCCGTTCCGAAGCCCCCGTCGCCGAAGCCTTGATTGGGAATTGCAAATAGCGGAAGACAACGATCAAGACACTATCCACGTTTGATGGCGAGTGGGTAGAAACCGAAGGGGGGAATTTTACGAGGGATTGCTCTCGCAACATTCCCCCATGCATTTTCAATCTTTCATTTCTGTGCTCGTTTGCATTGCCGGAAATACTTCAATCCCGGCAGGAAGAACGAGACCGCACCGACTCAGCCGAAGAGGTGCCCCCTTTCGGGATAGACGACCATGGCCACGGCGGTGTCGAAGTAGGCCAGCATCCACAGGTAGAACTGCCCGAAGAACCACGCCCTGAAGGGTCCGTCGTAACTAACCCAGCGCACCTTCTACCGCTTCCCCCGCAACGTCCGTCAGTCGTTCGTCCCGGCCATTGTGGCGGAACGTCAGCTGCTCGTGATCCAACCCCAGCAAATGCAGGATCGTGGCGTGGAAATCGTTCACGCTGATCGGTGCCTTCACCGCGTTCAGGCCGAACTCGTCGGTCTCGCCGACGCTGGTGCCGCCCTTCGATCCGCCCCCGGCCAGCCACATCGTGTAGCCGAGCGGATTGTGATCGCGGCCCAAGCTCCCTTGGCTGTTCGGCGTACGGCCGAACTCCGTGCAACCAACCACGAGGGTATCCTTCAACATCCCACGGCGTTTCAGATCGGTGAGAAGTGCAGCGATCGGCTGATCGGTGTGCCCGCACATCTTTTCGTGGTTGCCGTTGATGTCGTCGTGGGCGTCCCATTGCATGGAGAGCGGGCCACCGCCGGAATACACCTGCACGAAGCGCACGCCGCGTTCGACCAACCGCCGAGCGAGCAGCAGTCGCGTGCCGAAGTCGGCGGTGCGCCGAGCATCCAAGCCGTACAGCGTTTTCGTCTCCTTCGTTTCCTTGGCGAGATCGACCGCCTCCGGTGCGTGCGTCTGCATCTTGAAGGCAAGTTCGTAGCTGTGCATCCGCGCTTCGAGTTCGGTATCGCCGGGCGTCGCACTCGTGCGGTTTAACTGTTGCACGAGGTCGAATGTCGCCTTGTTCTGCTCGTCGGTTACGCCGGGTTGCGGCTTCAGGTTGAGGATCGGCGCCGCACCTTTACGCAGGAGCGTACCCTGGTACACGGCGGGCAAGTAGGCCGCGCCCCAGCATGGCGCGCCGCCTTCCGAGACGCCTTCGGGCTGCGGCATCACGCAGTACGCCGGGAGGTTCTCGCTCGTCGAGCCGAGGCCGTAGGTGATCCAACTGCCGAGGCTGGGGTGCCCCATGAGCGTGCGGCCGGTGTGCAGCTCGTAGATCGCCGGGGCGTGGATGGTACTCGTGGAGTAGCACGATTTGAGGAAGCAGACGTCGTCTGCGACTTCCGCGAACTTCGGCATCAGGTCGGATACCCACATGCCCGATTTGCCGTGCTGTTTGAACTTGCGGGTGCTGGCGAGGATCTTCTCTTGCCCGGAGGTGAACTGGCTCTTGGGCCGACCGGTGCTTTCGGGCAGCGGTTGGCCGTGCATCTTCGCCAGCATCGGCTTGGGGTCGAACAGGTCGATCTGGCTCGGCCCGCCGACGAAGAAGATGAAGATGACGCGCTTGGCCTTGGCCTCGTGGTGCGGCTTCTTCTCCTTGAGCGGACTGGCGGACACGGCCAGCCAGTTCAGCGCGATGCCGCCGAGGCCGCCCCCCGCTGAAAGAAGGAAATGGCGTCGTGAGAAGGAGGAATCGTTGGCGTGAAGCATTCCCACATGCTACTCGGCGTGGGTTCGCGCCGCAATAACGTACAATTCCAGAATGAACTCAGCAGACCGCTACCGCCCCGAACTGCTCGCCCCCGCCGGGGATTGGGAGAGCCTCCGCGCCGCCGTGGCCAACGGGGCCGACGCCGTTTACTTCGGCCTCTCCGCATTCAACGCCCGCGCCCGTGCCCACAATTTCACCGTTGAAGAACTTCCCGAAGTGATGGCGTTCCTGCACCGCCGCAACGTCCGCGGCTTCGTGGCCTTGAACGTGCTGATCTTCAGCGACGAACTCGAAGAAGTGTCGAAGGTCGTGGAAGCGGTCGCCGCCGCGGGCGTGGATGCCGTGATCGTGCAAGATCTCGGGCTCGTCACGCTCATTCGGAAGATCGCCCCGACGTTGCCGATCCACGGCAGCACGCAAATGACCCTGACCGAGCCACGCGGCATCGAGTTCGTGAAACGCTTGGGCGTCGAACGGGTGGTGCTGGCCCGCGAACTGTCGCTGGAAGAGATTCGCCAAGTGACGGCCGGTTCGGCGATGCCGGTGGAAGTGTTCATCCACGGTGCGTTGTGCGTCGCCTACAGTGGCCAGTGCCTCACCAGCGAAGCCCTCGGCGGCCGCAGTGCCAACCGCGGGCAATGTGCCCAAGCCTGCCGGCTGCCCTACGAAATGATCGTCGATGGCGTGAAGCGCGAACTGGGCGACAAGGCCTACCTGCTCAGCCCGCAGGATCTCGCGGCGTACGAACTGATTCAACCACTCATCGAAGCCGGGGTGATCAGCTTCAAGATCGAGGGGCGGTTGAAGGGCGGGCCTTACGTCGCATCCACCACGCAGACCTACCGCACCGCCATCGACGCGGCCTTGGAAAAGCAGGATTTCAAGCTGACCCGCAAGGAAGAACTCGATCTCGCCCAGACGTTCAGCCGAGGGTTGACGCACGGGTTCCTCGATGGCAACGATCATCAAAAACTCGTGCGGGGGCGCTTCCCCAAGAGCCGGGGTGTCCGCATCGGCAAGACGATCTTCGTGCAACGCAATGTCGTGCGAATCGAAATGTGCGAGGACGTTCCGAACTTGTTGAACCCCGGCGACGGCGTGATGTTCGACATGGGCACGCCCGCCGAGAAGGAACCGGGCGGCCGAATCTGGACGGTGTATCCCGGCCCGCAGAACCGCTTTGAACTCCACTTCGAACCCACCGTCGATCTTTCGAGCGTACCCGTAGGCTGCGATGTGTGGAAGACTGACGACCCCGCTTTGCGGAAACGATTGGAGCAATCGTACTCGCAAGACAAGACCGTTCGCCGGAAGCCGGTGACGGCGAAGCTCGCGGGAACCGTCGGCGGAGAGCTGACCCTCACGTTCGCCTTGGCGAACGGTGTGTCCGCCTCGGCGAGTTGGCCCGGCCCGCTGGATCTGGCCACCAAGCGAGCCACGACCACTGAGGAGTTGCGTGATAATGTGAGCCGCCTCGGCGAAACACCGTTCGAACTCAGCGAGTTTGTGAACGAGTTGCCCGCCGGGGTGCTGGTGCCGAAGTCGGTGTTGAACGACCTCCGCCGCAGAACCGCTGCAGATTTGGAAGCGAAGCAACTGACCGCTTCACGGCACACAATCACGGAACCGAACGCGTTAGAGGAATTGAGAAAAGCTAATAGCTGTGAGCAAAGAGCCATTAGCTATTCTCAGTCCAAGCTTACGGTGCTCGTTCGCAACCTCGATCAACTCGATGCCGTGCTCGCTCAGAAGCCCGCGATGGTGTATTGCGATTTCGAGGATCTGAGAAAGTACAAGGAGGCCGTACCGAAGGCCAACGCGGCGGGCATCCCCATCGGCTTGGCCACGCTGCGGGTGTGGAAGCCTGGCGAAGACGGCCTTGCCGCGATCATCGCCCGCGCGAACCCCGATGCGGTGTTGGTTCGCAACCTCGGTTCACTCGAATACTTCCGCGAACATTTACCCGAAGCCGAGTTGTTCGGTGATTTCAGTCTGAACGTCTCCAACGAACTGACAGCGCAATTGTTCTTCAAATCGGGCCTGGAACGCCTCGTGCCGAGCTACGATATGAACTGGGGCCAGTTCGAGGCGATGATGAGGCGGAGCCGCCCGGATCGTTTCGAGGCGGTCATCCACCAGCACATGCCCATGTTTCACATGGAGCATTGTGTGTTCGCGGCCTTCCTCAGCAAGGGCAAGGATCACCGCGATTGCGGCCGGCCGTGCGACCTGCACAAAATCGAATTGAAGGATCGCACCGGGGCGCTGTTCCCCGTGCTGGCCGATACCGGATGCCGAAACACGGTCTTCAACAGTGTCCCGCAGAGCGCGGCAGAGTATATCAGCCGGATGAAGGAGGTTGGCATCCGCTGGTTCCGCGTGGACTTGCTTCGGGAGTCCCCCGAGGAAGTTGGCCGTCTGCTCGACCACTACGCCGCGGTAATCAACGGCACAGATGACGGTCGCCAGACTTGGAAGAAGGTCAAGGCGATGAACCAACTCGGCGTGACCCGTGGGACGCTTCAGATGGTGTGAATACGTTGCTTCGTGATACGGCAACGCTGAAGGGGTTCATAGCAAAGCGAACAGTTCCCACTTCGGTTATTGCTGTAATTTCGCCTTCAAGCGGTCTCGCCTCACAGCAACTTGATGCAAGCCACGCCGGCCACCATGAGGAGCACCCCGAGAATCCGGCCCGCCGTGATCGGCTGCTCCGGCAAACCCATCAACGCGAAATGATCGAAGAGCAGCGACACCAAAAGTTGCCCCGCGACCACCAGTACGATGAACGCGGCGGCGCCCAACTCCTTCACGAGAGTTGCGCCGGCCAGCACGAATAATACGCCCAGCGGGCCGCCGATCCAGTTCCACCATTGCGTCTGTTTCAACGAAAGCCACGTCGGCCACACCGGGCGAAGAATCAACACGGCGAGCGTCGCCGTGAGGATCGTGCCGCAGATCGAGAAGAAGGAAGCAATGAGCGAATTATCCGGGGTATCGAGGTTCTGCCGCAGCCGCGTGTTGGCCACGGCTTGTAAGGCGATGCAGGAACCGGCCCCGGCGGCCAGAAACGGGAAAAGGAATTCTTTCATGCCGAACATTTTACGGGTTTCCCCCGATCAATAAACCATCTCCATGAACGCCGCACCGCTCGCCTTCCGCTGGTTTCAATCGCTGCCGCCGGGCGAAGTTCTCTCACGGATCGAATCGGGGGCGAGTTGCATTCGCTACGAATACGTCGCCTCGCTGATTTTCATTACGTTTCGTTGGCAATCGAGGGTGCACCTCGTTCAGCGCGATTCCAGCACGTACTTCCGAGCGATCCCGTACACGCTCTTCACCTGCCTATTCGGTTGGTGGGGATTGCCGTGGGGGCCGATCGAAAGCGCGAAAGCCATCTGGAACAACTTCGGTGGCGGCCTCGATGTGACCGATGAAATTGAAGATTCCTTGGAGGAGCGATGACACGGGGAATTGCGATAATCGTTCTCGTGTTCGCTTCTCCCTCCCTGTGGGCGGGGATCTATCCGCCGATGGCCGAACCGACGTTCGAGTTCGCCAACGACGGAACCGCGGAGCCGTTGTCCGCCACGAATTTCTCGTTGGCTTACGACGATCGCATCAACGCGATGAACCCGGCCACGCCGCCGGATCGGGCGAAGACGCGGATCGCATTATTGAAACGGATCGAAGAACGATTGCCGAAAGCTTCTTCCCTCGATGTTCCGACGTTCCGCGAACTCACCGCCGATTTAATCCGTGTCGGCCGAGCGGGTGAAGCGATTCCGTTACTGATTCCAAAGAGCCGGGAACGCGAACCCGATTACGCGTTGATGGCGAATCTCGTGCAAGCGTACGCCCTCTCCGGCGATTGGGATGCGGCCTTGCGGAATTTGGAATTCCTCCGCGATACGGAGCCGCCAAAGGGTACGGCGGGGCAACGCTGGCACGCGATAATCGATTCCAAGTATGCGCTGATCTGGTTGCGTTATCACCGCAACATTGCCCGGGACAAATCCGATGCCACCGCGTTGAAACCGATCCCGTTCTTCGCGGATGGTCTTCCGCCCGATGCGATTGCCTTCGTTCAACAAATGGCCCTCGATGCCCCCACTGATATTTTCCTACTTTGGACGTTGGCCGAGGTGAACGTGCGAGCCGGGGATTACCGAACCGCCGAGAAACTCTTCGACCGTTGCACGAACAGCGGCCTCACGCAACCGAAAGCCTTGATGGCCCGGCGGGCGGAAGTGCAAGACATCGTGGAGAAATTGCCGAAGCCGACGGAAGATGCCTTGTTACCGATGGGAGATCCCGAACCGCCACCCGCACCGAAAGGCTTGTTCGATTTGGTAAATCGAACCAAGTTCTTTGCGTTGACGGGCGCGTTCGCTTTGATTGTCGTTGCATTATTCGTTCTTCAGGTCCGCGCGTCACAGCGCCGACGTCGGCGTTGATGATTCGTATTGTTCTCGCTTCAAGCTGCCATCGAATACGAACGTGCCGAACGGCGGAATCGAAACGATCCCCGCGAGGAAGGCACGCCCGAAGCCCCATTTCCTATCGATCCACGCATTCACCACGGCGATCAAATAGACCACGAACAACCCACCGTGGATGCTGCCGACGATACCTACGGCCAATTTGCCGTGGGCGTGCATCTCTTCCGATAACCCCGGCCCGTATTTGAGAAACATCGCCGTGAGCAAGAACGCCCACGAGATGCCTTCGAGCAAGCCCATCAAACGCAGGCGACCCAATGCGGTGCGTAAGTTCACAAATCGTCTCCGGTTCAAGATGTTGTCGGTACGAAACGACGAAGGAACTTCACCCCGGCGGCGATGTCCGCCAGTTTGCGATCCCCTTGCGTACGTTCGATCGTCACGAAACCGCGGTACTCGATCGCGGCGAGCGTGCCCATGTACGAAAGCCAATCGATATCCCCCGCGCCGAGGGGCACTTCCTCGGGGCCGCTTGCGGCACTCGTTCGCCGGGCATCGCGGGCGTGGCTGTGCGGAATGCGGCCCATGAGCGGGAAGACGTTCGCCACCGGATCGTGGCCGTGGATGAAGAAGTTCGCCGGATCGTAGTTCACTTGCAAGCTGCCACTCTCAAAGCCGTTCAAATAATCGACGAGTTCCGCCGCCGGGTCGAGGCCCGCCTCCAAGGCGAGGGTCACGCCGAATTTATCCGCACTGCGACCGAGTGCAGTGAGCGTTTCGCACAGAGTATCGCCCTTCGGCGGCGGCCCTTTGAAAAAAAGGAATGGCTTCGGCCCATCGGTTTCTTCTTGCTTCGCCGGTTCCAAATCGGGCAATTTTGGCAACGGCACGATCAACACCCGCGAACCGAGATCGACGGCGAATTGCATGGCCCGTTGCGCGTATTCGATGCGGGCCTGCTGGTGCTCGAAGCTATCGAGGCCGCGCCGCATCGGGCAGTTCACCGCGCTCAATTCGAGGTTGTACGATCGCAAGAGCATGCGGAGTTCTCGGCGGGCGGAATTGCCGAGTTGGGTAGGGTCGAGTTCCCCCGCGGCTTCGAGCTGCACCCCGGCGATGCCGAGCTTCGCCGCTTCGAGCAGTGCCGCCCGCATCGGCAAGCCTAGGTTTTCGAGAACGACGCCGAGCTTCATATCAATTCGCTTTCGCTGAACAAATTTGCTTCGGGTTCGAGAAATTCGGAGAAGGGCCGCACGATCTCGCGGAACGCGGCGACCGGCAGATGCACGGTACCCCACTTCTCGGATCGCGGCCGCATGTGCTCTTTGTAGTCCTTCACCGAGATGCCACGCATGAGGTAGGTCGCATCGCGGAATTCGAAAGCGTCCGGCGTGCCGGGCGGGAGTTCGTAGGGTGGCTGAATCTGGTAGGTGAAGGCCAGCACCCCGCGGAAGCCGTTGCCGAAGTGGGTCGCCCATGAGACGAGGCCGTGGATGTCCGCTTCCTCGGCCCAGTTCTGCCAAGTCGTTTGAGGTCGATCCGAGGAACCGCTGGGGAACTTGCGGCCTTTCACATCGACGATCAACCGCGAGCTTTCCAGGCCGACAACGATGAAATCGACGCTCTTCACCACCGACTCGCCCAGTGTGCTGCGCTTGGCTTCATCCACGGCCATGAACCCGACGTTCCGCGACCGCAGGTACGCCTCGAACGCCGCCTCGTAATGGTTGGAACGGATCATAGGGGAAATGCCTTACTATCAACTATCGACTAAGAACTAACAATGAGTTCGAGCTGGAAATAGATAAAGTCATTAGTCGACAGTGATTAGTTGATCGCAATTGCCTTTCGCACCGCTTCGACCAACTCCGCCTCGTTCACCATCGTTTCCTCACGCTTGGTGAGATCCTTCACTTTCCACACGCCTTGGCTCATCTCGGTTTCCCCGGCAATCACCGCCGCTTTGAAGCCGCGCTTGTCCGCATATTCGAACTGCGCCTTCAGCCGCTTCACTTCCGGAAAGACTTCCGTGCCAATGCCGGCG
>JBBQWA010000125.1:0-11821 GCA_038211045.1 Gemmatales bacterium
TACATCGCAAACAGCGAAGCCGAGGAAGATGCGCTGATGATTGAAACCGTGGCCCGATTGAAGGGGATGAAGCTGAAGTTTTGATCGCAATAATTTGAAAGCCCACCGACGGCGTTGGTGGGAATAGGATAACACTCCGACCCCACCCACGCCGTGGGTGGGCTTTCACAAAGGAAGCTCCTCATGAAACGACGAATTGTTCTCCCCGCCGCCCTCGCCGGTCTCGCACTCGGCGTCGGAGTCTGCGTCGCCCAGCGCGAGTACAAGAGCGGAGTCGTCTGGCCTGAACCGAAGGTGGTGACTCCGGGCGAGAAGCCCGGCGATCCGCCGAGCGATGCGATCATCCTCTTCGACGGCAAAGACCTCTCGAAGTTCGAGAAGAGCGAGAACTGGAAGATCGAGAACGGGTACGCCACCGTTCAAAAATCGGACATTACCACGAAGGAAGCCTTCGGCGACATGCAATTGCACGTCGAGTGGGCCAGCCCGGAAAACCCCAACCCCAAACAAACCGGACAAGGCCGCGGCAACAGCGGCGTGTACATCATGGGCCGCTACGAAGTGCAAATCCTCGATTCCTTCGAGAACGCGACTTACTTCGATGGCCAAGCCGGTTCGATCTACAAACAGCAACCGCCGATGGTGAACGCCTCCCGCAAGCCCGGTGAATGGCAAACCTACGACATCCTCTTTGAAGCCCCGAAGTTCGGCGACGATGGCAAAGTGGTGAAGCCCGCTTACATCACGCTATTCCATAACGGAGTCTGCGTGCAGAACCACACCGAACTCACCGGTGGCACGTATTACGACCAACCGGCCAAGTACGTCAAGCACGCCGAGAAGCTGCCCTTCCGCCTGCAAAACCACGGCAACCCGGTGAAGATGCGCAACATCTGGGTGCGCGAGATCGTGAAGCTCGATGGTAAGAAGCCGGAAGCGCCGAAGCCCGAAGAGAAGAAGGAATAAGTCGGGGGCGTAGACGATACAAAAAAAGCCAGCGGAACGAGTCCGCTGGCTTTTCGTATTACCTGCATCGATATCGAATTAGTACATGTCGTCGTAGCCGCCGCCGGCGGCCTTCTTCTCGCCGTCCTTGGGGGCATCGGCGATCAGAGCATCGCTGGTGAGGAGCAAAGTCGCCACGCTCGCAGCGTTTTGCAAAGCACTGCGAACCACCTTGCGGGGATCGATGATGCCTTGCTTGACCATATCGCAGTAAACGCTGTTGCGGGCGTCGTACCCGAAGTTGTTGTCCTTGTTTTCGAGCACCTTGTGGGCGATGACGTTGCCGTCGTCCCCGGCGTTCTCGCAGATCTGCCGCAAGGGTGCCTTGCAGGCATCGACGATGATCTTGTAACCCACGGCTTCGTCTTCGTTCAAGCCTTGCGGCTTGAGGCCTTCGCTGGCCCGGAGCAACGCGACACCGCCGCCGGGGAGGATGCCTTCGAGGTTCGCGGCGCGGGTGGCGAACATGGCGTCTTCGACGCGCATCTTCTTTTCCTTCACTTCGCTCTCGGTGGCGCCGCCGACGTTGATCTTGGCCACGCCGCCTTGCAACTTGGCCACGCGTTCGCTGAGCTTTTCCTTGTCGTAGTCGCTGGTGCTCTTGTCCAGTTCCTTTTGGATCTGGGCGACTCGGGCGTTGATGTCGACCCGTTTGCCGGCCCCTTCGATCACAACGGTGTTGTCTTTATCGACCTTCACCTTCTTGGCCCGGCCGAGTTGATTGAGTTCCACGGCTTCGAGTTGGATGCCGAGGTCTTCAAAAATCGCTTGACCGCCGGTGAGAATGGCAATGTCTTCGAGCATGGCCTTGCGGCGATCGCCGTACCCGGGGGCCTTCACGGCGCACACTTTGAAGCTGTAGTTCGAACGGATCACGTTGACGACGAGCGTGGCGAGCGCTTCGCCTTCCACTTCTTCGGCGATGATGAGCAACGGCTTATTTTGTTGCAGCACCTTTTCCAGTAGCGGCACGAGGTCGCGATTGCTGCTGATCTTCTTTTCGTGAACGAGGATGTACGGGTCTTCGAGTTCGCACTCCATCGTTTCGGAGTTGTTCACGAAGTACGGCGAAAGATAGCCTCGGTCGAACTGCATGCCTTCCACGAATTCGTGGTTGGTATCGATGCTCTTACCTTCCTCGACGGTGATGACGCCGTCCTTGCCGACCTTGGCCATCGCCTCGGCGATGATGGCGCCGATCTTCTGGTCGCCGTTGGCGGCCACGGTAGCCACGTTTTCGAGATCCTTTTTGCCCTTAACGGGGATGCTCATCTTTTCGAGCTTGGCCACGATTTCTTCGACGGCCTTTTCCATGCCGCGCTTCATCATCATCGGGTTGGTTCCCGCGACGACGGCTTTCAAGCCGACGTTGAAGATCGCTTCGGCGAGTACAGTGGCGGTGGTGGTGCCGTCGCCGGCGATGTCGGAAGTCTTAGAGGCGACTTCCTTCACCATGCTGGCGCCCATGTTCTCGTATGGGTCGGGCAGTTCGATTTCCTTGGCCACGGTCACGCCGTCTTTGGTGACGGTCGGGCTACCAAAGGATTTTTGGATGATGACGTTGCGGCCCTTTGGCCCCAAGGTCACTTTGACGGCGCGGGCGAGTTTGGAAATGCCCCGCTTCATCGCTTCGCGGGCTTCTTGGTCGAAAGCAATTTGTTTGGCAGACATAGTTGGGTCTTGGGTATGGGGTCTTGGGTATGGGAGTAAGAAAAAGCGGGTGTTTCGGGCAATTGAAAAAGGGAGGATGCGAGTCGTGGTCTTGCTAGGCCCAAGCCCCTTTATCCGATGATCGCCATCACGTCGTCTTGGTGCATGATGAGCACTTCGCCGACGCTTTTCTTGTCTTTGAATTCGTCGCCGGCCCACGAGGTGAAGAGGACGACATCGCCGACTTTCACGTCGAGCGGGATGCGTTCGCCGGTCTTCTTGTTGAGTTTGCCGGGGCCGACGGCCAAGATAGTGCCGCGTTGCGGCTTCTGCTTGGCGGCATCGGGGATGATGATCCCGCCCGCCGATTTATCGTTCGAGGCTTCGCGGCGGATAATGATACGGTCGTTCAGGGGCTTCAAATTCATGGGCAACTCCTTGCGAGATATTAACTCTTATGCAACAACCGTGCCCGGAATCGTGCGGGTTGCAATCCGTTGCCATTGCGAATCTTGCGCTTACTGGCATTGCAAGAATCGCTGCCAGCGTGGCAATTCCCCCGATGCGACTGCAAGAATGGCAGTACAACTTGTTTCAGAGCCGGAAGCGTTAGCGACGATTCGACGTTCAATCGTCGCTAACGCTTCCGGCTAAGTTAGAAGCCCCGATTCATTCCTTCGTTTTCGCTTCCTTCTTCTCCGGCTTCTTCACTTCCGGTTTCTCCCGTGGCAGCAACTCCGGCAAGTTGGCCACGCGCATCGCAGTGACGGCGATCACTTGGGCACCCTGAACCAAGTTGGGAATCTTCACGTGATCGAAGGTATCGCTTTGGGTGTGGTGCGTGAGGCGGTATTCGTCGATGTCTTGTTGGCAGGAGAAACCTGGAACGTTAACCGCGTCGAAGGGCAAGTGATCGGTGCCGCCGGAAACGCGGGTGGTCGCTTCTTTCCAGCCGTCGATCGTTTTCAACGTGGCGAGTTCCGCATCGAACAGCTTCTTCACGGCCTCGCGGTTCATCAAGTTGAATCCGGTCACCTTGCCCGTGCCGGTATCGTGAACGAGGGCCATGCTGGTTTTGGGCATCTCATCTTCGTGCCGCTTCACATAAGCTTTGGAGCCGTGCAGTCCTTGTTCCTCCCCGGTGAAAAGGCAGAAGCGGATCGTGCGCTTGGGCCGGTGGCCCTGTTTGGCGAGCGCCGCTAGTGTGCGGGCGCACTCCAACACCACGCTGCTGCCGGTGCCGTTGTCGGTGGCCCCGCTGCCCAAATCCCAAGAATCGAGGTGGGCACCCACGATGACAAACTCATCGGGCTTCTCGGAACCGGTGATTTCGCCGACGGTATTGAAGACGGTGATCGGGCCGGGGATGAACTTGTTGGTGATCTCGATTTCCACCTTGGGGGGCGTGCCGTCTTTGGCGGTGGCGAGGCGGTGAAGCAAACGGTAGTGCTCGTGCGCGAGGAACACCGTGGGCATCGTTTCGCTGGCTTGCGTTGCGGCGCGATCGCCTTCTTGCCAACGGCCGGTCATAACGAGCAAGCCGTGCGGTTTCGCGGAATCGATGGCGATGCAGGCAGCCCCCTCGGATTTGAGGAATTCCCCCACGGCTTTGCGGTACGCTTCGAATTCGGTCGAGGTCGGCCGCGCCGTCGGTTGCGGGATCTCGGCGGGTTTGGAATCTTCTTTCTTCGGTTCTTCTTTCTTCGGTTCGACCTTCTTGGGTACGGGGGAAATGTAAGAGAGGTCGGTAATCGGTTTGATTTCCACCGGGGCACCGCGGAGTACGATCGCATTCTTCAGTTTGCCTTTGTACTTCGCCAAGTCGTCTTTGGTCTTGGCTTCGAGTACCACCACCGGCCCGATGAGTGTGCCCGGCGTGCTGGGGGACCACGCCGCACTCGCGGCGATCAGAGGCTTCGCGTGCGGTTCGAGCAAACGCAGATTGCAAGAAACTCGCTCCCAAGCCACGGGGATTTCCCAAGGTTCGAGCCGCACATTGCTGAGGCCGTACTCCTTCATCTTGGCTTCAGCCCATCGGTTGGCTTTTTCGAGGGCGGGCGAGCCGGTCACGCGCGGCCCGATTTCATCGCAAAGGTAGCGCAGATTCTTCGAGAGTTCGGCCTTCACTTTCACCTCCTCGATGATCCGGCCATCGAGTGCCACCGCCGGTGAAACTTCCACCGGAGCTTCCGAAGCCAAGCGCGGCTTTGGTGCGTCTTCGACACTGTGGATGGAAAGTAAACCGAGGCCGAGGTAGGCCAAGATCGCCGGGATCGTGCCGAGGTGCGAAATTCGAGGCATAGAGATTCCTTAATGCGAAACTGTAAATGCGGGGAAACGGGTGAAGGGGAGGGTGTTACCATTCTCGGAAGATCGTGCCGCGAGTGCAAACTATTCGTGCGGCAAAAAAATGTTGCCTATTTCGCCCTTGGGTTTACGGATTACGAACCGCCCTGATTTTTCAGCCTCGGGCACGCCCGCCGATTATCGCCACACCAAGGAAAATCCGCTGGGAAAGCACCTTTCCACGTTCCGCCCGGTTTGGTTGACAGTCACTTTCGGCATCCTAGAGACACACGTCCCCTTCTGGGTACTACTCGAGCCGCGTTCGCGTTCGGCACGGAGATTGCGGTACAGGTAATTACGCATTCGAGTATTCCGTTCTCAAGTCATTCTTTGAGTCGTAATCATGGCCCTCACCCATTGGCTCCGCCCCGCAACGATCTACACCGCCAAACCGAAGTTGGAAGAACTGGAAACACGGGAGAACCCCGTGAATCTGGTGTTCAACTACGATTACGACACCAGCGGCTTCTTCAGCGATCCCACCCGCCGTGCGGCGGCCGAAGGCGTGGCTACGGAAATCGAATCGCGGATCACCACCCAACTCGCCGGGGTCACTCCAGGAGCCGGGAACTATTTTACGTTGAACGTCTTCAATCCCGCCGATCCGTACAACTCCGCCGCGAACATCAAAATTGCGAATCCGACGATTGCGAACGACACCCTCACGGTTTATCTCGGTGGGCGCGTAGGAGCGGGTGCGGGGGAAGCGGCCCTCGGCGGCTTCGGCGGTTGGAGCGGTAGCGGCTCGCAAAGCTGGTTCAACACCCTTCGGTTTCGCGGTCAAAGCTTCCGTGCCCCACTCGCGGGAGCAGTTTCGTTCGATCCGAACCAGAACTGGAGTTTCACGGGAACCCCCGCCTCGAATCAAACCGATTTCGCCACGGTGTTCCGCCACGAGTTGCTGCATGTGCTCGGCTTCGGTACCTCGCAGGATTTCGCAAAGCACATATCGGGGAACAAATTCACAGGGGCCAACGCCACGGCCTTCAACGGCGGGGTCAACCCCATTTTGAGCGGGTCGGGCCACTTCGCCGAGACGCAACTCTCCGACGGCCAGTACAGCGTGATGAAGCCGACCGTGCAGAGGGGCACAGTCATTCGAATCTCGGAACTCGATTGGGCCGCGTTGAGGGATATCGGTTGGATCGTGAGTGCCGCACCGGCGGCGACTGTCGTACCCCCAACCACCGTTCCGGTCTCGCCACCGACAGCGACCGTGCCCCCGGCCCCCGTACCCCCCGCCTCGGTACCACCGGTGTTGCCGCCCGTTACTATCAACACCACGAACAACACGAATATTAACGGCACGGTTCCTCCTGCTTCGCCGCCCACTACGGTGAACAACATTACGATCAACACTTGGAGCACAACGACGATCAACGGCGTGACGACCACCACGATCAATGGGGTCGTGGTACCTCCGGTCGCACCTCCGGTTGTGGTACCTCCGGTCGCACCTCCGGTTGTGGTTCCTCCTGTTGTTATTCTACCAGTCGCACCTCCGATCGCACCTCCGGTTGTTGTGCCTCCGGTTGTGGTTCCTCCGGTCGCACCTCCAGTTGTTGTGCCCCCTGTTGTTGTTCCACCACAGGTCGTCCCGCCGGTAGTTGTTCCACCGGTCGTGGTACCTCCGGTCGTGGTACCTCCGCCGCCGATAGTTGTTCCTCCGGTCGTGGTACCTCCCGTGGTGGCTCCACCGGTCATTGTTCCACCGCCACCGCCAATTCCCCCGGTCGTGGTGGTTCCCCCACCGCCGGTCATTATTCCGCCCGTAGCTGTAATACCTCCAGTTTCGCCAGCACCTACCGAAACGGCGTCGAGCGATCCCGGCTTTTGCATTTGCTCCGGCTGCGATGCGATCCGTGCGGCCCAACTCGGTGCGGGTAAGGGTTTGGTCGAGAACTCGGTTGTGACCGCGACCAACGGAACGATCCAAGTTTCGGACGTGAGCACGGGAGTATTGATCCCGCTCGCCGTGATCAACACCACGGGGTTGGGGAACGCGATCCGCATCACCACCGCCGATGTGAACGGCGACGGAGCCTTGGACATCATCGCGGCGAGCGGCCCCGGCCAAACGACGATGGTAAAGGTGTATGACGGCAAGACCGGCCAACAAATTCGCTCGTTCGTGGCCTTCGAAGGAACGAACACCTCCGGTGCGTTCGTCTCCGCCGGGGATTTCAACGGCGATGGCCGTGCCGATATCGTGGTGAGTGCCGATCGCGGCAACACCCCCCGAGTGCGAATTATTTCCGGGGCCGATACCAATGTGGTACTCGCCGATTTCAACGCGTTCGTTTCCGGGTTCCGCGGCGGTGTTCGCACAGCGGTCGGAGATGTCAACAATGATGGCAAGCTCGATCTGATCGCGGCGGCGGGCAATTCCGGCGGCGGCTTTGTGAACGTGTTCAACGGTACCACACTCGGCACCGGCTTGGCTCCGAGGAAACTGGTTGCGGACTTCCGTGCGATGGGCACCTATACCGGTAGCTTGTTCGTCTCGGCGGGCGACATCAACGGCGATGGTTTCGCCGATGTGGTGGTGAGCACTGCGGAAGGCACTCCGCAAGTGAGAATCCTCAGCGGGGCTTTGCTATCGCGAGTGGGGGGAACTGTGGCCAGTTTCGCACCCATCGCCATGTTCGGATTAACCGATGGCGGTTTGAACGGCGCTCGGGTTTCGGTCGGCGATTATAATGGCGACGGTAAGAGAGACGTATTCCTCGGTAGCGGTGCGAGCAATCCGATGAAGGGCTGGTTGTGGTCGCTGGGAACGGTGAAGAACTTCAACCTCGGTACCGCGACCCCCGCCGACGGCGTGTATGTTGGGTGAATCCTGTTCCCCACTCCCCGAGGAGAGAGGGGGTAAATCTATCGTTTACGCGGCCCGGACGGCGACCCGTTCGGGCCGCGCCGTTTGATATCCGGTTTCTCGCAAATGGATTTCCCCGTGCTCTTCGCTCGATTCCGGGTTCGGGCCTTTTCTCGGCCAAAGTCGCCGAATTCGCCACAGTTCGCGCAGCATCTTGAGAATAGTGCCTGCCTTGGTGGTACTGCTCGCATCTTCGTAGCGTACCAGTACGGGAACCTCCACCACGGGCACGTTCATACGCGCACACGCCGTGAGGAATTCGCAATCCAAGCCAAAGCCGTTGCAAGTCAACCGTGGCACGATTCGTTCCGCCACGTCCGCAGTCATCCCTTTCAATCCGGCTTGGGTATCGCGCTGCCGTATCGGCAACAGTAAGCGAGCCAGCTTGCCGAAGACTTTGCTTTGCAACCGTCGGCGGTAGGCGTAGCCAATTTGGTGTGGCGGAAGTTGGATCAAACTCTCGGGGTGTTCCCGAGACGCGATAGCAACTGCGGCCCCGAAACGTAAAGCATCGGCAACGCGAACCACATCGTCGAAGCCGTAGGCCAAATCGACATCTGTAAAGAGGCGGTGTTCGCCGGTGGCCGCCAACAGCCCCATTCGCACGGCAAAACCTTTACCGCGATTGGGGGAGTACGAAAGTACGCGGAGGCGAGAATCGCCGGAATCTTCGGCCAGTTGTGTTAGCTTTTCGGGCGTGCCATCGGTGCAGCCGTCGCAAACGAAGAGCACTTCCCACGGATCGTGCCGATGGGCAAGGAATTGGCGAATGGAATCCCATGTCCGCTCGGCGAGCGGGCCGGGATTATAGGCGGGGAGTACGAGGCTCGTCACGGTGTGGCCTTTCCTATCTTCTCGAAATTCTACAAACTTCCAAGCTGTTGGCCTTAACGCAACCCGGCGGCTTCGGCCCGCAGGTTCTGGGTCGCTTGCAGAAGCTTCTCGAATGCGGCTTTATCCGGCATGCCGTTCAACTTCATTCGCATGCGGCCCTTACTATCGAGCAGCACCAAGTTGGGTTCGCCTTCCTTGATGCCGAATTGATCGGTCATCGCCGTACCGAAATCGAGCCAGATGGGTAACTCGGCCGCATTCTTCTTCATCGACGAGCGAATCAATCCCTTCACGAGATCGGGCACCTTGCCGGCCACGGCCACGGGAATCACTGCCACTTCGGGCGAAGGAACCCCGGTGGGAACCCCCGGCAACCCGGCCACGGGGGCTTTGCGGGCCTTACCGGGAGCCTTACCCGCCGCGTCGGGGTGGAACAATACGTGGAGCTTTTCGCCGAGTTCGCGGCTCGAATCGGTGCCCTTGCGATCCCCGAACACGAGGATCACCACTTGACCGCGGAGATCAGTTACGGAATGTTTGCGTTCAAATTGGTCTTCGAGTGTCAGTTCAATCGGCTTGGCCTCCTCGGCCTTCTCCGCCCCGTGCAGCGATCCGGGGAGGGCCATCAAACCGAGGAAGTAGAGTGTGCGAATATTCATGCGTATCCGCGCCGGCGGCGCGCCTCCGAGGTGATGAATCGAGTGAGGGCCAAGGCCGCGAACAGGGCGGTAAACCCTGCAAGGACTCCGATGTTCGGTAACACCGAAAGGAACTGGCCGCCTTGCCAAGTGACGGAATCGAAACCGCGCATCGCCCATGTGGTGGGCAACGAGAGCGAGAGTTCGCGTGCCCACGCGGGAAGTACGAACGAAGGGAGCCACAATCCGCCGAGCATAGAAACGCTGAGGATCGCCAAGATGCAGATGCTGCGGGCGCGGGCTTCGGTTCCGCCGAGCGCCGCGACGAGCAAACCGGTCGCGGCAGCCAAGGCACTCACGCCGAAGGCGATCAGGGCGAAGCCGATCCACGAGCCGCCGATGGTAACGCCGAATGCGAAATATCCGAAACCGAAGGTGGCGAGGATTTGCAGGAAGGCAATACTCGCCGTACTGAGGGCCTTGCCCATGAGTATGGCACTGAGGGGAATGGGCGCCGCCCGCATCCGCAGCCACAAGGAGCGTTGGCGATCCCGCAGGAGCAACAGCCCACTTTCCATGCCCCAGAACAGGAGGTATTGGAGCGTCATGCCGCTGAAACTGTGGGAGTACGCGTTGAACTCGGCCCGCGTCCCTCGGGATTCTCCCATCGATACCGCGAACGGAATCGTCGGCACTTCGCCAAAGCCCGCCATGGCCGTTTTCGCCAGTTTCCGCATCAACACTTCCGAAACCAAACCCTCGGCCCATTGCCCTTCGCTTTGGCACATCGGGTTGTGCAGGATCCGAATCGCGGGGCGTTCGGCGGGTGTTCCCGGCACCCACGCCGCGAGGGTTTCCAAATTCTCGGGCATCACCACGGCGATACTCGGCGTGCGATCCGCGATCCGTTTCATTGCTTCTTCGCGCGTCGCGATTTCCACTTCCATCCGTTCGCTGGCAAGAAAGTCCCGTACGATTTCATCGGTGAATGGGCCGGCACTTTCCACCACGAGCAACAGTGGCAGTTTCATACTTTCGGATCGGATCGACGGTTTGGCGAAGATCAATCCGAAGGCCGAGGCGAGGACGATCGGTACCGCGAAGCAGAGCAGCGCCGCCCGGCGATCCGCGAAGAATAAGTGCCAATCCTTGGTCGCGAGTGTGAATACCAAGCTCAGGTAGCGCTGCACGTCGGCTCCTCCGTTCGGGGAGCGGCTTCCCGCATCAGCGTTTCCAATCGCCCCGGAGGCGTGCGGAAGGTTTCCACTACGATGCCATCGGCGAGCACCAACGCCAACGCTTGGCCGAGCGCAGGATGATTTTCCGCCGAGAGCCTCAATCGCCGGCCCGTGACTTCGATTTCCACACTCGGATCGAGCCGCGCCCGCAAACTTTGAAGGAAGAAACCTTCCAACGGTTCTTGGAGTTGACCGTATAGAACGGCCCGCCCCCCGGGCGTGCGCCGGATGAGTTCCCCGGTGGTTCCCGCGAGGATCGTTCGCCCGTGTTCCAGAACGACGAGCCGATCGCAACCCCCCTCGGCTTCGTCGAGGTGGTGCGTGGTCAACAGGATGGCGTGGCCGCATTCGCGGAGGCGGTGCAGATCGCCGAAGAGGAGATCCCGCGATTTCGCATCGAGTGCGGCCGTCGGTTCATCGAGGAGCAGGATGGGCGGATCGTGGATCAACGCGCAGGCGAGGTTCACTCGCTGTTTCATCCCACCGGAGAAGGTGCCGACGCGATGGTCGGCCCGATCCGTGAGTTTGGCGCGTTCGAGGGCGAGGGCGATCTTGCAGTTGAGGTCGTAACCGCGGAGGCCGTAGAGCTTGCCGAAGAATTTGAGGTTCGCCCTGGCGGTGAGCTCGTCGTACAGGGCCGGCTCTTGGGGAACGAAGCCGATCTTCCCCGCGTATCCGCAGGGGTCTTCGCTACGGAGGATTCCGCAGGCGGTGGCGGTGCCTTCGCCCGGTTCGAGCAACCCAGCGGCGACGCCGAGGGTGGTGCTTTTGCCCGAACCGTTGGGGCCGAGGAGGCCGACGATTTCCCGGGGGAAGATGTCGAGGTGGAAACCCCGCAGCGCAACGGTGGTTCCGTAGCGCACACTGATGTTTCGGAGGGAAAGTACCGGCGAACGGGGCATGACGGTTCCGCCAATTGGCGCGGGCATCCGTGCCCGCCGTGCGGGATATTGCCGTCCGCGGGCCTCGGCGTCAATCCGAAGTGGAAAAACGAGCCGCCGTGTAGATCATGACCAAGAACTGAAATGCACACACATCCCTCGTCATTCATGCGCAGGCGGGAATCCAGTTGCACTCATGGATCAATGCATTCAGGATTCCCGCCTGCGCGGGAATGACGGGGATTGAATATTGAGTGGCTCAATCGGGTGGGAGTTCGGTCGAGAGAATGAAGATACCTTCGGGGCAGGGTTGGATACTCAACTCGAATCGGGCCGATCCCCCCTCGGGGTAGT
>JBBQWA010000126.1:0-11801 GCA_038211045.1 Gemmatales bacterium
CGCCAACGATCCGATCATCGGCAACCACTGGCTCGATAATCCCACGGCAGCCGCGGGCGCCAGCAAAGATGCCACGCCCCCCGCCGGAACTTGGGCCAACCCCAACGATCCGAATTACGATTACAAAACCGAATCGCAGGGTCAGCTCGCCGGGTTCGTCGAAGATGTGAACGGCCGCAAACTCGGCAACGCCTATGTGCGTGTGGAACCCACGACCGGCCAGGGCAAGCCCTACGGCGTGTACACCACGCCCGATGGTTCTTTCCTTCTCCCCGGTTTGAAGCCCGGCGCGTCATACACGATTACCGTACAAGCCAGCGATCAGGAGCGGAACCTCGTCGGTCGGGCCGTGGCGAAAGCCCCGAACGTTCGCCTGCGTATTCCCGTGATGGAAGGGGAACTACCGAAGTCTTTGCAGAACGAAACGCGACCGGGCCCGCCGCCGACGCCCGCGAAGAAATCGAACGATCCGATCAGTTCGATTCCGAACGAACTCGCTCCGCCGCCGCTGTGGCAATCGGGTTCGCGTTCGTCGAACGATCTGCCCGCCCCGGTGCCGCTGGGCCAAGATTCCCAAGTGTTTCCGGCCCGCGCCGGCGGCGATCTCCCCGGCGAATACTCGCCGACCGATCCGACCCCGAAGTGGAACGCGTCCCCGTCTATCGGCGAAGATCCGATCCGCACCGTGCGCCCCGAATTGATGACCGGCGATAAACCGCCCGATTGGAGGGCGCCCGCGGCGAACATTCCTCAATCGGAACGCAAGGAATCCAAACGGATTTCCCCCGCCGAGCAGTTCCAAATGATCGATGTGTTGGGCCGCACACGCACGTTCCCGAGCGGTCGCCCCGGCGAATTGTTCCTCCTCGATTTCATGACGACGCAGTGCGTGCCCTGCAAGAAAATGATCCCGACGCTCAACGCGTTGCAAGAAAAGTACGCTTCGCGTGGCTTCGAGGTCGTGGGCGTGACCTGCGACGAGGAACCGTTGAAAACGCGGATGGCCGTGGCGGACCGCTACCGCAAGAAGAACGAGTTAAACTATCAATTGTACGTCGAATCGAGCGAGAACGTCGGGCCGCTGATGAAGCGGTTCAACATCGAACGCTACCCGACCGTGGTGCTCATCAATTCCAGCGGCGCGGTCGTGTGGCAGGGCCACCCGAGCAAGACGAACGAACTCGTCGCCGCGATCGAACAGCAACTCCAAGCCTCCGGGCGTTAATGCGTTTCATTGGAACAGTGTGTCCGCAGATCACGCGGATTGAACAATGGGTTCGAAGTCGGCGAATATTTGCCGATATTCTCGTCGAACTCGCCCGTCGGAAATCAGCGTTACAATCCCCGCAAGAACAGTATGACCAAATCCGTTCAGACGGTGCCGATGAAACGGCGTGTGCGACGTGATAAGAAAAGGGCTGGTGTCCGAATTGCAAAACGCAGGCGATCCAGCATGAAAACCAAACTCGCCATTCACGGGGCGTGCGGCCGAATGGGCCAACGGCTCGTCGCACTCGCCCACGCCGACCCGGCATTCCACCTCGTTGCGGCCGTCGATTCCCCCAAGAATCCCCAGATCGGCCGCGATGCCGGGGAACTCGCCGGCATCGGCAACATCGGTTTGCCCGTCGTCGGGGAACTCCCCCTCAACATTCAGCCCGATTCCATCATCGACTTCTCCGCCCCCGCGGGCACGATGGCGATGTTGAAGACTTGCATCGATCGCAAGATTCCACTCGTCGTTGCGACTACCGGCTTCGAGCAAGCGGAGAAGGCGGAGATCGAAGCGGCGATGCACCATACGGCGATTCTCTTTTCGCCGAATATGAGCCTCGTGGTGAACGTGCTGTTCCAACTCACCAAGCTCGCCGGGGAAGCTTTGGCCGGGAAGGGCTTCGATGTGGAAATCGTCGAACGCCACCACCGCCACAAGAAGGATTCTCCCAGCGGCACGGCGGCCCAGTTCGCCAAGATCGTACAGAGTGCGATGGGGCAAAAGAACATCCGCCACGGCCGCGAAGGCTTGGTGGGCGAACGCCCCCTCGATGAGATCGGCGTTCACGCCGTGCGGGCCGGGGATAACGTGGGCGAACACACCATCATCTTCAGCACGATGGGCGAAACGCTCGAACTTGTACACAAAGGTTACAGCCGGGACAGTTACGCCCAAGGGGCGCTCGCCGGGGCCAAGTTCCTCGCCGGGAAACCGGCTGGGGCCTACACCATGGCGGATGTACTGGGGTTGAATTGATGAAAATCCATCGCATGATGGCGCCTCCGTATCGCGATGATAACTTGTTCCCGCATCAAAACAGGGGTAAGATTGGTATGAGACTCAACCGCCGGACTGCGAGAGTGTTCTTTTTGGAAGGTAAATATGAGTGCCACTGCGATTCTTGAAGAATGGGTCGATGAAGAATCGGAATTGTTCGACCGCATTGTTTCGCGGCCCGATCTTTTCGGTGGCAAGCCTTGCATTGCCGGTTCGCGGATCAGCGTCCAGTACATCCTCGAACGAATCGCGGGGGGCGAATCCATCGGATCGATCGTGGCTGCGTTTCCCCATCTCGATCCGTCCGATCTCAAACAGGCCGTATTGTTCGCCGCTTCGCACATGTCCGCTCCTGGAGTTGCGAACACGACGACTGCGGGATGAGAATTCGAGATTTTCCACTCCTCACAGACGAAAACATTGCTCCGGAAATCGTTGCATTTCTGCGGGGCGAAGGGTTCGACGTTGTCGATGTCGTCGAAAACGGCTGGCAAGGCGAAGACGACGGCGACATCCTCGCAAAGGCTCTCGCCGAGGGCCGCGTTGTCATTTCCCACGACACGGATTTCGGCACACTCACTCTCCGGGATCGTTTTCCCTTCGTAGGTATTATTCGCCTTTGGCCGGGCCACATCTCATCGGCGGAAACCATTGCTTCGTTACAGGAGTTGCTCGTGGAAGATCCCGATCTCGATATGCAATTCCTCATCGTTGTCCGGCTCACATCGAATGGAATTCGAATTCGCACGCGTCGAGTCGAGTCGATCCATGATACGCCTTGTTTCGATTCCGCGGGTCAGGTAAGTATCAAGTTAGCACCGAGGTTGAATTGATGGAATCGCACGTCCGCTCGATCTTGAACGATCCCGTTTCTGCACACATGCGGCCCGAAGCGACACAACTCAACCGCAATCGTACCGTCACCCAAGCGCTCGAGGAAATTCGGGCGAACCCGCCGGCCGGCCGCGTCGTGTACTTCTACGTGATCGACGACGACGAGAAACTGTGCGGTGTGGTTCCCACGCGGCGGTTGCTGCTCAGCCAGCCGGAGGCCACGCTCGAAAGCATCATGGTGAAATCCGTACTCGCGGTTCCGTACACGGCGACCGTGCTGGACGCCTGCGAATTCTTCATGATGCACAAGCTGCTGGCCTTCCCGGTGGTGGATGAACACCGCCGCATCCTCGGCCTGTTGGATGTCGAGTTGTACACCGGCGAAATGGAAGGGTTGGAGGAACGCACCGACAATGCGGACGTCTTCCAACTCATCGGCGTGTACATGGAAGCCGAGGAACAGAAGAGCGTGAAGGCCGCGGTGCGAAAGCGCTTCCCTTGGCTGATGTGCAATGTGGCGGGCGGCCTGCTCGCCGCGGTGATCGCCGATGCCTACGAGAATGTGTCCACGCTGGCGAAGGTGGTTCCGTTCATCCCCGTAACGTTAGCGTTGGCCGAGAGCGTGGCGATCCAATCGGTGAGCCTCGCCATCCAGCGGTTGCACGGCGAAACGCCGCGCTGGCGGGACCTCCTGCCGAACTTGGGCCGCGAAGGCCTCGTGGGCCTCGCCCTCGGCATCGGCGTGGGGGGCACCGTGGCGCTCATCGCCCTGAAGTGGAAAGGCTTCTCGGATGTTGCCTGGGCTCTGTTCGGCGGCATCGCCTGCGGCGTCACCTGCGCCGCCGTGTTAGGCCTCGCGTTGCCGTTCCTGTTGAAGTTGCTGAAACGCGATCCGTCCGTGGCTTCGGGGCCAATCGCCCTCGCCCTGGCGGACATGCTCACGCTCTTGGCTTACTTCAACTTGGCCGGTTGGCTGGTGAAGTGAGCCGGCCGCCGAATAGTTGGGCCACGTCTCCCGTAGGCATGGAAACTCGCTGGGCGATGAGCAAGCCAACGGCATCAAAACGGTGGATTGTTCTAACGCCGCTGCCCAAACCCGAGAAAATTCACTTCGCCTTGGGCTTCGGCTTGGCCTTCTTCGCCGCGGCAACGTTCGCTTGGCCGGTGGGGCATTCCGCGAGCAGCGGGCACGATGGGCAATTCGGATTCTCGGGCGTGCAGACCGCCGCCGCAACTTGAATCAAACGATCGGTGAAATCGCGGCCATTGGCCTTGGAAATGTAGTGTTCAATCGTGTGCCGCGTCTCGCGGACATCGTCGATTTCCGCCTCGATCACGTGCAACCGGGCTAACACGCGGAGGGAGCCATCATCCAAGGGCACGGCGTGCCCGCCGAAGGAACGCTGCGTGACCCAAGCGACGGTGAAATCGGAAACGCCGTGATCCTTGTAGCGATCGAGTTGCTTCCCGGCTTGCTTCAACCCCTTCTTTTCCAAGTCTTCGAGGGTGAAGGTGTAGGTGCGTTCGAAGTGTTCCTGCAAGAAGTCGATAATGCGTTTGGCCTTGCTGCCGGCATCGGGCAGTTCGGCGAGGGAGTCGGTCACTTCTTGAACCGAACTTACCCGCACTTCGTTCCAATCGTGAAAATCGGATCGGAGCTTGGCGTAGGCACTCTCGGCTTGCTGCGGCGGAACCCCTTCCCGCACGACCGCGTACAGCACCTCTTCGAGTACGGGCCGCGGCGCTTCCGGTGCGGGCGGCACCGCGAATTTCTTCTTCAAGATCGTGAGGACTTGGGCGAGCTGCTGTTGCTTATTCGTGGTGGCCGACATGCGCGCTCACTCGGGTGGTACTTTGGACGCTGGCGACAATCACGGAGCCGAGGTCGGGGTTGGGGTTTCCCCGGGGGCGTCCTGGCCGTCGGGTTCCCCTTCCTCTTCGCCGTCGTTATCTTCGGCATCTTCGGCACTATCGTCAACCGACACCCCGTTCCGCTCGTGCTCTTCGCGCAGAATCCGGGCGATTTCGATGCTCCGCTTGATGCCTTCGTCTTCCACGAACGTGATCACCGGGAGGAACCGCGTGAGCAACCGTTTGGCCAGTTTCGATTGAACGAACCCCGCGGCATTTTGTAGGCCGTAAAGCGCGCGCTTCTGTTCCCTTTCGGAACCCATGATCGAAACGTACACTTTAGCGTGTTGCAAATCGGCGGCCACTTCGGCGCGCGTGACCGTGACGCCCTTCACGCGCGGGTCGCGCATCTCGAACAGGATCGTCTCCGCCGCGACTTCGCGGATGACTTCGGCAATACGGGCCAAGCGGTGCGTCTTCATAAGGTTCCAATAGACAAATCGACCAAGCAGCGGGTTCGAGGACATCGGGCGAATTGCCATATGCCGAAATTCAGGACTGGCATCTTTGACGCCAACCCACCCTGCGAGCCGGGAGCGTCAGCGACCGGAGAATCCAAACAGTTACAAGTGATCGCAACCGGTTGTTTTCAACCCCAGAGGGGCGTAGGAACTTAGCCGGAGGTGGAGTGGAGAACGAAGTTCTCACGGAACCCCCGGAAAGCCGTGCCATTGCAATCGAGTCCCGGAGGGACGAAGGAATCCGTCGCCCCTCCGGGGCTCAATCCTTTTGTCATCGCGACCGGGGGTTCCGCTCGCTTCGCTCACTCCACCCCCGGCTAAGTTCCTGCGCCGCTCCGCGGCTGAAAACCACGCGATGTTCCCGCACGATTCGATCATTCAGTTCACGCAGTTCAAGTGCTCCAAAATCGACTCTAAACTCGTTTCCCACTCGCTGATGACTTTGCCCTCTGAACTCATCACCGTTCTTCGATGATGCCGGGTAAAATCACCGTCGAGGGCAAGGCACTGTTGTACGAAGCAAGAATTTCCGGATCGATACACGATCCAAGCGAACCTTGGATCGTGTACTAAAACCGCAACGGTGTCACCCTCAACAAGCCGGCGAAGCTCGTTTTTCCAATGCAATTCTGGATCGTCGCCCACCGCATCAACGGCATTGAATACAAACCGTTCTCTGAAATCCCCGATCACGATTTCGCCGAACTGCTGCTCCGTCTCCTCGGCAGTCGATTGAAGTCGGATCGAGAACATCGCATTCCCCGAACGACCTTGCTCGCCGTTGGCTCGCGGCTAAACGATTCGGCTCACACCACCTCGTGGCCGAGGCTCAGTTCGCCGCCGAGGTACTCGGCGACCGGGTGCTTCCGCAAGGCTTCCTGGATCGTTTGCAATACATTCCGCACCACTTCCATTTCCGGGCCGACGGCACTCACGCCGAGAGTCGCCAACTGGTGATCGTCTTGCGTATCGACTTCCGAAGCGCAGACATTGAAGCCGCCGCGCAACCGATCCAAGATCGAACGTACCACTTGGCGCTTATCTTTCAGGGACCGCGATTCGCGGACGCGCAATCTCACGGATAAGAGGCCGATAATCATGGGGTATCGGGTGTGGGGTTTAGGGTGTGGAAGACATCAGAATCAACGGATTCTGCGATGAGAAGTTCCGTTACCTTCCATCATACCCCACACCCGATACCCCATCCCCCACTTAAAGTTTTCGCATCTTCGAATCGATGCGGAAGGCTTCGATCACGTCGCCGACTTTCACATCCTCGAAGCCGACGATCTTCAAACCGCACTCGTAGCCTTCCTTCACTTCCTTGGCGTCGTCCTTGAACCGTTTCAAGCTGTCGAGGCCGAGGGTGCGTTCGGAAGGCGGGTAGATCACGGTGCCGTCGCGGATTACCCGCACGCGGGCGCTGCGTTCGATCACGCCGCTGGTCACGTAGCAACCGGCCACGGAACCGACCTTGGTGATCTTGAACGCTTCGCGGACGACCGCGCGGCCCAAGTGAACCACTTCCTCGATCGGCTTGAGCCGACCTTCGAGCGCGGCGGTGATGTCTTCGACCAACTTGTAGATGATGTCGTATTCCTGCAGGCTGATGTCGCGCTCTTTCGCCAAATGGATCGCGGCGTCGTCGGCGGTCACGTTGAAGCCGATCACGAGGGTATCGGCGGGCGAAGTCAGCGCGAGCGTGACGTCCGATTCGCTGATGGCCCCGACGCCCGCGTGGAGCACGCGGCAGCGGATTTCCTCGTGCGTGAGTTTCTCCAACTCCCGTTTGATGGCTTCGATCGAGCCGCGGGCCTCGGCCTTGATGATGAGCTTGAGTTCGGTGATCTTCGTCCGGGCGTTGGCTTCCTTGAGCTGATCGAGGCTCTTGGGGCTGAGGTTCACCAGCGAGCGTTCGCGGTAGCGGTCGGCCCGCTTTTGGGCGATGTTCGCGGAGGTGGCCACGTCGTCCACGGCGTAGAACGGATCGTCGGCGTCCGGCACCGGATCGAGGCCGAAGATCTTCACCGGCATGCTCGGGCCGGCTTCCTCGATAGCTTGGCCGAGGTCGTCGAACATGGCGCGAACGCGGCCGTGCGACGAACCGCAAAGGATGACGTCGCCTTTGTGCAGGGTGCCCTGTTGAACGAGCAGCGTCGCCATGACGCCGTGATCGGCATCGAGGTACGCTTCGAGGCAGGTTCCGCTGGCCGGGTGCGAAGGATCGGCCTTGTACTCGGCGAGTTCGGCGATCACCGCGATGGCGTCCAGCAAATCGCCGACGCCCGCGCCGGTGATGGCGCTGGTTTCCACGAACGGTACGTCGCCGCCCATGTTGTCGGGCAGCAGGTTGAGTTGGTACAACTGCCGGCGCGTCTTGTCGATGTTCGCGTTCGGCATGTCGATCTTGTTGATGGCCACGATGATTTCGACATCGGCGGCCAAAGCGTGGTTGATGGCTTCTTCTGTTTGCGGCATCACGCCGTCGGTCGCGGCGACCACGATCACCACGATATCGGTGACCTTGGCCCCCCGGGCGCGCATCATGGTAAAGGCTTCGTGGCCCGGCGTATCGAGGAACGTGACGGGCTTGCCGTCCTTTTCCACCCGCCACGCCCGCAGCACCTGGGTAATGCCCCCGGCTTCGGTATCGACCACGTTCGATTCGTGGCCGTACTCGGCCCGGATCTTATCGAGCAGGCTCGTTTTGCCGTGGTCGACGTGGCCCATGATGGTGACGACGGGCGGGCGCGGCCGCAGGAGTGCGGGATCGACTTCGCGGGCGCGTTTCTCGAAGCCTTCGAGCAACAGGTCTTCGGCGGTGAGCACCCGCTTGGCGACGAGGGTGATGCCCTTGTTGATGGCGATGATTTCGGCGGCGTCGAACTCGACGACCGAATTGATGCCGTAAAGCTTCTGCGTCTCGGCGAGCAGTTGCTTGGAAAGGTCGCCGACCTTCATGCCGATGGCTTCGGAGAGCGAACGCACGGTCACGGGCAACGAGATTTCGACCGGGCCTTCCCTCTTGATGATCTGCTGGTTGTTGCGGCGCTTCATCTTGGCCAAGAGCGCGGCGCGCGGCCCGCGGCGGGAACCGGCCGCCTGTTCGATCAAATCGACCTGGCCGCCGGCGCCGATGATAACAGCGCCTTTAGCGGTGGTGGCTTTGCGGTCGCGGCCTTGGCGGGAAGCATGGCGGCCGTCGCGGCCGGCCACGGAGCCGGGCAGTTTCTTCTTTTTGTCCTCTTCCGATTCGCCGGTATCGTCGGTGCGAACCATGGGCGGGCGAATGGGCCGGCCGGCGGCGTCTTTCTTCTCGGGGACGTCGGGTTGCTGGCCCGTGATCTGCTTCGGCACGTCACCGATCGAGACCTTTTGACCGCGCTTTTGTTCCATCTCGCGCAGCTTCTTGATCTGCTCGACCGTGAGCTTCATCGACTTGCTGACGGGCGGGGCGACCGTCGGAGCTTTCCCTCCGGGGCCAGCAGCACCCGGCCCTGCCGGTGGGCGGGCCTGCATCGGATTCCCGCCGGACATCGGATTGCGGGAAGGCATGCCGCCGGCGCTGGAGCGGGGCGGGCGGGCGAAAGGGTTGATGCTCCGGGTGGTCGGCGCCTGGGTCGGGCCGCTGGTCGGCATGGTGGCGCGCTGGGCGGGGCCTTGGCCACCGAGTTGCTGCGGCGCGCCGGGATTCTGGCGTTGTTGCGGCGGCATCACCGGGCCGCTCGGCGGCTTCGGCGCGGTCGCGGCCGGTGCATGGGGTTGTGTGGGTTGGTGCTGCGGCGGATGCGGAACGACGGGCGGCGCGACGGTGGGGGGCGCCGTGGTGGGCCGGTTCGGGGCACCGCTGCCAACGGTGCGGGGCGGGCCTTGCGACGGTCGATTGCCTACGGACGGCATCCGGTTCGGGTTGAGCAGCGATTGCACTCCCCGACTCTGTTGAGTCGGCGAGTGGCTCGACATCATCGATGTCGGCGGCGGGCCGGTGGATACGGGCGGGGCGACCGGCGCTTCCGGTGCGGAGGCTGCTTCGGCAACCGGTGTTTGCGGTGCGGCTTCCGACGGGGTCTCTTCGGCTTGGGCGGTGGGAGTCGGAACTTCCGCTTCGGCGGAAGTTTCCTCCGGTTCACCTTCCGGTTTCACCGGTTTCGGCTTCGCCGGGGCGATCGTGCGAACTTTATGATCGAGAACTTTGGGAGGGGCGAGGGGCGCGACGGGCTTCGGCGGGGCGAGATTCATTGAGGGCGCGTTTTTCGAAGGGCCATCCTTCAAACGCTTCTTCAATCCGACCACTTGTTCCGGCTCGACGCCGCTGAGTTGGTTCTTGATACTTTCGTAGCCCAATTCCTTACACAATTCGAGTAAGTCCTTGGTTTCGAGCTTCAGCTCTTTGGCCAAGGTATACGCGCGGACTTTTTCGGTAGTTGCGGTCTTCGACAAGCGTCACCTCTTGGGGGTTGCGGTGGGCAACCCATACCCGCGCCGGCCGAAGTGGCCGGTGCGGCACGAAAAGAAAGAAATTCCGCAGCCTGCAAAACAATCGGTGTGGGTACTACGGCGGTCATGCCGTGACCCCATCGTTGCCTTTGGCAACCGGGGCGGTTTCCACCGCTTCGGTTTCCGGTTGCTTGGTATCGAGTTCCATCGTTGCATCCTCCACGGCGGCGGGTTCGCTCGGTTCGTCGAGCTCGCCCGCCTCGGGTGCTACATCTTCGGACACGGTTTCCGCTTCCGGGTTCGCCCCGGCGGCTTCCTCGGCTTCTTGCGCCGCTTCCGCAGCGACGGCTTGGCGTTCCGCCTCGGCCGCTTCTTCCGCGGCCCGGCGTTCCTCTTCGATGCTCGCTTCCATCCCGCGGGCGTTATCTTCAGCGTACTGAACCACTTCCTCCGCCTGTTCGAGCGTCAGGTCGGTGAACTTGATCAATTCCTCGCCGTCGATGAACGTCAGTTCGTTGTACGACAAAAACCCTTCCTCGATCATCGACTGCACATGTTCTTCCCGAATGTGCGGCAAGATGCGGAACCAGCGCTCGGCCCGTTCGAGGGCTTCGCCGAGTTCGTCGTGAGTCATGATTTCCAAATCGAGGCCGACCAACTTGGAAGCCAATCGCACGTTCTGCCCGCGTCGGCCGATGGCCAGCGAAAGTTGATCTTCATCCACGAGCACGATCGCCCGACCCAAACGCGGGTAGGTGAAGACGTCCGCGATGGTGGCCGGTTGCAGGGCGTTCGGAATGAGCACTTGCAGCGAATCGTTCCAGCGGACGATATCGATCCGTTCGCCGTTGAGTTCTTCGATGATGTTCTTGATCCGGCTGCCGCGAACGCCCACGCACGCCCCCACGCAATCGACCTTCATATCGATGCTGGACACCGCCAATTTCGAGCGGTACCCGGCTTCGCGGGCCAATGCCCGAATATCGATTGTACGGTCGGCGATCTCGGGAATCTCTTCCTCGAACAGTTCTTTGACGAAATCGGGATGGGCGCGGGAAAGCACCACTTTCACACGGTGTCCGGTCTTGCGAACCTCGAAAATCACGCTCTTCACGCGCTCGTTGACGTGGTGCGTTTCGCCGGGAATTTGTTCGGAACGGGGCAGCAACGCTTCGAACTTACCGAGGCTGACGATGGCGGTCCCGGCATCCACGCGGGTGACCATACCGACGACGAGATCGCCCTTCTTCGCCGAGTATTCGTTGAAGACTGTATCCGATTCGGCTTCGCGAATCTTCTGGATCATCACCTGCTTGGCGGATTGTGCGGCGATGCGGCCGAGCGTTTCCGGATCGAGGCTCTTTTCGCCGTGACGGGCGGAGATTTCGCCGGTGGCCCGATCGATCTGAACCACCACGCCCTCTTCGACCATGAAGTGTTTGAGCGCGGCCGTTTGAATCGCGGATTCGATGCCGGTGAAGATCACTTCGCGGCCGATCTTCTTCTCTTCGGTCATCATATCGACGAGTTTGAGAACCTCCTTACCGATGACCATCGGGTCCTTCGGCTTGGGGGCGGCTTCTTCGATCTTCTTTTTGCGGCTCACGGCCATTAGCGGAAACTCCCTGATTTCTGGCCCCCCTCTCCCCCCGGGGAGAGGGGTTGGGGGTGCGGGGGCATCTCTGCAATACCCCCTCATCCGGTGCTTCGCACCACCTTCTCCCCGAGGGGAGAAGGAAATTCACAAGCGGTCTCCGGTGCGACCGTCGAACCACAGGCCGCGTTCCGCTGCGATCACCCAATCGATTGGCTTGCCAACCGGGGGCGGCGGGCCGGTGCGCCACTCCGTGCGCAACCGGGGGTTTCCCCGTGCCACGGTGAGTAGC
>JBBQWA010000127.1:0-11794 GCA_038211045.1 Gemmatales bacterium
ATTGTTTCCTGCTTTTAAGACGGGCTGAAGCCCGATATCCATCGAAAACCGGTGAATTTGCTCGACTAACGGTCAATAGTTCGAACTTGCCGCAACTACGATGCTTGCGAAACGGAGTTTCGCGGCAATGCGTTCCCAAACGGAGTTTGGGAACAACGGATTGCTGCATGGCCAAGTTACGTTACCCTAGGGCGTTTTTTTGACTCGGATGGCCGAAGAAGACCACGCTTACGCAACCGAAGCAAACTTCTCAATAATTCTTCTGATGCGATATCTCGGCCCGCTCGCTTTTTAAATTGCTTGGTAAAATTTGCCAACCTATTTGGTTGAAGAATCAATTGATCAACAGTAGTATCGCCATGGAAATATTCTTCAACTAGAATGTCAGTTTCAGGTTTCGTTAATAAGCTGGATGAGTTCTTGATTCGGCTAGCCATTTCTTCAAGGCGATTTGCAGTAAAAACAGGCACCCCGTGCAATGCAGGAGGTAGCCTATACGAAGTAGGATCAGATGCGACCGCGTAAACCGGCTTATTCCAAGCCCTCGCAGCGCCAAGCTCAAATGCCATATTAGCACCGAAATCATTATCAGAAATGATAGCCACTAAAGCCTGACTCTCCGCCATTGCTTCCCAAATCACAGATTCGGATTGATCGCCAATATCAATCTCGGTATCAGTGAATACCAGCAAGTCTAACGCACGAAGAAACCTAGAAACTTCGTTTACAAAAGTCAAATTACGATGATTGTGGGAAATAAATACGTCGTATATAATTTTATTCTTATTCATGATGTTTCCTCACTCTTTGTTTTAGTTCAGATAAATAACCCGCAAAATCATTGATGTTGATTGCCTTTTTAGACTTCAACATACCTGGAATAGGATCCGCATCAACGTGGCAAAGTATCGGAGTTATTCGTGTATTCTTCCTCCACCCCCAAGCCGCACCTACTTCCAATAATACCCACGGCCTATCGACAGAATTGGGTGTAAGTAAAATTACCAACTCATGAGATCCTTTAATTGCCGTCCGAATCGACTCCGGAATATCATCTCCGCCATCAATATCTCGGTCATCACGAAAATATCCCGCCCCAGCTGCTTCAATTTTTTCGCAGAGAACAGTTGCAATCCACTTATCCAATGTCGCATGGCTGACAAACACTTGATACGGTTTCTTTGGCACGTTATTCACCTATCAATATTTGACATTCGCTGATATTCTAAGATTTACTAATTTAGTTGCCAGATAAAATAAATATTATAACACTCCGAACTTACCCGACCAATCCCAACTCCCTTGCGGCTTCGCCGAACGCAACCAACGCCCGATCTATCTGCTCATTCGTATGGGCGGCGCTCACTTGTAAGCGGATGCGGGCCGCACCCTGCGGAACAACCGGGAAGCTGAACGCGATACAATAAATCCCCTTCGCCAGCAACAACTCGGCCATCTTCCCGGCAACCACGGCATCGCCGAACATCACGGGCAAAATCGGTGTCGGGCCGGGCTTCACGGTAAAGCCCATGCCTTCCAACCCGGCCCGTATCTTCGCGGTGTTGGCCTTCAACGTCGTTCTCAATTGCGTGCTTGTTTCACACAACTCCAACGCCTTCATTCCTGCGGCGACCAATGCAGGGGGCACGGAGTTGCTGAACAGGTAGGGCCGCGAGCGGTTCCGCAGCCAGTCGATCACTTCCGCCTTGCCGGTGGTGAAGCCGCCGGCCGCACCCCCCAGCGTTTTGCCGAGCGTACCGGTGATGATGTCGATGCGGTCGAGCACGCCGAGTTCCTCGGCCGCGCCGCGGCCGGTGGCCCCGAAGTGGCCAGTGCTATGGCAATCGTCGATGCCAACCAAGGCTTGGTATTCGTCCGCGAGTTCGCAAATCTCGGGAAGCTTGGCGAGGTCGCCATCCATGCTGAAGACGCTATCGGTGAAGATCATTTTGAAGCGTGCGCCCTTCGCTTCTTCGAGCTTCGCCTTCAGATCGGCCATGTCGTTGTGCTTGTAGCGGAAGCGCTGAGCTTTGCAGAGCCGCACTCCGTCGATGATGCTGGCGTGGTTGAGTTCGTCCGAAAGGATCGCGTCTTGTTCCGTCAACAACGGTTCGAATAATCCGCCGTTGGCATCGAAGCACGAGATGTACAGGATCGTGTCTTCTTTGCTGAAGAACTTCGCGATTTGGGCTTCGCCCTGTTTGTGGATGTCTTGCGTACCGCAAATGAATCGTACGGATGAAAGGCCATAGCCCCAGTCCTTCAACCCCTGCTCCGCCGCTTTCACGATCTCCGGGTGGTTGGACAAGCCAAGGTAATTGTTCGCGCAGAAGTTGATCACTTCCTTGCCAGCGACGGTGATGCCCGTGAACTGCGGCGATTGGATCGAGCGTTCGCGTTTGTAGAGCCCCGAGGATTTCAGGCCTTCGATTTGGGTGCGGAAGTGTTCGGCGAATTTCGGATCGGGCATGGGTTTCTCTTATTCCCCTCTCCCCTCGGGACGAGGGGTTGGGGGTGAGGGGGTTGGTTAAAGAATATCCTATTCAGATGCCCCCTCACCCCTAGCCCCTCTTTCCGAGGGGAGAGGGGAACCCGAGTTGCCGCCGCGTTGGGCTTCGGCTTTGGCGATGTGGCGTACCAACTCCGTGATCTGCTTCTCGGTGCGAACGGTCCAACTGTAGAAGACGAAGCTCACCGCCAGGAACGCCAGCACGAACCCGTATAGGATGAGATCCTTGCCGTAGGTGATGCCGAAGACGTTCGCGATACGCGAAGTGAAATCGGGGTTGAACACCGCGGCGGCGGCGAGAAGCCAGATCGAGAATCGCACCGCGCGATCGCGGCGGAAGAAGGGAGAGCGGAACAGCAGGCCATAGCCGTCGTAGCAGATGAAGAGTGCCAAGAGCGGCAGCACGATCTTCTGGAAGAGGTTCCAGTGCGGCTCGGCCCCGGCGGGCACCTCGGCCAGGAATTGGATCATCGCCAGTCTTCCTCCGGCTCCCCTCTCCCACGATGGGAGAGGAGTTGGGGGTGAAGGGGATTGGAGGTACAACCCCCTCACCCCTAACCCCTCTCCCGCCGGGGGAGAGGGGAACAAGAGCTATCGCACGACCTTCCGCATCAGCAATTGCATGACGATCTTGATTGCGTTCCACGAACTCTGCCCCTTCGCCAAGGTTTCTTCCGTGTAGCGAATCGTCACCGGCACTTCCACGTACCGCAGCCGGTGTTCGGAAATTCGATCGAGGATTTCCGAGGCGTGGGCCATGCGGTTCTGCGTGATGCGGAATTTCATCGCCGTGGCCCGGCTGAACGCCCGGAATCCGTTGTGCGTATCGGTCACACGGATGTGCGAGAACAGGCGGGTGAAGAGCACTCCGCCTTTCAAAACCAGCTTGCGCGTGAAGGGCACGTTCCCCTTCGTACCGAGGAAGCGCGAGCCGAGGGCGATATCGACTCCCCCCCGGCGGATCGGTTCCACCAACGTTCCAATTTCGGTAGCATCGTGTTGGCCATCGGCATCGAAGGTGACGAGGATTTCCGCCCCGCGCTCGAGGGCGAATTCGATACCCGTTTGTAACGCGGCCCCCTGCCCCAAGTTAATCGGATGCTTCAACAGCCAGATCGGGTGTGCTGAAGCGCCTGCGGCGGTGTCGTCCGGTGAGCCATCGTCCACCACCACGATATTTGAATACCCTTCATCGAGAATGCGGGCCAACGTCGGGGCCAAACGCCCCTGCTCACGGTACGCGGCGATCACCACCCAGATATCGTGATTGCGGTTCGCCATTATTCGCGGATCTTCTTGCGGGCCGCTTCCACCTTCTCCAAGGTATCGCGGCGGTCTTGCGGGCTTAGCCCGGATTTCTCATCGGCGGCCAGTTTCTTGGCGATAGCGAGGTTCTCGGCCGCTCGGGTGCCTTCGCCCATCGCGTTCTGCAATTCCGCCAGTACCAAAAGAACGTGCGGATCGCCTGGGAAGTGCAACGCCCCTCGGAGCAGGCCCTCGCTCGCCTCGGATTGGCGGTCGCGGTTGTTCCCCGCGAGTGCGGCGGAACCCCATTGCACCAAGAACTCCGCGGGTAAACGCTCCGGAGCCACGAGCCGATTTCCACCGGCAACCGTGCGGGCGCGAAGCCCCGATTGGAAGGCGGCATCCGGATTCAACTTCACCTCGCGGAGAATCCGCATCGCTCTCGCGGCGGGCATGAGATCGCGTGGCTTGGCATTCGTGGCGGCTTCGTAATGTTTGAGTGCGGCATCGAAATCCCCCCGGCGTTCGGAGAGCTGCCCCGCGAGATACTGGCCCTTCGGATGGGCCGGTTCGACTTCCAACACGCGGCGGAGCCAGCGATCGGTTTCGGCGTCGTCGTGGCCGAGGTAGCCTTCGGCGACCGCGAGGAGCGCCGCCGTGCAAAAGGTTTTGCTGCGGAGGTTCGCCGCCCGAACGAACTCCTCGGCGGCGGGCTTCGCTGCGGATTCAGCGACGCTCCGGTAGAGTTGGGAGATCAGCGCAGTAATCGCTTGAGGATTCGCGGGTTGTTCTTGGGGCCAACGGAATGCGGCGGCCATCGCCCCGGCGTTGTCTTTTTGGAGTCTGGCGACTTCGATGAGTTGGGCGAAGGCGGTACCCGATTGCGGGTTATTCACCACGTTCAAATCGCAGACTCTCCGAGCCGCGTCGAAGTCTCCGGTTTCGATGAACAATCGGATTTCGAGTTGGTGAAAACGATCGGCTTCGTCCGGCACGGTGGCGAAGGCTTTCGCCAAGTCTTTGCGTGCGGCATCGAGATCCCGGTACGGCCCGGCCAAATGCATTTCGCACTGGAGCAAGAGCAGTGCCGGATCGTCCGGGCTCGTTTTGGTGAACTGCCGGGGAATCTGAATGGCGTTCTCGAATCGGCCCGCGAGGAGTAGGAAGCGCATCTTCATGGCGGCGATCGTCGTCGTCGGAACACCGTAGGCGCGGGCGATGAGTTGCCAGCGATTGAGGGCGGCCCACATGCTCTTGGAGTTCCCCCACGCATCGGTTTCTTCACCGACATCCTCATTCCTCATTGCGGCGAGCGCCGCGGCGAGGAAAATCGAAGGCTCTTCGGGGTAGCGGGTTTGCAGTTTGGCGAGGAACGCTCCGGCTTTTGCGTTGTCCGCATCGGCGTATTGAAGCAGGCAACGCGCGAGACCAGCACGGGCAGCGGGGCGAACCGAAACGTTATCCATCACGGTGAGGAACGCTTCCGCCGCCGGTTCGTACTTGCCGTCGAGGAACAGCCGCCACGCGGCGATCACTTGCCGTTGGCGTTCGGTGGCCCGGCGCTGAAACGCGAGGGTGGAATCGTTCCCCGAAAGGATACCCGCAATCAGGGTTTTGGTCACGCCGGGTTCGATGGGCAAAACGGCCAAGATGGTGGAAACATCGTCCAAGACATCGCGGCCGTAGAGTTCCCCCGATACGGCCGATTCCAAAAGCGGATCGACGCGGCCCACGAAATGGGCGGGGCTACGCAGGTACGCCAGTGCATCCGATCTGCGGTTCGTATTCAACATCCATTCGAGTTGGAACGCCTTCGCTTCTTGGGATTCGGGGTTGGCACGCAAGAACTCGGCCACCAACGCATCGATCTTAGAAATCGCGGTGGCATCGGGATCCAACTCGCCCGGTTTGGGCGCGGCCCAAACCTGCGCGGCGGTCGTGAGAACATCCGCATGTTTCGGGTAGTCCACCGTCAAGAGGGCGAACTGCTTCTCGGCGAGGGTTTGTTGATTCGCCGCGACGAGGAAACGGATGCGGGCTTGCCGCGCAACGCGATCGGCATCGCCGGGGGAGGTCAACCGCTTCGCAAGCGGGGTGGCCATCGGTTCGATCAATTGCCGGAGTTCCTCGGGGGGCAGCCTGCCGGGGTTGGAACGCTGCCAGTGAACCACGCGGGCACGGCCCAATTCGTAGATCGCCAAGATTTGTCGTACCGTCACTTCTTCGCGGCTCCCCGCGAGGCGGGCGAGCCAAGCCAGTTCCCACGGCGATTGATCCGCTTTCGCCAAGGCGCTCGCGGTTTCTCGGAGGTACGCCAAAGCGTTGTTGTACTCCTCGGCATCGCAAGTGATGTTCGCCAGTGCGGCGAACGCCCGTGCCGTAATTTCCGCACTCGCCTTGTTATCCACCAACGGTTCGTATTTCTTGCGGGCCGCCAAGGTCGCACCGATTCGTTCCGCGAGAACCGCCTCGTGGAATATCACCGCCGCTTTTGCCAGCGGTTCATCGAGGAGGCGCAATGCAGCGAGGGGCGTTTGAATTTCGGCGACCGGCGCTTCTTGCAATGCGAGGGAATCCAAGAGCGCGATCTGCAGTTCGATTTGCTTGGCCGGGGGCGTTCGCAGTTCTTTTTCCACCGAGAGCGCTTGGCGAAGAATCTGAACCGTGCGCGGATCGGCGATCCGCGACGGTTCCGCAGCGCCGGGGAGTTGGGCATATAGCTTGGCAAATTTCATCGCTGCGGCGGGGCGACCCAAGGCGTACGGCGACTTGGCAAATAGGCCTTCCGCTCGTTCGATGAACGCCGCCCAACCCGCGGGATCTTGCCGGGCGAGCGTGGCGGAAGCCAGCACCAACATTTCGATGATGCCTTCGCCCGCCTCGGCGATGGCTTGCGGAGTTCCGGCGAAGTTGCAGAGGCGTTCAAATATGGAAAGGGCATCGCCGACAACGATCCGAACTTGTGCGGGATCCTCCGAAGCCAATTCCAACGCGAATGCCGGGATCGTCGCGATGGCCCGAACATCGTGGATGCTCAAATTCTTCCATTGGTCGCCGCGTTTGGCCCGTTCCATCGCTCCGTCGGGTTGGCCCGAGATCAGCGCTCGCAATTCCTCTTGGTACGCATTGGCCCGAACCGGATCGCGCTTCCGCGCATCTTTGGATAGCCAATTGAGGATCTCGGCTTCGAGGTGGATCGAACGCCAATACGGGGCACCGGCCTTGCGGGCGGCCGCCATGTATTCCTTGGCTCGGGAAATCCGGGTGGGGTCGCGGTTCTCGTAAGTGAGCGAACCGGCTTCGCCATCGGAACCGGGTTGATCGAACTCGAACTTCGCCAAGAAGTACAGCGCCCGGGCATCGTCCTTGTTCACTTTCAACGACATCATGCAAAGTTTTTCGATCCGCAGCCATTGCATCGGCTGCATCACGAGTTCGATCCGCAGTGAATCGAGGATGAGTTCGGCGTTATCGTTCAGGCGTTCCGAAGCGCCGCGCACCATGGCCACCGCGGCGGAACGGGCCGCGAGATCGGGAATGGCGGTATAGGCCCGGTACTTTTCCCCGGTGCTGCTATCGAGGGTTTCGGGAATCGGTTGCCCGCCGACTGCCGCATCGGCGAAAGCGCGATCCCGGAGAATTCTCGCCTTCAACCAGAAGAGTTCGCCTTGGAATTGCAACCGCTCTTCGGCGGCCTTCGGGAGCAACTTGCTGCGGGTATCCAGCGTGGCGATCGCCTTTTCCGTGTGCTTGGCGGCTTCATCGAACTGAACGACGGCCCCGGTGGGATCGTTGGAGGCGTAGGCGGCTTGGCCCTTTTCAAATGCGGATTTAGCGAGAGCGTACGCCCCCGGCCCGGCTTGCCGGCCGAGGTTCCAGCGGTACGTCGCATACCCCCCCGCGATCAGCGCGACGAGGATCACGAGTAACAACTTGGTGCGGTTCTTCCCGGCGGGACGGGTGCGCATGGGTATCTGGGGCAATGGCCGAGGGGGAATGGAATTGGAAGCGGCGAAACGCCACGGTCATTCTAGCTCTTGTAGGTTGGGTCGAGCCGAATTCGCTACGAGGTTGTTGTTCGTGCTCGGAAGTTGGCACACCAATCACCGCGAGACGCGACACCTCAGTTCCAATTCGGAAAAGAACGTCGGGTCTCGCGGCGGTTGCCGAATCATTGCCGGTTCCCGCAAATTCACCATGCCGTAAGGTCGGCTCGACCCAACCTACAAAACCGAACTACCCCTAACGCCGACCGACCCGCGGGCCGAGATCCATCTCGGAGTACCGGGGTCGGGCGGGGCCGAATCGGATCGCGGATGCGATCCGTTGCGACTGCGGGAACACCGAAGGGGTTCAGTTATCCCGCTTGGCTTCCGCGAGGGTGCGAACCCGCTCGGCGAGCAAGGCGACATCGAACGGCTTCTTGAAGATGTCGTCGAAACCGTGCTCCTTGAGCTTCTCCGGTTCCGCTTCGTCTTCGCCGGCCAATCCGATGATGAGCGTGGCGGCGTACAATTCGATCTTGCGGAGATTCGTCACGATCTGGATCGATTCGCTGCGGCCGAGCGAAAGATCCATCACGATGGAATCGGGCGAGAAGCTGTGCGCCAAGCTCCCGGCTTGGAAGCCGCTGCTGGCGTACTCGAACTTGTAGTCGTCGTTTTCGGGCAGGAGCTCTTTCACGCGATCGTTGAAAAGCTTCTCGGTGCCGATGAGCAGCACCTTGTGCAGTTCTTCTTCTTCGAGATCCCCCAGGGGCATGCTGTGCTCCTTGAGGAAGCGAATCAGCTGCTCGCGGGGAATCCGGCGATCTTGGCTCCCGGGGATGCGATATCCCTTGAGTCGACCGCTATCGAACCATTTGGAAACGGTCCGGGGGGCAACCTTGCAAATCTTTGCGACTTGTCCGGTCGTGAACACTTTTTTCATAGCCATGGGCACTCCATTACGAACTCGCATCCCGGCGGGGCACCGGAACTGCACCGAACCCAATCCGTCGGGCCAGAGCAATTCCAACACCCCTCGCCTGCGTAGTCAGGCGGCGGGGGGCCGGGGTTGGGGGGTTCGGCAGAACCAGTCGCACGGGCCTTAGAGCTGCCGGGAATCGGCAATCTGGGGGTTTCCGTTCGGCTGCGGCGAAGGTTGCTCTGTCCGAAGATTTCATCGACCGGGGGATGCCCGCAGGATAAGTAGTTCCTGCTAAATCGGGGGATTCGGGCACTCCGGCAATTCATCCTCGTTCGGGGCGACCCTCGCACGGGGCCGAATCGGACACTCCGAGATAACCGCAATGTCTGCAATCTTCATCGAATGAGGTGCCACCCACCCTTGACGGCGAAACCGCATCTCACGAGGATTCCCGACAATCGAACGCGCCAAAATGCCGCGCGTAACGGTTGCGCAGGCTATCAACCGTTCAGAGCGGGCATCAAGTCTCCGTGGCGGAAGTCGCCAGACTTCCGGAACCAGCTCAGCCGAAAGTCTGGCGACTTCGCAGCCACCACTCGGTTATAATGTTGGTATCTCGTCGGGAATCGCCCCCGCAACCTTTGAAAACCCGGTATCTTTGGCTCATGCAACAGATTCCCCCCAAGAAACGACTCACGCTCCCACTCTGGCAAGAAAGGTACGCTGCGCCTCTGGCCCCGATGACCGCCGCCGAAATGCACGACCGCGGCTGGGATGCGGTGGATATCGTTTTCGTCACAGGCGATGCTTACATCGACCACCCCAGTTTCGCCATGGCGATCCTGCACCGCAGCTTGGAAGCGGCCGGGTTCCGCGTGGCGATTCTCAGCCAGCCCGATTGGAAAACCGCCGACGCCTGGCGGCAGTTCGGCAAGCCGAGGTTGTTCTTCGCCGTGAGCGCGGGGAACATGGATTCCCTCATCAACCACTACACGGCCAACAAGAAGGTCCGCAACGACGACGCGTATTCCCCCGGCGGCCGCATCGGCTTGAGACCGGATCGCGCCACGCTCGTCTACAGCCAGCGTTGCCGGGAAGCCTTCCCCGGCGTGCCCGTGATCGCGGGGGGCGTCGAAGCGAGTTTGCGCCGCCTGGCCCACTACGACTACTGGAGCGACACGGTCAAACGGTCGATCTTGCTCGACAGCAAAGCGGACATCGTTTCCTACGGCATGGGGGAAACGAACATCGTCGAGATCGCGAAGCGGTTGCAAGCGGGGCAATCGTTGAAAGATTTACGCGACCTACGCGGCATCGCCTATTCGCTCGGTGCGAAAGAATCGGAGTCGTTGAGCCTCGACGCACAGCGGAGCGATTTCCGATACGAACAAGTGCCTTCCTTCGAGCAAGTGAAGGCCGACAAGTGGCAATTCGCGGAAGCCACGCGGCTGATCCACCACAACACCAATCCATTCAACGCCGCCGCACTGGTTCAGTTTCACGACCGTCAAGCCGTGGTTCAAACTCCTCCCGCAATGCCGCTCTCCCAAGAGGAAATGGATCGCTATTACGATCTGCCGTACACGCGAAGGCCTCACCCGAGTTACACCGAGCCGATCCCCGCGCACGAGATGATCAAAGATTCCGTGACGATCATGCGCGGCTGCTTCGGCGGCTGCACCTTTTGCAGCATCACGGCTCACCAAGGCCGGATCATCCAAAACCGTTCGCAGGAATCGATTCTCAAGGAAGTGAGGAAGATCGCCGAGGATCCCGATTTCAAAGGCATCATCTCGGACATCGGCGGGGCCACGGCGAACATGTACCGCATGCGCTGCACCCGACCGGAAGTGGAAGCGAAATGCCGGCGGCTTTCGTGCATCCATCCGGGTATCTGCAAGCTCCTGGGCACCGATCACGCCCCGACACTCGAACTCATGCGAGAATCCCGCAAGACGCCCGGCATCAAGAAAGTGCTGGTTTCCAGCGGCATCCGCATGGATTTGGCCCAACTCTCGCAGGAATACGTGGAAGAACTCGCCGAGCATCACACCGGCGGACGTTTGAAGGTGGCCCCGGAACACACCAGCCCCACCGTGCTGGAGGTGATGAAGAAACCGAGCATCGACAACTTCGGCATCTTTGCGGAGCAATTCCACAAGGCGAGCGTGAAAGCTGGGAAGCCGAAGCAACAACTCATCCCCTACTTCATCGCCAGCCACCCCGGTAGCACCATCGATGAAATGATCGACCTCGCGCTCTACCTCAAGCGCAACGGTTACCGGCCCGATCAAGTGCAGGACTTCATTCCCGCCCCGTTCGACATCGCCACGTGCATGTATTACACCGGCCTCGACCCGTTCACGAAGAAGCCCGTGACGATTGCCAAGGGTTTGAACGACCGCAAAATGCAGCGGGCCCTCATGCAGTTCTTCAAGCCGGGGAACTATTTCGAAGTGCGGGAAGCGCTCATCAAGGCTGGCCGCGGCGACCTGATCGGCGGGTGCGACGGCCTGATCCCGGCCCAACCGCCGAAGGAAGCCATCGAAGCGCGTCGTCGGGCCGCTAACGGCGGCGACCACTATCACACCGTGGCGAACCCCGCACGGGGCGAGGCTGCCGGCGAACGCGGAGCCGAGCCGGCCAAGACGGGTTATCGGCCGGGGCGGAAGACGCAACAGCGTCGGCCGGGGAAGAAAGACGGGAAACAGTAGTGGCCCGTCGTAAAGCTCGCTGTGATACAGTTGGTTTTTCAGACGATTTTGGGTACGCCATGCCAAACGATCATCGCGCTGTTTCGGCGGAAACCGAGAAGTACGGAGAACGCCGTGGATGAACTCATATGTGACATTCTGCTTTTCTTTGCCACGCTGACCGAATTCGAGCAACTTAAAGCGCGTGCAGCAGAGCTTGGGATTCCGTTTGATGAACGGGATGACGCGCGTGTGGGAACATACTTCACCTTGGGAACCATTGGCCCCAACCGTATTCGGGCGGTAAAAACGCGGATGGGTTCTTTCTTCCACCAAGCGTCAGCGTCACAGGCCATTGTTCTGCGTGCAGCAAGTTCGGCGTCAGCCATTATTCAAGTCGGAATGGCCTTCGGCATCGAACGCAACGTACAGAAGCACG
>JBBQWA010000128.1:0-11746 GCA_038211045.1 Gemmatales bacterium
CGGCAGTGGCTCGCTTCGACCGGGTGCGGCTTCGGTGCCATGGCACTCAGCGGCCTCGCGGCGCAAGCCAATGCCCCAGCCAATCCGCTGGCCACGAAGCCCGGCCACTTCCCCGCCAAGGCCAAGCGCGTCATCTTCCTCTTCATGCAAGGGGGCGTCAGCCACGTCGATTCCTACGATTACAAGCCGCAGCTCATCAAGGACGACGGCAAGCAAAACGCCTTCGACGATGCCCGCATCATCGCCAACACCGGCAAGCGCGGCTCCAACCAACGCATCATGAAGCCGCTGTGGAAATATTCCCAACACGGGCAAACGGGCCGTTGGGCTTCGGACCTGTTTCCCGAAATGCACAAGCATATGGACGATCTCACGTTCGTTCACTCGATGCATACCGAAGGCGTGGCCCACGGGCCTTCCACGCTGTTCCTGCACTGCGGTTCCACCAGCTTCATCCGCCCGAGTATGGGATCGTGGATCCTCTACGGCCTCGGTAGCGAGAACGCCAACCTCCCCGGCTTCCTGAGCATCGCCCCGAGTACCGGCAACGGCGGGCCGCGGAACTACGGCAACGCCTTTCTCCCGGCGCTCTTCCAAGGCACCGCGGTTGCCCGCCCCGGCAACGGAGGCTCCGCGATCCGCGACCTCACCGGTTCGCTCCCCGCAGAGGGCAAGCAAGCCCGCTTCGATTTGCTGCGCGAATTGCACGCCGAGAAACTGAAACAGAACCCCGGCGATGGCGAACTTGAAGCCGTGGCCAGTTCCTACGAACTCGCGTGGCGGATGCAGAACAACGCCCCGGACGTTCTCGATCTCTCCAAAGAGTCGAAAGAAACCCTCGCGGCCTACGGCATCGGCGAGAAAACCACCGATACCTACGGGCGGCAGTGCCTCATGGCCCGGCGGCTCAGCGAAGCCGGGGTGCGTTACATTCAAGTGAACTACGGCGATAACTCCGCGAACCCCGCGTGGGATCAGCACTCGAATATGCCAAAGCACCTCGATCACGCCAAGGCGGTCGATAAGCCGATCTCGGCGCTGCTTTCGGATTTGAAGAAACGCGGGCTACTCGACGATACGATCGTTTGGTGGGGTGGCGAATTCGGCCGCACGCCGTACGCACAAGGCAATGGTACTGGCCGCGATCACAACCCGGGCGGCTTCACCGTTTGGCTCGCCGGGGGCGGATTCAAACCCGGCTACAGCCACGGTGCGACCGACGAGTTCGGCGCCACCGCCGTGCAAGATAAGGTTCACATTCACGATCTGCACGCGACCATCTTGAACCAACTCGGCCTCGATCACGAGAAGCTCACATTCAAATACGCGGGCCGCAATTTCCGATTAACGGATGTGCATGGCAACGTGATCAAGCCACTCGTGGGGTAATCGTTTCACACATGGAACGTAATCGCCGGGAGTGGCTTATTGCCCCGGCGGTGCAACCACCAGCGCCCCGCCATCGCTGCGAACACCAACCCTTGGGCGAAGAGCGCCACTTCCAGCGGGGTTGTCCCTTCGAGTGCATACTTTGCCATATCGCGGCCCTTCTTCACCGTTACCATCTGCCGCTTGGGCGTGGTATCGGCTTGCGATTCCTCCTCGGCATACAACTTGTTCACCCGCATTTGGATTGCGTGTTCCACCCCGTAGCCGCGCCACGTTTGAATCGAGAGCAACAGGAACAGTAAAAGTGCCAAGCCGGTCAACACCGCGTACCGTTGCGGCCAAATGCCCGGCAGCCAAGCCAACGGGCCGGGAACTGTCGTGGGAGTCGGGTTTTTCAAGAAGCGTTCCACCCAGAAAAGCCCGAGTGCGGCGAACATCAGCGGGATGTAGGCGATGAGCCAGCGGTTGCCGCGGAGGTTCGCTTCGATCTCCTTTTCATCGTCGATCAATTTCTCGGGCAATGGGCTGACCGACATGTCGCCGATGAGCGCGAGCCACGGGTTCTGGGCGTACACGCGGGTACCGCCGGGGTAGCTGCCGAACCAGAAGAAGAACGTGCAAAGGAACGCCAGAGTGACGGCGGCCGCGGGAACCCAATCGAGCCAAAGCGGGTTCAATCGCAGGGTGAAAGTGCCGCTCTCGGTGGAAACCGGAGCGGCGGGGATCGGCTGCGGATTGAGCGCGGCCAAATTCAAACCGGGCGGCGGCACGGGAGCGGGGGCTGGTTCCGGGGGCTTGGGTGCCGTGGGCAGCCCGCCATCGTTGGCCACGGTGGGGGTGTACGCGGCGGGGATGTCGAGGATCGCCCCGCAGGTGGTACAGGGCAGCTTGGTTCCGGCCGCCGATTCGGGAACTTGGTTCAACGCCCCGCATTGCCCGCACATTTGCCGAATCACGGTGATACTCCGAAGAATCCGTTCGTGGAGTTAGCGTATGGATTTTGCTGTGCGGGCATCACGAGAGTTTCATGCCGCAATCCCGGCAAGTTCGGGTTTCCTCGGTAATGAACAAGCCAATAAAACAGAGGCAGACGGTGAAGATGAGCAACAGTGCGAAGACGATCCAACCGGTCGACGAGATTTGGGTTTTCACGATCGGCGCCCGGTGCGAACCGCAGTAGGGGCACTCGAAACCACGGCTTCGAGAGCGCGGACGGCGATCGTCATCTTCGTCTTCTTCAACCGACTTTCGGCGCGAGCGGCGTTTGGAAACCGGAGCTTCGTCGGAGTCGTCTTCGCGGAAATCCTGTCGCGGTTCGGCGTATGCGGAGGCGACCGGAGGCGGTGCGATTGAACCGGGGATCATCATCTTGGTATCGCAACGCGGGCAGGTGAAGGTGCTGCCGGCGCGGTCGTCGGTGAGGTTCAACCGGGTGTTGCAACTCGGGCAAAGGATGTTGATGGCCAAAGGTGTCGTCCTTCCCATGTGAATTCGGCGTCAGTGCGATCTTAACCATTCGGCGTTCGTTTCGCAATCTCTTGAAGGAAGCCGGGCCACGTGTGACACAATTCGGCAAGCGGGCCGCGTTCGTAATCGGCGAACTGGAAACCGGGGGCCATCGTCGCACCGATGAGCGAATATCCGTGCGGGCCGGGGATGCGGGTACTCCCCTGCCAGACGCCGCCGGGAATTACCAACTGCGGCCGTTGCCCCGCCGCAACATCGGGGCCGACGATGGCGATTTCCCCGGTTCCATCGGGCTTTAGCAGCAACGTTTCCAGCGGGTCGCCGAGGTAGTGGTGATACACTTCGGCGCCCGGAAGCTTGTGCATCTCGGATACGCCCGCCCCCGTGAGCAGGTAGTAGATCGCGGTGCCGTGGGCATCGCGGAAGGTTTCGCGGAAGTAGCCCCCTTCGAGCGGGTGCGGTTGCAGCACCAGCGAATGGATGATGTCTTTGGCGTCGGGCATGATTTTTCTTCCGGTGGTTGCGGCAACGACGATACTATGGAAGTGTCCTATCCGGAGTATGAGCCATGACGACTTTCAGCCCGACCGACTTCCAAGCGAACTTTCCCGATTTACTGAAGCGCGTCAACGCAGGAGAACGGATCGAAATCTCCGAATCGGGTACTCCGATCGCCGTGTTGGTTCCGGCCGAGCCGACGACGCTGAAAAATCCTGCGGAAATTGCTCGGATAGTCGAGGAGATGATCGCTTGGCGTGACCGTTACGGCCCCAGACTCGGAGAGGGCTGTACGATCCGAGATTTGATAGAAGAAGGCAGACGTTAATGCCTTCCATCGAATGATGTTTCCGAATCGAGACCCCCATGTTTGTCCTCGATGCCTCCATCGTTTTTGCGGTGTTTTTCAAAGACGAAAACAGTGCGTACGCTGATGCGGTTATGAACTCGCTCAACATCACCCTAGCTTTCGTTCCCGCGATGTGGCATTTCGAAATTCCTAACGTCTTCATCGTCGGCGAACGCCGGAAACGGTGTACCCGCGAGCAGTCCGACAGCTTCTTGGCGTACCTCACGATCCTGCCATTAGTAACCGAACCCGTTCCGGCCATATACATCCTTCAAGCGATTATCGAACTGGCACGCAAACACGACTTGAGTGCCTACGATGCGACTTACCTTGAACTTGCCATTCGCAACCATATTCCGTTGGCATCGCTGGATAAGCCCTTGAATGCCGCCGCGGTTTCCGAGGGTGTTCCTCACTATCAACCGTGAAGGTTTCTCCCGTGCGGATGGCGTGCGAACAATGTCGGGGCAACATCACCCTGTCGGAGGGTTACTCCGGCAGCTCGATCCGCTGTACCTGGTGCGAGGTAACCGTGGCCGTGCCGGAGAATCTGCGGGCCGACCCACAACCTGCCAACGAGGACGATGACCGACCACTCTACGCATTTGTGAACGAGCCTGAGCCGTTGCCCGAACCGCCGAAGCCGAAACAGCGGGCGACGGGCGCGGCTTCAGTCCGTCGGTCGCGGAGCGTCTTCCCCACGGCGGAGAATACTGGGGTGCCGTTGTTGAAGGGGGATGGCGAGGAACGGCTCGACGGACCCGATACGCCGTACACCGTTCCCGGAACCGGTTTGAAGCCCTGCCCCGAATGTGGGGGCGAGCTGCCGATCGCCGCGACATTCTGCGTCCATTGCGGAACGCCGTTGATCGGCCCGGACCGCCAACCGGTTCGGCGGAAGTATGTGCCCATCGACCGCGAATGGATTGACGGATGGGCGCCGCAGTTCCGCCGCACCCTTTTCTTTGTGCTGTTGGGGGTGAACGCCGCGGCCGTGCTCCTCGGCGTGTGGATTCGCGGCGACAACATGAAGCTCGGCAGCGTGTGGCTGGAAAACCTGGCATTGTCCATCGTCCCGGTTTTCCTGCAGGCCTTCATGCTTGGCACCTACGGTACGCTCCGGGTGATCCGCGAACGCGAGGGGCGCTGCCAAATTTGGCGAACGTGGCGATTCGCCTTTTTCCCGTTGAAGCCGAAGTTGGTTTCGCAGGAAGGGTGTGCGGGAACGGGGTTCGTCGCGCAGCAACAAGGATTCGCCGAGTGGGCTGTGTTTGCGGCGTTGCTCGCGCTCGGCGTCGTGCCCGGCTTGGTGTTCTTGGCGATGGTGATCCTTCCCACCCGCTGCAACACCGTAATCGTGGACGAGAACCGGGGAACCGTTGCCACGCTGTTGAGGAGCAAAAGCGTGGCCGAGGCCACTGACGCCGCGAAGATCACCGCCGAAGCCACCGGGTTCACTTGGCACAAGGTGTTGTGATAGAATGGATCAGTGGGATTCCTCGGAGCTATCTATGAAATCGAACCGGCGATCACTCATCACGGTTGAACCGGGCAAACGCAGTGGAAAACCCTGCATCCGGGAATGCGGATCACCGTTTTCGATGTCTTTTCGTATCTGGCTGCGGGGATGACGCACGAGGAAATTCTCGATGACTTTTCCTACCTCACTCAAGACGACATTCGAGCATGCCTCGCTTACGCCGATGAACAATGAAACTGACATACGTTCGACTTCCGGATTCGAAGTGCCTGCCGAAACTCAATCACGATTGCGTTTGCAAGTCCCCCCGGGCACGAATATAGACGTGCGATGTTTCGCTTCGCACCATTGCTTTGCGATACGAATGACTCACTCCATAAAAATGTTTATACAAGGCTTCCCATGGTTCCCTTCCTTCAAACGATCGCCTTACTCGCTTTCGCGGCTGCACCGGAAACGCCGTGGCACGAATTCCGCGGGCCGAATGGCACCGGCCATTACAACGGCCCCACTTTGCCCACCGAATGGGGCATTGAAAAGAACGTCACGTGGAAGACCAAAATCCCCGGCACCGGCTGGAGTTCGCCCATCCTCGTGAACGGCAAACTCTACCTCACCACGGCCGTGCCGGTGGGAACCAGTGAAAAGCCCGATCAAGAACTGCGGTTGATCTGCCTCGATGCGAAGACCGGCGGTATCGTTTGGAACGATCTCGTCTTCCTCGAAAGCGGAGCCAAAGCCCCCAACATTCACAAGAAAAACGGCCATGCCAGCCCCACCTGCGTTTCCGATGGCGAACGGATCGTCGTCCACTTCGGCCACATGGGTACCGCCTGCTACGATCTCGCCGGGAAGTCACTCTGGAAGAGCCAAAAGCACCCGTACATTCCGCTCCACGGCAACGGCGGCTCGCCCATCCTCGTCGGCGGCAACATCGTGTTCTGCTGCGACGGTACCGATAGCCAATTCGTACTCGCCCTCGATCTAAAAACCGGCGACCAAGTGTGGAAGACCGACCGCAAAACCCCCGCTCGGCAGAAGTTCTCCTTCTCCACTTCGCAATTGATCGAACACAATGGCAAACAAATGATCATCAGCCCGGCGAGCGACATCTGCGCCGCCTACGATCCGAAGACGGGCGAGGAAATCTGGCGTGTGAAGTACCCCGTCGCCGGGTGGTCTTTGATCTGCCGGCCGGTGTACGGCCACGGCTTGCTCTTCTTCAGTACCGGCTATGTCACCCAGCACTTGATGGCGGTGAAGCCCGAAGGTACTGGCGACATCACCGCCAAGAACGTGGCGTGGGTGAGCAAGAAATTCGCCCCGAACACCCCATCGCCACTGCTCGTGGGAGACGAACTCTACACGATCTCGGACGGCGGCACCATGAGCTGCTACGACGCCAAGACCGGCAAAGTGCATTGGGCCGAACGGGTGAAAGGCGGAGCGTTTTCGTCGTCGCCCATCCTCGCCGACGGCAAGATTTTCGTCACCTCCGAAACCGGCCACGGCTCGGTGATCGAACCGAATACCAAGGAGTTGAAGGTTCTGTCCGAAAGCGATTTGAACGAAAAGACCTTCGCCACGATCCTCCCCGCCGGCGGTTCGCTGTTCATCCGCACGGAAACGCAACTCTACCGATTCGACGAGAAGAAGTGAGGCGAGGTTCGCAAGATGAGTATCGTTGCTGCCTCAGTTCAACAATTCCGCGATGACGCAGCTAAAACCGGGGAGGACTTCTCCGCCATCGAGGGTTTCGGATTCGTCGAATTCCGTGCCACGGAGCGATCCCGAATACACGGTGACCGTTTTCGATTCGGGATCGACGAGCCAAATCAACTTGACCCCCTTCAAGACGTACTCGCGGATTTTCTCGCGCACTTTCGGCCGGCGGTCGTCTGGGGAAAGGACTTCCACGGCGAGATCGGGTGGGATTTCAAAGTATTGATCGGGCGGTTCAGGATGGCGAGCAATGCTGTATAAGGAAACGTCCGGCCCACTCACAGTATCGGGGTCGCGTTCGAGGATCACACCCGATTCGACGACCACCCAGCCGAGTTTGTGTTTTTTAACATACGCCCGAAGATCACCGCTGATATTTGCAGCAATATACCCGTGGCGTCCTTGGGGCGGGGGCATGCGGATCACCTTTCCGCGAACGAGTTCTTCGCGAGAACCATCGGCGGGTGGGGGTAATACAGCGAATACTTCGGCGGTAACTAGTGCTGTGGCCAACGCAGGCATAGGCAATCCTCGAGCGGTCGATCAATACTATCATATCGTGCAGATCGAACTCCCGGCGACGAAGCAAACCGTTCCCCCGATTTGACCAGCGCTTGCCACGGCGCCTAGAATTTCTCAACTTTCCGAGAACCCGTGGAATCTTCTTCCGCAGTGCCCCTCTCTCACTAATTACAACGCCGCAAACGCCCCGGTGTGTACAATTGGTTCCCCGGCCACCGGCGCCATAAGATGCTCAGATAGCGACGGCACCGCACGACGCCCGACCGACGGAGACCGCAATGTACGAACGATTCACCGACCGCGCCCGCAAGGTGATGCAGCTGGCCAACCAAGAAGCCCAGCGCTTCAACCACGAATACATCGGCACCGAACACATCCTCCTCGGCCTCGTCAAGGAAGGTTCCGGTGTCGCCGCCAACGTGCTCAAAAACTTGGACGTGGATTTGCGCAAGATTCGCCTCGAAGTGGAGCGGATCGTGCAGCACGGCCAAGGGGGCGACCAAGTGGTCATGGGGCGGTTGCCCCATACGCCACGGGCCAAGAAAGTGATCGAATACTCGATCGAAGAAGCCCGCAACCTCAACCACAGCTACGTGGGAACCGAACACTTACTGCTGGGCTTGCTCCGCGAGCAAGAAGGCGTCGCGGCCCAAGTATTAATGAATCTCGGTTTGAAGCTCGAAGATGTCCGCGAAGAAGTTCTCAACCTGCTGGGACACAATCCAATGCCGAACGAACATGAACCCGCCGGCGGCGGCGGCTCCGAAAAAGAGTCCCGATCCGGCAACAAGAGCAAATCCAAGACCCCGGCCTTGGATAGCTTCGGCCGCGACCTCACCGAACTGGCCCGCCAAGCCAAGCTCGATCCGGTCATCGGGCGTTCCAACGAAATCGAACGCGTGGTGCAGGTGCTTTCGCGCCGCACCAAGAACAACCCCGTGCTCCTCGGCGAAGCGGGCGTCGGCAAGACGGCCATCGTCGAAGGCCTCGCCCAAATGATCGTGGACGGTTCCGTTCCCGATCTGCTCCGCGATCGTCGGTTGGTCGTGCTCGATCTCGCCATGATGGTGGCGGGTACCAAGTACCGCGGCCAGTTCGAAGAACGCATCAAGGCGGTGATGAACGAAGTCCGCCGGGCGAAGAACACCATCCTGTTCATCGACGAATTGCACACACTCGTGGGTGCCGGCGGTGCCGAAGGCGCAATAGACGCCTCCAACGTGCTGAAGCCCGCACTCGCCCGCGGCGAAATCCAGTGCATCGGGGCGACCACGCTCGACGAGTACCGCAAGTACATCGAAAAAGATGCCGCACTCGCCCGCCGCTTCCAAGAAGTGGTGGTGAACCCGCCGAGCAAGGACGAAGCCGTCGAAATCCTCAAGGGGCTGCGCGACCGCTACGAAGCCCACCACAAGGTGCAAATCACCGACGCCGCATTGCGGGCCGCCGTGGAACAATCGGATCGCTATATCAGCGGCCGCTGCCTTCCCGATAAGGCCATCGACGTGATCGACGAAGCCGGTGCCCGCGTACGCTTGAAAGCCATGACGCGGCCGCCGGATTTGAAGGAAATCGACGATCAGATCGATAAGCTCAACGGCGAGAAGGAACTGGCCGTGGCGAACCAGCAGTTCGAGGAAGCCGCGCAACTGCGCGACCAAGCGGACAAGCTGAAGAAGAAGAAAGACGCCGTGACCAAGGAATGGAAAGAAAAAGCGAAGGAAGCCGATGGCGTCGTCGATGAGGAAATCATCGCCGAAGTCGTGAGCAAGATGACCGGCGTGCCGCTGAAGAAGGTGGGCGAACAGGAAACTAGCCGCTTGCTCAAGATGGAAGATGAACTCCACGGCAGCGTGGTGAGCCAAGACGAAGCGATCAAGGCCATTGCCAAAGCGGTTCGCAAGAGCCGCAGCGGGTTGAAGGATCCGCGCCGGCCGATCGGCAGCTTCATCTTCGCCGGGCCAACGGGCGTGGGCAAAACCCTGCTGGCCAAGAGCCTCGCCAAGTTCCAATTCGGCGACGAGAACGCCATCGTGGCCCTCGACATGAGCGAGTATCAAGAGAAGCACAACGTCAGCCGTTTGTGGGGCGCACCCCCCGGCTACATCGGCTACGAAGAGGGTGGCCAACTCACCGAGAAGATCCGCCGCAAGCCCTACAGCGTGGTGTTGCTCGACGAAATCGAAAAGGCCCACCCGGACGTTTGGAACAGCTTGCTCCAGATCATGGAAGAAGGCCGGCTCACCGATAGCGTCGGTCGCATCGTCGACTTCAAGAATACCATCTTGATCATGACCACGAACGTGGGCGCCGATACGATCATCACGCCGGACGACCTCAGCAGCGTGTTCACCAAGCACGTGACCCGCACCGCCGAGGTGAACTACCAAGACATGAAGAAGCGATTGTTGGAACAAATGGGCAAAGTGTTCCGCCCCGAGTTCCTCAACCGCTTGGACGACACCATCGTGTTCCGCAGCCTGACCAAGGAAAACCTGAAGCAGATCGTGGACATGGAACTGGCCAAGGTAGGCAAGCGGTTGAAGGAAAAGCAACTGAAGCTCGTGGTGACCGAAGAAGCCAAGGAGTTCATGATCGAGAAGGGGAGCAGCTTGGAAATGGGCGCCCGGCCCCTCCGCCGTGCGGTCGAGCAGCACCTCGAAGACGCCATGGCCGATTCGCTGCTCCGCGGCGAATTCGTGGGCAAGGAAACGGTCAAGGTGGTTGTCGTGGATGGCGAAGACGGCGAGAAGAAGCTCGGCTTCGAGACCACCGAGATAGAAGTGGTGGAAGCCATCCCGGCCTTGGCCTCGTAGTAGCAAATATCCGACAGACACGAATAAAGCCCACCCGATTCCGGGTGGGCTTTTTTGATCGACGCTGGCCTTTAAACCCTCTCCCCTTGGGGAGAGGGGAACAAAGGCAACATCACCCCATCCGCTTCTTTAATTCCGCATCCACCGCGTCGAGGTACTCGTCGGTCGTCAGGTAGGGGGCGTTCGCGTCGATGAGGATAGCCAAGTCTTTCGTCATCTTCCCGGCTTCCACGAGATCGACGCACACCTTCTCCACGATCTCGGCGAACTGCACCACGTCCGGCGTGCCGTCCATCTTGCCGCGGTAGATCAACCCGCGCGTCCAAGCGTAGATGCTGGCGATGGGGTTCGTGCTGGTCTTCTTCCCCTTTTGGTGCTCGCGGAAATGGCGGGTCACGGTGCCGTGGGCGGCCTCGGCTTCCACGGTCTTGCCGTCCGGCGTGGTGAGCACGCTGGTCATCAAACCGAGCGAACCGTAGCCTTGGGCGACCGTATCCGATTGCACGTCGCCGTCGTAATTCTTGCACGCCCAAAGGTAGCCGCCGCTCCACTTCATGTTGGCGGCGACCATGTCGTCGATGAGGCGGTGTTCGTAGCTGAGCTTCTTTTCATCGAACTTCGCCTTGAACTCGGCATCGAACACTTCTTGGAAGATGTTCTTGAACCGACCGTCGTACACTTTGAGGATTGTGTTTTTCGTGCTGAGGTACACGGCGTACTCGCGGCCGAGGCCATAATGGAAGCATGCGCGGGCGAAGCCCCGGATGCTGGAATCGAGGTTGTACATGGCGAGCGTGACGCCGGCGCTCGGCGCCTTGAAGACTTCCTTTTCGACGACCGGGCCGCCATCGGCCGGGGTGTAGGTGAGCTTCACGGTGCCGGGGCCGTCGAACTTGATTTCGCTGGCCTTGTACTGGTCGCCGAAGCCGTGCCGGGCGACGACGACGGGCTTATCCCAGTGGCCGACGAGCCGGGGAACGTTCTTGCACACAATCGGCTCGCGGAAGATCGTGCCGTCGAGGATGTTCCGAATCGTACCGTTTGGCGACGGGTACATCCGCTTGAGGCCGAACTCCTTCACGCGGGCTTCGTCCGGCGTGATGGTGGCGCACTTCACGGCCACGCCGTACTTCTTGGTGGCCTCGGCACTTTCGAAGGTGATCTTGTCGTCGGTGGCGTCGCGGTGTTCCATGCCGAGGTCGTAGTACTTGAGGTCGATATCGAGGTACGGGAGTATGAGCTTCTCGCGGATCTTCTGCCAGATGATGCGGGTCATCTCGTCGCCATCCATTTCGACGACGGGGTTCTTGACGGTGATCTTGGCCATGGTTCGAAGGCTCCGCGGAAAATGGCGTACGGCTAGAAAAGGTTAGCTTATCGGCGGTGCGGAGGGCGGGTAGAACAGGAATTGAATCGTGGAGAATTGCCGTGCATGAGATTCAAGCCAAGGCGGCCGTACAGAATGCCCGAACGATGCCGATGGTTGTATTGGTGGAACCTTGG
>JBBQWA010000129.1:0-11714 GCA_038211045.1 Gemmatales bacterium
TCGCGGCCGACTTCGCCCGACAGTTGCCGGGTGGTATTACCCGTGTGCTACAATCAGATCGTTCAGCTCGGCGACGTATCCACCAATTACCAATTGCAGCCCGGCGACCGAATCTACGTTCCATCGAAACCGCTCTTCGAGAACAACATGGGCAAGAAGAATACCTGCGGCCCGTGCCAATCGCTGCAGTTCGGATGTGTTACCGAGACTTCCGCGCCGTTGCCATGCCCGGTTGCCCCAATCCAAATGATCGGCAACCGGTAAGTCTGCCTAGCGAGAACGAGTTCTCTCGGATGAGTTTGGCGCGATCGCGTTGCCGGCCCCGCATCACTGGAAACCCAACATCTCCACTTCGAAAACGAGGTCGGAATTGGCGGGGATGCCGCGGGTGCCACCGGGACCGTAGCCGAGGGCCGAAGGAATGTACAAGCGGCGGATGCCGCCGGCTTTCATTCCGGGGATACCTTTCGTCCACCCGGCGATCACGCCATCGAGGCCGAAATCGATCGGTTGGCCACGATCGATGCTGCTATCGAACTTCTTGCCGTTGGTGAGGAACCCGGCGTAGTGAACTTTCACGTTGGCTTGGGCGGGGCATGGATCGCCGGTGCCCTCTTTTACGTCCCAGCTCTTCAAGCCATCGCCGATGTCTTTCCATTCCGGATTATCGAGGGGGAAGTTGAATTGCCCGGCCATGCTGGCGCCGGAAGGATTCGGCGGATCGCCTGGCTTACCCTTGGCGGTACTCGGGCCGGAAGAATTGCCGATGCTCACCATCAAGCCAATCAGAACGACGACCGCCGCGACGGCGACCGCCGGCCCGAGGATTTGCAAGGCTTTTTTCTTGTCATCGTGGGGAGGCGTTGATGTGTTCATTCAAAGAATTTATAAGTTCGTTGTTCGGTTCCAATGGTGGTTTTGCTGAACACTGAACACTGTTCAAACTTCCACCTTCTCCGCGCTCACCAAGAGCCGGAGTTGAACGGTGCCCACTTGGACGACGTCGTTCGGGTGCAGCACGCGCTGTTGGCCGGGGTAGATGCGGGCGCGGTTCACGAAGGTGCCGTTCAAACTGTTCATGTCTTCGACGAGCACGGTGCGGCCATCGAATTGCAAGCAGGCGTGATTGCGGGATGTCCACACCCGTTCGATCGGTTCTTGGCCGGTGAGGTCGATATCGACCGGCGAATTCACGGTGCGACCGACGATGTTCTTCCCTTCCAGCACGGCGAAGTGCGCACCGCAGCGTTCGCCGCGAACCACTTCGAGCTTGGGCTTCAGTACCGTGCGGGTTTGCTTCGTCGTTTCGCTGATCGGCGTGGAAGGTTGATCCTGACCGTGGGAATCGGCGGGTGGGAGGGCGCGTTGATTGGCCGCCGATTTGAGTGCGCCGGAAGGTTTGGTGATCACGCAGTTGGAAACGTCGGCCCGCGTGCCAGAGGTCGGATCGTGCAGCGCCGGCGGATTGCCGATGTCGGCGCGGGACGGGCAATCGGCCACGGCGACAGCCACCGACCGACCGTCGAAACGAAACTTCCCGCAGCGCGTGCAGGCTTCCGCACTCGCACCATTCACAAACAAGCATATCGGGCAGATGTTCATCGCGGCACCGGGCACGCCGTGGTTCCCACGCAGCGCAATCAAATCTAGTCCAACATTCCGCGCGGCGCCGAGTTGCGCCGAACAATTTTCTCGAGACTCGCGAGGGGGCATTGCGACTGCGGAACGAGGATTCGCGTGCCGGCGTGGAACGCTAACTTCGGGAAGCGCCTGAAGCCCGCTTCCATTTTCTGCGCCAACGAAATGACTCACCCCTGTGTTGGGTTGCTGTTCGCACATCGCAGGAATCGAAAACCCGCAAGCACCGGAGAAAGCTATGCCACGCTCCACAAAAGGGCGCAGGTCGAAGGTACGTTCGCGCCGTCGTCGAATCGCCATCGCATCTTTCGCAACGATCCTCATTGCCGTCGGCCTCGGCCGATGGATCGCGGGCAAGACCCTCCGCGCTTCGCCCCCGCGGGTGGAGGTTGCGAAGAAGGCCCCGATTCACACGGTGGTTCAACAGTTCCTCCCGATTGCAGAAACTCCGGAACCGCGCGAGATCGCGCCGATGCCGAGTGCCGTGGCCGAAGTTGCGGCCCAGACTTTAACCGAAAACGAGTTCTACCCGGTGGTTCTCGACGAAGGCGGCCCACGCGGAAAGCTCAAATCGGCTCCGCGCGATTTCCCCAAGCATGTGATCGCCCGACGGATCAATGAAATCGAGAGTGACGCATTGGAGTTGGAACTGGCGAAGACGGTGGAAGTGGGCTTGGCCACCGCGTTGAACCCGACTCTCGGAACGGATCTTGCCACGGCCGCGAAACGTGCCGAGAACCTGAAGAAGCGATTTGCGGGATCGGTGGTAATGGCACGAAACCGACCCGAACTGGCAGGATTACCCTTTCGTGTCGGGAGCGAAACGCGCCTCCCCGAGGAAGCGGCCCGGAACATGAACGATATGTCGAAGGACTTCCGCGATGCCGTGGCGAAGAGCACTGAAAACGGAGGGTTCGGGAGGTCGCCGAATGTGGCCAAATTGTACGCACTGTTAAACGTGGACGCACCGGAAGTTCGTATCGTCTCGAAACCCTCGCCCGATGGGATCTCCATCAAGCCGTGGCGTTGGAGTGCGCCGGAAGCGGTGCCGTGCATCCAGCAGATGCTCCAAGCGGAAGGCTACCAACTGCGGCGGATGAGTTGCGCACTGCTCCGCGACAACGATAGCCCCGCGGCGACGGAAGCCCTCGTGAAGTGGGCGGTGTTCGATACCAATGCCGGGAACCGCGCCGCCGCGGTGGAAATGTTGCGGGGCCGCGATCGCGAACAGGTCGGGGCGCAATTGTTGGAATGGTCGCGCTACCCGTGGGTGCGGGCCGTCGAACACGCCTGCGAAGCGATGGTCGAACTCGGCATGAAGGAAATCCTGCCGGGATTGGCGGTATTGCTGGCCCAGCACGATCCGGACGCCCCGTTCGAGGCGGAACTGCCCGGCACCGGCGCGGGCGCCTACCGGCGCGAGATCGTCCGCGTCAACCACCTCCGGAACTGTTTGATGTGCCATCCAGCGTCTTTCAAAACCAGCGAGTTGGTTAGGGGAGCCGTTCCGGATGAGAATCAAATTCTGCCGCCCTCCACACCGGCTTACTATGGTGGAACGTCGGATACCCGCCTGCGGGTGAGCGCCGCGACCACGTATTTGAAGCAGGATTTTTCGCTGGTGCAATCCGTGGAGAAGCCGGGCAAGTGGCCTGCGCAACAAAGGTTCGATTACTTCGTTTCGACGCGGCAGATTGATCGCGAAACGCTGCGGACATATGTGCCCAATGCGGAATCCAAATACAAACTGGCGTTGCGATTCGCTATCCGGGAACTGGCAGGTTCCGGATTGGAACGGGATTTGGAATGGCTGGCGGGCCAGCGGAAGCTCGCCGCCCCTTTGAAGGATCACCGCCGGTTGGCCGCGGCGCAAACTTACGCGTTGCGAGCCGGCCCGGAGGCATTCATCGCCTTCAAGATGGCCGAGTTCGTCACGCCGATCTACGACATGTACGGGCCGGAACTCGCGGCGATGTTCAAGAAGTTCGAAACAACGAACCCCAACGTCTTGAAGGGTGCGATGATCGCTTACCTCGAACCGCTGCTCGACCGGAAGAATGACTCGGAACGACAGCGGATCGCCCGGTTACTGGCATTGGCCCGCACCCCGGAACAAGAACTGGGCGAGTTCTTGGGATTACTGGCGGCCATGCGGAATTGAAACGCAACCCCGAGCGGCGGGGTTGCGTTTCACCTCAGCGGACGGACGCCCGCCGCTCGGAAATGCATTATCGCTGCAACAAGAAGTAGCCCTTGAAGGTGCCGGTGGCACCTTCGTAATTGCGGCCGAGCCAAGTGCCGGGGGCGATCTCGCGAAGTTCGTCGCGCACCCCCGGGAACACCGGTGCATCGGGTGCGTATTGCATCACCAGACACGGCTGACCGTCGAAGAGGCTCGTTCCCATTTCGGTGGTCGCGGTCACGGCTTCGATGCCAGCGGGCCAACGGTTGACCATGGTGCCGTCGCCGGGGAAGGTTTTGCCTTTCCAGGCGAGGTTCTGCATTCGGGCTTTCAACCGTGGCATCGGGCCATCCGCGAGGAGAACGGTGCCGCGGGTTTTGCCGCAGGGTTCGCCGGTGGCGGTGCCGTTGCGAAAGAGTTCGTCCCAACCGCAGATGGTTTCCCGTTGGAGGGCCATGCGAGTGCGGAGCTTGGCGAAGAATTCGCCCTCGGCGAAGGAATGTGATGTGAGTGCGAGAGTGGCCACGGAGGCGAGGAGCATTCGATACATGGAAAACCTGGTTAGTGTGGAACCGCGACAAACTCGCTGCGACGAGTTCGTTCGCGGAAAGAGAGTTACTTCGTTCCGGCGTTCACCTTCAACATCGCGCGGCAGGCGGTTTCGCACTTGCGGCATTCCTCGGCGCACTTCTTCATCATTTCGTCGCCTGGGATCGCTTCGCAACAATCGCCGCAGCGCTTGCAAGCATCGGCGCAGGCGTTACAGATCACGTCGGACAACGGCCCGCTCCTTGCCATGATGCAGGTAGCAGTTCCGCAGATCGCTGCGCAATCTTGGCACAATCGCTGGGACTTCAAATGTTCTTTTTTGCCTTCCGCCAACGCGGTCACGCAGTACGCTGCGCACTGGTCGCAGGTCATGGCGCATTCGCCGCAGGCTTTGGCGCAGGCGACCATTGCGGGATTCGGGGCTTCCGCTTTGGCTGTTTCGACGCTGCCGACACTGAAAACCAAGGCCGCCAGGAACGAAACGGGTAGCAACTTACGCATTGTAAAATCTCCGCTGAGGTGCATTAGAACCGGGAAATTCGGTTCCATCGATAAATCATGCACTTCATGCGCCGTGCCTCATCCCATACTATAAATAAGAAAGCCGACGGACTTGCTGTCCGTCGGCTTCGTGTTGGACTGCTTCCATTTACCAGCGGACGATGAAGCCCACGGCGGCGGTGAAGAGATCCTTCTTGCCGTCCCAAGGGCCTTGGGTCGTGCCGTCAGCTACGGCGACGCCGTTGCCCGCGTTATAGTCGTAGCGGACTTCGGGCATGATGCTCAACCAAGGCATCGGCTTGTAGGTCAAGCCGTAGGTCACAGCGGTGTACAGGCCGTTGTAGCCGGTGCGGATACCTTGGGTATCGTTGAACAGGTCGACGCGGAAGTTCGAAGCGAGCTTATCGTTCACTTGGTAGAACAGGTAGTTCACCATGCCGTACCAGTTGGCGTTACCGCCGCTGACGTTCGGCACGTTCTGCATGAACGAGTAGCTACCGTCGAACACATAGGTCAACTTGTCCGTGATCTTGTGGGTCACTTGCAGGTTGAACACGTCGTAGTTGTTGAAGTTTTCCTGTTGGTTGAACTGGGCGCTGCCGATCATCGTACCGAAGGCGACCGATGTATTGCCTTCCTTCGGCGCCCACTTCAACTGGCCGATGTAGGTGAAACTGTTCGTGTATCTGTCGATCCAGTTATCGGCACCGAGCACCGCACCGTTTTGGATCGTCCAGTCGTCGCCGATCGGGGTGATAGCCAAGGCCCCGGTGTGGGTGAACGGGTTGAACTGGAAGAGGTACGAGCGGCTGATGAACGGATTGCTGATGCCTTGCACCACTTCGTATTCGAGGAAGGTAGCAAACTTACCCACTCGCAACGTGGTACCCGAAGCACCGAGGTTCGGCAGGTAAACGTCGGCGTACATCTGGAAGATGTCGTAACCGTTTGGGTTCTGCCAAGTGAGGTTGTTCAGTTGATTCGTAAACAAGGGGCGGCTGAGCGTTAAGGCGTAGTCCGAACCGTAGAAGCCATCGAACACCCCGCCGAGCTGAATTTCCTTCTTCTCGGTGTCGATCGTTTTTTCAATGTGCAACCAGTTTTGGTTCAGAGAGAACGCGTTCGCGCGTTGGATGAAGGGCACGGGACTGTTGTTGTTATTGCGGACCGTGCTGGCGTTGTAGCTGCCTTGCGTCCAACCGTAGATCTTCCAGCCATTGTCGGCCAATTGTTTGCCGCCAGAGGTTCCCTCGAGCAACTTCTGGAGGAAGAACTTATCCGCTTCCGGGGCGGCTTCTTCCGCAGCGGCAGGTGCTTCGTTAACCGGTGCGGCGACTGGAGCCGGAGTGGCTGGAGTAGTGGGGGCCGGCATCGGGGCCGGGGCTTGAACCTTCATGGTCGGCGCAGCGAACACCGGTGCCGCGGGCATCGCGGGCATCGTACGCACGATCGGAGCCGGGGCAGCCGGAATCACCGGCAACGGCGGGATGGCCGGAGTTTGGCCGATGGCCAGCGTCGAGCAGAGAATACCGATATTCATATTGATCCTCGTCAGAAGAGTCTGAGTGAATGAGCCAACGAGCACGGTGCCAATCGGGGGTATTGGCAAGTCGGGCAAAATCCGTTTTGCCAGACCGCCGTGCAACCTCAATGGAATCGGAATGTGAAGAACGGAACTGTAAGCATTTCGCGGAATCTGGCGGCTTCGGGTTGAAAGCAGAGAATGCGTAGTTTCGCGGCACAGCGTGGTTTACCACATGGCCAGCTCGGCCCTGCTGGCAGAATAACCCTCGTAAATTGCCCAGCTTCCGTTGCGGAATACCGCAACTTGCCCATCTGGGCAGCCCAAGTCGGATCGCGTGATGATCCAACGCACCCGATATTTCTTCAAATATTCGCGCGGCAGCCCACCGCACGACCATTCGTCCCAGAATTGTTTGGCGTCCATTACACGCTGAGCATGATCTTGGCTCGTCATGAACGAGATCGCGTAGGCGAATTCGCCCACTTGCGGGCAGGGCGTGCGATACGGGCTGAGTGCCGTCAGGCTCAACGGGAAGGTTGGGTCGCACGCCACGATCGTTCCCGGCGGAACCGATTGCTTCAACCATCGTGGAATTTCGAGATCGTCCGGCGTGATCAAATGCGGCGGTGTGGCCACTTCCGAGGATTCGCATTGGAACTTCACGAACGGCCACGCCCCGCGAACCGCAACGACGGTGATGAGTAATGCCAACGCTACCTTCGAGCTCGGCCGTAACTGCCAACGTTGGATCGCCCCGAGAACCAACAGCCACATCGGCACTTTCGCCACCACCGCGAGCCACACACCGTTGTTGTAACCCAATACCCCCGGTGTCAGCATCGCGCTGATACGAACGAACAGCCCGATCGCCCCGGTGAGTACCAACCCGACCACCGCGACGCGGAGCGGCCCTTCTCGAATCGCTCGCATCGAAATGCGAATGAGTTCGCTCAGGCCGAGGATACGGAAGCCCAGGATCACGGGAATGAACCAATAACTCATTCGCATCTCGGTCAGCATTTCGATCCGGAGGTGCTGATTCGGGGCTTCAAAAGTATGCCGGTAGAGGAATGCCAACATCGCTCCGAAGAGCGCAAGCCCCATGAGAATTTGAAAGAGCGTCCGCCGCGAACCGGCACCGCAGAGGACGAGCGCGAAGGCCACGGCCAACCCGGCTTGCACGCCGATGAACACTTTGAACAATGCCGCCCCGCCGAGAAGGACTGCGGGAACCCAGATGAGGGCAAGATTGGGTGTGATGGGAAAGCCACCCCCACCCGCCGTGGCCGCAAGCGGCCATCGTCGACCTCCCCCTGACAGGGGGAGGTGGGTATGGTTGTTTGATAGCGAAGGCCGGAATTCGATCGCACTCTTCACCTCCCCCCGTTGGGGGGAGGTCGTTGATTGTCGCGCCGCGACAACAGCGGGTGGGGGGATTGCAGTCGAATCGTCATGGCCTGCCGAGCATTCGGCAATGCATCTTCGACCGTGTCTTCCGGTTGCCCAGCCGAGTGCGGCCAAGCCGCCCATCAGCACCGCCATCCCCGGCAGATTCGGGTTGTACCAAAAGAAACTCGGGAAGGTCGGCAAGCTCGGAACCATCGGCAATTCCAGCTTGGGCACGAGCCAACCGAAGTCTTCGCCGAACACCGCGAGGATCGGAAACAGTCCCGCGAGCCAAGTCGCCCCGAGGTACCGCCGCGCCAACAACAACGCGTTCCCGGCCATCAGCAGGTGCCAAAACGCGGGCATGGCATGGCAGTTCACCGCCAAACGCGGAACGCCCGGCGGCGTGAGGGCCAACGTGATCGCGTCGGCGGCGAGATGGTAACGCAGTTGCACCCCGGCGGCGGGCGAAAACTGCGGCGGCCAAGTGTGGCTCATCTCTTCTTGCGCTTGCAGGTGCAGAAGAATATCGGGAAGCAGCTTCAACAACCGGCTTTTGCGTTGCTCGTTCAACACCGGCACCTTCGCGGGGAAGAAGCTCGGCAGCACCGCCATCACCCCCAGAGCCATGGCGAATGCGAGGATCGCCCCGGTAAGCGCAGTTCGCGGCATCGGTTCCACGCAGTTGACGAAATCCCCCCCACCCGCTCGAACTTCGTTCGAACGACCTCCCCCTCCGGGGGGGAGGTGAAGAGTGGGGCTGAATTTCAGCCATTTCATCCACCAACAGCACCCACCTCCCCCCCGGAGGGGGAGGTCGACGGTCGAGCGGAGCGAGAACGGCGGGTGGGGGGGGATAGCCAGTTCCTTCGTTCTGCAATGTTTGAGAACGACAGAAACTGCCAACACCGCGAGCGGATACACGAGTACCCAGTCCCGCACGCCGAGTTCGAGTACCGCGAATTGGAACAGGGCCAACCCGACGATGGCGAGCGTGCTGCCGAAGCCGAGGCGTTCCAAGGGGGAAGCCGAGCCGATGCGGCGGGCGAGTACCCACGCGGGAACACCCACGAGCCAACCGGCCCAAAGCAGAAACAGCGGGAACCAGTGGAGGGCATCCCGCCCGATGTAAGGAAAGCCGAAGGTGCCGAGGCCCGCGAGCGCGGGGAGGCCGAATTGGAGGAGCCGCCGTTCGTGCCGCCACGGGTCGGGGGAAATTGCGGGAACCATCGGGGTTGGCCTCGGAGCATCCGTGCTGCGAGGGGAAGTGTAACCGCGTGGAGAAAGCCACCGCAAGGCCGATGCCGAGTGGCATTGGGCGACCCACACCCGAGCCGGTCCGGAGCCGAAGTCGACTCGGCTCGAAGTTGACCATAAACTAACCCCATGTTCGCTTCGATTTGGCCCGCACCGCTCGACGACCTCACGCTGCGTACCGTGGCGTTCGGGTTGGCCGCGCTCGGCGCGATCGCCGGGGTGGTGGGAACGTTCGCCGTCGTGCGTCGGCAGAGTTTGCAAGGGGATGCCATTTCCCACGCGGCACTCCCCGGCGTGGCACTCGCGTTCATTTTCGGAGGGCGATCCTCCGTGGTGCTGATTCTCGGGGCCGCCATCGCCGGGTGGATCGCGATGACACTCGTCGGAGGAATCGTTAAGCGGAGCCGGGTGCCGTTCGATGCGGCGTTGGCCGGGGCGCTCGCGGTGTTCTTCGGCTTCGGATTGGTGCTGATGTCGTTCTTGCAGAAACTCGCCGGGCGGCCCGCAACCAATGCCCTCGAACAATGGATTCAACCCGCCGCGAAGGAAGCGACGCGCCACGGCTTGGATCGTTACCTCTTCGGCCAAGCCGCCTTCCTGCGAACCGACGATCTAATCGTCATTCTCGGTTTCGGCCTCGCCGTGTTGATCGTGCTGATGCTTTTCTGGAAGGAATTCAAGCTCGTGAGCTTCGACCGCGACTACGCCGCGAGCCTCGGCTACCCGACGCGCTTCCTAGACATCCTTCTCACAACAGCCATCGTCATTGCCGTGGTCATCGGGCTGCAATCGGTGGGCGTGGTACTGATGAGTGCGCTCTTGGTGGCCCCGGCGAGCGCGGCTCGGCAATGGGTGAACAAGTTGGGAGCCGTGGCGATTCTCGCCGCGATCTTCGGGGCGGTCGCCGGGTTCGGCGGCATCCTGTTGAGTTACGAAGTGCAAGGAAAAGGCCCGCCGATCCCGGCCGGGCCGACCGTGGTTTTGTGTGCGACGGCGCTGGCGTTGGGTTCGATTCTTTTGGCGCCGCTGTTTCAACGATCAACTTCAGAGCCGGAAGCGTTAGCGACGACAAACGCAACCATCGTCGCTAACGCTTCCGGCTCGGATCGAAACCCATGAACTACCAACTGGAAACCGTGCTGGTACTCGCCGCGGTCGCGGCGGCCTGCGCCGTGCCCGGCGTGTTCCTCTTGCTGCGCCGTATGGCGCTCGCCGCTGACGCCATCAGTCACGTTTTGCTCCTCGGCATCGTGGTGGCCTACTTCGCGGTGGGGGATTTGTCGTCGCCGTGGTTGTTTCTCGGTGCCACCGCGAGCGGCGTGCTCACCGTCTCGGCGGTGGAACTGCTGCAACGCAGCCGTTTGATCGCCTCGGATGCCGCGATCGGCCTCGTATTCCCGGCCATGTTCGCCCTCGGCACGCTCTTCGCATCAATGTACTTGCGCAACACCCACCTCGATGTCGATCGCGTACTCCTCGGCTCCGCCGAACTCAGCACACTCGACCGTTTCACACTCTTCGGCACCGATATCGCCCCGCGTTCCCTCGTGGTGATGGCCGGGATGTTCTTGGTCAATGTGGTATTGCTGGGCCTCTTGTACAAAGAATTGAAGCTCAGCACCTTCGACGCTGGCCTCGCTGCGACCCTCGGCTTCGCCCCGGCTGCGTTGCACTACGGCCTGATGACGGTCGTCTCGTTCACCTGCGTTGCGGCGTTCGATGCGGTCGGCCCGGTGGTTGTGGTGGCGCTGTTGGTGGTGCCTGCCGCTACGGCTTACCTGCTCACCGATCGGCTCAGCGCGATGATCGCATTGAGCATCTTCCTCGGCGTGGCGGGAGCGTCCCTTGGAACCCTGTTGGCCCTCGCCCTCGACACCAACATCGCGGGCACCGTCGCCACAATGCAGGGGGGAATCTTCGGCCTCGTGTATCTCGTCGCTCCCAAACGCGGCATGATCGCTTTCGCCTTGCGGCGCTGGCACCAACGCCGCCGCTTCCACGAAACGACGTTGGCGATCCACCTCTTCCAGCACGAAGGCACCCCGGCCGAATCGGAAGAATCGCGATACGACGGCCTCCACCGCCACTTGCATTGGCTGCCCGCCGACGTGGCAACCGTGGTGAAGCGTAGCGAACGCCACGGGTTGGTGGAACAACACGGCGAGCTATTGAAGTTGACGAACGCCGGCCGCGAACGGGCCAAGCAAGTGCTGGGGTGAATGCCGCCAATACGAGGAAACCGGTTGCGAACATGCAGCGGGCCTAACGGATTGCGTGGGTGCGTTTCTCAACGAGTGCGTATAATCGCAATGCGGTCGCATCGGGTCGGAACCCATTGAGGTGCTGTGACATGCCCACGCCGGCTTCGCCCGACGCCCGTCTCTACTATCGCTGTGCCTTTCAGCGGTGTGAGGAGGCCAAGGTGCTTTTCAAGGCGGAATATACCACCGGTGCGGTTTACCTTGCGGGATACGGGATCGAATGTATCTTGAAGGCATTGGTGCTGATGGCTGTCCCCCCGGGTTCTCGAACCGACACGATGAAGTCCTTTCGAGGCGGAAAGGAAGAACGATTACGAGTGGTTGCGGAGCTTATACCTGACCAGCGGTGGAGCGAGGTTTCCGAGCCACATTACGCAACACTTCACACTCGTGAACGATTGGTCGATAGACCTCC
>JBBQWA010000130.1:0-11623 GCA_038211045.1 Gemmatales bacterium
GCAAATCTTCAGAAATGCGATGATTGGGAACGTTCAAATGATCGAGCCAGAATCGCGTCATGGCCGTGAGGAGGATTCCCTTCCCGGGTATCGGCGTGGGCATGATCCAATCGAAGGCGCTGATACGATCCGACGCGACGATCACTAAGCGATCGCCGAGGTCGTAGACGTCTCGCACTTTCCCCGATTTCGGGGTATAACCGGGAATTTCGCAACGGAAGAGGGCCGATTCGTTCATAAGGGTGTTTATACGAGATGCCACTCGAATCGCGGACGCCGCTTGCAGCGTAGGATGGTTCGGGTAAACTTCCACTAACCGCCATCCTTTCCCGGATATTCCGATGCATCATCGCCGTTACTGTTTTTGCGTTCTCTGCGCCGTGGCCGCCGCGATTCTCGCCGCGATGTTACTGGGCGTTGATTCCTCCGCGAATGCCCAACCGCCCAAGCCGGTGAGCTTCATCCAAGAGGTGGCCCCGATTTTGAAGGAAAGTTGTTTCGCCTGCCACGATGCCAAAAAACGCAGCGGCAAGTACGACATGACCACATTCGAGAAGCTCATGGCCGGCGGGCCGAGTGGCGAACCGATCATCGCGGGCAAAGTCAACGATAGTGAGTTCCACGATTTGATCGTCACGAAGGAAGAACGCCGGATGCCTCCCCGCGATAAAGGCGAAGCGGTGCCGGCCGCAAAGGCCAAGATCATCGAAACTTGGATTCAACAGGGTGCGAAGCTCGATGCCGGGATCGACGCCAAAGCGGACTTGCTCAAGGAACTCCGCGTTCGCTGGCAACCGCCGATGCCACCCGCCGCGTACAAGTTCCCGGTCGTCGTCAACAGCCTCGCCTTCGCGCCGGATAACGCATCGCTCGTCGTCGGTGGTCACCACGAACTCACCGTCTGGAGCATCCCCGAAGGCAATCTGACCCAACGCATTCGCACCCGTGCGGAACGGGCATACGCCATGGCGTTCCTCCCCGATGGTACTCTCGCGGTGGCCGGGGGAAGGCCGGGCCAAGAGGGGGACGTTCGCATTTACAACCTCGCGGCGAAGCCCGCCAAAACCGAAGCGGGCGTGGCGTTCCTCGATGGCGTGAGCGACAAATCGGTGCTGGTGAAATCGCTGCTCGATGTCGAAGATTCCGTGCTCTGCTTGGCACTCTCCGCCGATGGCAAAACCCTCGCGGCGGGCGGGTGCGACCGTACGATTCGGTTATGGAATCTCGAGTCGGGCAAGATCGAACAAACGATCGAGAACCACGCCGATTGGGTGCTCGGCATCGCCTTGACCCACGATGGCAAATACTTGGTGAGCGCCGGCCGCGATAAGACTTCTAAAGTGTGGGATCTGAAAGCCAAGGAATCGGTGTACACGTTCCCCGATCACCAGAACATTGTGTACGCTGTGGCAGTGAACAAAGCCTCGACCCAAGGCTTCTCGGTGGGTGCTGATCGAGTGTTGCGCAGTTGGAAGCTTGCCGGGGAAACCAAACCGACGAAGCCGAACACTTTCCATTCCGACGAAGTGTTCAAAATTGCGGTCTCGAGCAAAGATGGCATGATCGCCACGGCCTCGGCGGATAAGAGCGTTCGTCTCTGGGATGCGGCGGGCACCGCCAGCAAAACCGCCCTCCAAGGGCTAACGGATTACGCGTTCGCCGTGGCGTTCAGCCCCAACGGTTCGCTCGTGGCGGGCGGTGACTACGCTGGCGAGGTGGTGGTGTGGAATCCTTCGGATGCGAAAGTGGTGGTGAAATTCAACGCATCGCCGGGGTTCACTGCCCCGGTACCGGTGAAGAAGTGACATCCGATGAATGTTAGCCCGGCGCGACTCATGTTCCTTCGAGCGGGGTGTCCCAATCCCGCATCTGCTTCCGCAGTTCTTCGATGCTCAAACCTTGGTACGCCGGCATGTGGTATTCTTCGACGCCTTGCGTCGAAGTCGGGGGTTCGTCGTCTTCATCGGGTTCCAACAATTTGACGCTCCGCAGTTCGTCTTCCAATCGCCTCACCCAACTCGGCACATCCAAGCCGACGCCGACGGGTTGCTCTGCGAGCGGTTGTATCGCCGCGAGTAAACCTTGGAATGCAGGGTTATCTTCCGGGAGGCCATCGCGGATGGCCGCCGCGGCCCGAGGTACTCTCGCCCCGGCTTGATCGACCCGCAATGGTTGAACGAATCGTTCTTCCAAACGATCGCGTACGGTGCGCAGTTTGATGCCGTGCTCCGTTTCGCGCTCGGCGAGCGCTTCGAGCAAGTCGTCCGCGAGCTTGGAGGTGCGCGAACTCACGAATTCACGCCACTTGGCCGCGAGGCGGTCGTAGCCCCGCTTGCAGAGCACTTCGTGGGCGAGAACCAACGGTTTCAACCTCCAAGCGTGGCGGTCGTAAGTGACTTTCAACCGCAGGAAATCGAGGAGGGTGTAAAGGTTCTCGCCGTAATCGGATTGCGTGGTCGTGGTATTGTAATCGCGGTATTCGTCGTAATGTTCCACCAAAGCGTTCAGCGCCGTCTCGAACAGTTTGGCGATGCGGGCTTTATCGATCGTGCCCGCTTCCCAATCTTGCACGAGTTGGCAGGAGCCGTCCGGGTCGCCTTGGATCACTTCGTTATCGAGCCACGCTTCGGTGCCCTGCGCGAGAATGCCGCGGACGTTGGAAAGTGTCATGAACCGAACGGTGAAGAGATCGCCGCCGTAGTTACGGATGAACGCTTTGAGTTCCTTCCAATCGTCGCCGTCGATCATGGTTTCGAGTGACGATAATCGCAGTGTCTGGCTGTGTTCGAACCAAAGCTTTTGGTAGCTCTCGCTGATGAGGCGCAGGGACGCCGCCAAGGGGCCTTCTTCGTTGGCGGAATCGTCCCAATCCCGCGCGGCCGTGAGGATCGCTTCGGTCGTGCCAATCACAGCGGTGCGGAAGAGTACATCGAAGGAACTGACGCGCCGACCTTCGGGGATTTCGTTGCGTTCCATCTGCCGGGCGAGGCGCGTGAGCTGGTACGTTTCCCGCAGCAAGCCGAGGCGGGGCAAACGGGCCAACAGCGATTCCATCATCTGCTGCGTTACTTGGGCTTTAATGGCTGGTACGGGCGCCCCGCCATCACTGGGTGGGCAAACCAAGAGCGGTTCTTTGCGGAACACCCGAATGAATTTGGGAAGTTGCTGGCGCACGGAGCGGGCATCGCCCAAGCCGATGGCCTTTTCCAAGCGAACCGCCAAAGCTTCCCAAGCGGGGGTATCGTCGTTCGAGCCGGATTTGGAAGCTCCGGGTAACTCGGGCGAACCGGCGACGAGCGCCGTGAGCGCCCGATTCGCGGCGGCGGTTTCGATGGCGGTTTGTACCGCCGCATCCAACAATCGCCCTTTCACGCCGCGTCGGCGATCGAACTCGCTCACGCCTTCCAAGCCGTGCAGCGGCTCGGGAATTTTCACGGCGTGGATACTCTGGCAGAGTTCGATCAATTGTACGAACGACTTTCTGGCCTGTTGCACCCAACTTACAATCGTGGCGACCGATGCCGGATGGTTCGCGGGGAACAATTCGGGCCGTGCCGCCAAACGCCACATTCGGGCCACGGCGTTGAGGAACCGCAACCGATCGAGTTGCAGTTCCGCATCCCCTTCGATTTCGAACGGCTCGTCATCGGCCCCGCCGCTCGGATCGTCGTCCGCAAGTGCGGAATCGTTGCCGTCGTCGGTCGAATCCTTGTAGGTCATCTCCTCGTATGCGGACGAATAAAGTTCCGAATCGTCGTCGTCATCCTCGTCGTCGAAATCGTCGTCTTCGTCGGATTCGCGGAGCGAAGAACCGCCGAGTTCGGGCACGTTCCAGTACTCGTCGGCATTGGCTTCGAGCAGTTCCATGAATCGCCGAATGAGTGCGGCCCGTTCCGCATGCGTGATTTCAATGGCCGAGGCGACGCTGCGCAACCAACGGAACGCCAATCGAAAGAAAGAGGTCGAAGCATCTTGTAGGGGCACCGATTCCAGTTCGCTGAGCCATGTGGCCAAGAGCGCCATCGAAGCCTTGTATTCGGGGCGATCCAACAACGCTTCGACGACCTGCGAGAAAGCCGAAGGGGTGCGGAAGCCTTCCAAGTGCTTGCGCCAGAAAGAGAGATCGGCGACACCGCTGGTTTTCCAGAGGGCGAGCGCCTTCGCCACGTGTTCGGCCGCCTCGGCCCGCTCCGCACCGATCACCCGCGGCATCTCGGCCACAGTACTCGTGGCGAATTTATCCCACCAATCCGCGAGTTCGCCCATACCCTTGCTGAGTTTCTCCGCCACGCTCGGATCGTTGTTCGTCGCGGCGGTGCCGAGCGCCGCAGCATACGAATCGAATTGTCGCCCGACGCTCAGAATCAAATCTTCGGCGCGGGGATCGCGCACCGTATCGCCGCGATCGGCGAAGGTGGGGAACAACCCTTGGAAACCGAGAATGTTCCAAGGGTCGATGAGGGCGCCGCAATCGATGCCGCGTTTGAGGAGGCTTTCGACTTCGCCAAGGAGTTGGGGGAGCGATTCGGTATCGCCCGTGCGGATGGCGAACTGCGCCGCCGTTTGGCGGAGGCGAATCTCGGCGAGCATTCGCGTGGCGGGCGCGGGAATCGCTTTGGCCCGGTCGCGGGCGGCGGCGTTGTATCCCATCGCCGCGAAGAAGATTGCCAAGCGACGCTCTTGCAAATGCAAGGCCCGTTCCGCGGCGATGGATCGGTTCAACGATTGCCGAACGCCGCCGAAGGGCTGCTTCAGTTTCGCCGATTCGGCCCGCAACCGTACGCCGTGGCTCCCCGGCAAGGATTCGAGCAACTTCTGGTAAAACTTGTCGCGGAAACGTGCGATCTTCTGAACGAGCTTGGCGAGCGTCACGGTGGAATCGTAGTGCGTCGGCCCGCTGCCGCTGATGCCGGAACCCATCAAGATCGTTCCCGCGAGCACGGCCGAGGCTTCGAGCAACCGTTCGGGATCGGCTTCCCCGGTGCGTGCGTCCCGCAGCGACCACTGAACGAGGGCGTCGAGCGTGCCTTGTCGCAATACGAAGCGGCGAAAGTATCCCGAACCATCGATGTGGTGCGGATCCCATTCTCCGAAGAGCACGTTGGGGCGTTTGTTCACGGGGTGGAAATGATCGGTCGCACGGGGATCGAAAGCGAGTTCTTCGAGCCGTTCGGGTTCCAAACAGGCTTCATCCAACATCGCCCGATCGGTCTTGTCCAAAAAATCCAAAGCCGTGCGAACAACCTCGGCATACTGCCCCGGAACGGCCCCCACTCCCCGGAAGAATAGCGGCACGGCGGCCACGCGTTCGTGCGAGTAGAAATCGGTTTGCGGCCGGGTTTCCAAGATCGCAATGGGCCGATACCCGACAAAATCGTTCAGCGTTCGCACCGAACGCTTGGCGAGCTTCTCCGAAGGAACCCCCTTCGCCCTTAGGCTTAACGCGACCTCGCACGCCCTGGCCAAAAAGAAGGCATTGAAGAGGGCTTGATCGGATTGATGGGCGAGCAGATCGGAGTGATGCTTGCGGTACGCGGCGGGGATTTTCTGGAACCCGAGGAGGATCGCTTCCTCGGCTTGAGCGACATCTTTGAACGCGGCCGACTCCCCGGCATTCAATTCTTTGCACGCCTGTTGAAGCCATTGCCCGAGTGTGCGGTGCGGTTGGGCGTCCCCCTGTTCCAGCAAATATCCGTACGCATCGGCCAACGCCTTGCGGAATCGCGGATCGGGGCGACCGTCCGAGAAGTTCAAATATCCGATCGGCTTCGACGGATCGAACCGCCGTGCGAGTGCCGAGAACAATGCGTCCATCCGTTGCGTTTCCCGACGGGCCAAAACTGTATTCTACGCATACAGGATAACGCGTCTGCCGAGGTGATGCCAGTGACCACCGACCGATTCCCCCGCATCGTCGTGCTGATCTCCGGCAGCGGCAGCACAATGCAGAATCTCATCGACCGCACTCGCAGTGGCCAACTCCGCGCCGAAATCGCGGGGGTAGTGGCTAGCAAGCCGGGAATTCTCGGCGTGGATCGTGCGAGAAACGCCGGGGTTCCCGTGAATATAGTGGAGAAGCAGCCCCTAGAAACCTTCGGGGAACGCACCTTCCGAGCCATCGAGGAATATCGCCCCGATCTCGTGGTTCTCGCCGGTTGGGTGCATCTACTGAAGATTCCCCCCGGCTTCCCGGCGAAGATCCTCAACATCCATCCCTCGCTGTTACCCGCTTTCGGAGGGCAGGGAATGTACGGGCAACGCGTTCACGAAGCGGTACTCGCCAGCGGGGCGAAGTTCAGCGGATGCACGGTTCACGTAGTGGACGGCACCTACGATACCGGCCCCATCGTATTGCAACGCAGCGTGCTTGTGGAAGCCGGGGATACGCCGGAAACACTGGCAGCGAAAGTTCAAGCTGCCGAGCGCCAAGCCTACCCCGAAGCCATTGCGAAACTTCTTGGCGGGAGGTAGATTGAAACCTCACCACCACTTTCGAAATCGGAGTTGCGCGACGGATACATCGTTCACGAGTGGCAGGGCGACCCTAACAAGCTCTACGGTGGAATCGCCGGACTGATCGAGTGCGGTTTCTGAAACGAAGACGAACGGGTCGAACTCCTTGACGGCTGGCGGTTGTTCCCCGAAACCTTCGGTTTCGACAAACCCGAGCATCATTCCAATGGGAATTTGAACCCATTTGTGCCCCCGCACCCAGAGCACAAACCCCCATCCATAGATCGAACGCTTCCACATTATTGGCAACACTTTAAGGCAGAAGCGTCGCTCAAGCCGACTTTTGTGCCCTCAGTTCCGCCCACCTACCCCTCCCTAGGCACAATCACATCGACTGTCGATTATTTCGTCAGCAAATCATGAAATATCGACAAATTGCGAAAGCCACCTGCCCCCAAGAAGGGAGCTCGTCGGTCGAGCGGGAGCCAGATTCTAACCCTTCTTCCCCTTCAACGCTTTGTCCGCGATGTCTGTACGATAATGTGCCCCGGTGAACGAGATCAACTTCACGGCGGCATACGCCTTGGCTTTCGCCTCCGCCAACGTATTCCCCAATGCCGTGACACCGAGCACACGGCCGCCGTCGGTAATCACGCGATCCGGCAATAACTTGGTTCCGGCGTGGAACACTTTCACATCCGGCAGTTTCCCGGCTTCTTCCAAACCGTAAATGGGCTTCTTCACATCGTATTTGCCGGGGTAGCCACCCGAACACATCACCACGCAGACCGCATGGCGCGGATCCCATTCCACGGCATCGATTTCGCTTTCGCCCAAGGTTTCCAAGGCTACAGACTCCAAGAGGGTCAAGAGATCGGACTTCAACCGCATCAAGATCACTTGGGTTTCCGGATCCCCGAAGCGGGCGTTGAATTCCAATACCCTGTGGCCTTGATTCGTCAGCATCAGCCCGGCGAAGAGCACACCGCTGAAAGGGTACCTCCCTCGTTTCATCGCGTGGATGATCGGCACGAACACGGTCGATTCGGCTTCCTTCACCAACTCTTCCGTCGCAATCGGAGCGGGGCAATAGGTACCCATGCCGCCGGTGTTCGGGCCTTGATCGCCATCGTGAACGGCCTTGTGATCCTGCGTGGGGGGCAACGGCAAAATCATTCGCCCGCTGATGAGAGCGAGCATCGAAACTTCTTCGCCTTCCAACCGCTTCTCGACCACGATTTGCCGACCGACGTTGCGGCCGAACTCTTCCTTCACCATGATCTGATCGATGGCTTTCTTCGCATCGGCGGAAGTTTTGCAGACGATCACGCCCTTCCCCGCGGCGAGGCCATCGGCCTTCACCACCACCGGGTAATCCCGGCTTTCGACGTACGTTCGCGCCGCTTCCGGGTGATCGAAGATGCGGAATTCCGCCGTGGGAACGTCGGCGTGCTTCATCAGGTTCTTGGCGAAAACCTTGCTCGATTCGATGCGGCTCGCCTCTTTGGAGGGGCCAAAGACCAACAGGCCCCGTTGCCGCAAATAGTCGGAGAGGCCCATCGCCAACGGATCTTCCGGGCCGATGACCACGAGGCCAACGCTCTCTTTTTTGCAGAAGCGGGCCAAGCGTTCGAAATCGTCCCAATCGAATTGTACGTTCTCGCCATCGATCGCGGTCCCGGCATTGCCGGGGCAGCACCAGATCTTGCCGGCCCGAGGCGATTGCGCGAGTTTCCACACGAGGGCATGTTCGCGGCCCCCTTTACCCACCACCATTACGTTCAACTTCGCCATGGTTACTCCTAGTGCTGGCTAGCTTACGGTTTTCACACGGTGGCGAACAATGGTTGCAGCGTCAATGAGAGTGCGTTTCCGAACAATTCGCTTCGCCTAACTCGGCGATTAGCCTATATTAATTGAACTGTTCATTCCGACTGCCGAAGGTACGACATGCTCCGCCTTGCTCGTGTATTCGTTCCGATATTCATAATGTTTGCGATTGTTGGCTGCGGGTCGAAGCCATCGCCCAGTATCGTTGCCACCACCAGCATTATCGAAGATGCCGCAAAGCGGATCGCGGGTGGGCACATTCGTGTGGAATGCCTAATGGGCCCCGGTGTCGATCCGCATAAGTTTCAACCGAGTGCCAGCGACATCGGCAAGCTCGCGTCTGCGAAGCTCGTCCTTTACAACGGGCTGCACCTCGAAGGGAAAATGGTCGATCTGCTGGAGAAGCCGAACCCGAATCGCAAAGCCGTGGCGGTTACTCGAACGCTCGATGCGAAGGAACTCCACCATGCCGATATCGATGGCGGTGCCCACGATCCACACGTTTGGTTCGACATCAAGCTCTGGATGAAGTGCGTGGCGGTCATCCGCGACGAACTGTGCGAACTCGACCCGCCGCATGCGGACGACTTCCGCAAGAACGCCGCGGAGTATCTCAAAGAACTCGATGCGCTGAATGCCGAGGTGCGTGAGAAGGCCGCAAAACTCCCCAAGAATCGCCGGGTCCTCGTGACGAGCCACGACGCTTTCGGCTACTTCGGTAGCGCCTACGGCTTCGATGTCCGCGGGTTGCAAGGCGCCAGCACCGCCACCGAAAGCGGCATCGGCCAAGTGCAGGATCTCGTCACCTTCCTGGGCGAGAATAAGATTCCCGCCGTGTTCACCGAAACCTCCGTGCCCGAAGCCGGATTGAAGAAAGTGATCGAAGGGGTGAAGGATAAATACGCGTTCGATGTGAAGATCGTCGGCGACGACGAAGCGTTGTATTCCGACGCGCTCGGCGAGACGAATTCCACCGGAGGCACCTACCCCAGCATGATCCGAGCCATTAGGTCGTAAAGCGTTAACCACGGAGGCACGGAAACACGGAGAAATCCATTTAGAATAAGTCATTTTTGCTTCTCTGAGTCTCCGTGACTCCGTGGTTAGACGCCCTCGGCGAGACGAATTCCACCGGGGGCACCTACCCCGGCATGATCCGCCACAACATCGACGTGATCGTGCGAAACTTGGCGAAGTGAGCCATTAGGTCGTAAAGCGTTAACCACGGAGGCACGGAGACACGGAGAAATCCATTTAGAATAAGTCATTTTTGCTTCTCCGTGTCTCCGTGACTCCGTGGTTAGTTTTCGGAATATTTCCCTCAACTCATGACCACACCCCTGCTCGCCATCGATGTTCACGACCTCACGGTCGCCTACCGCGAGAATCCCGCGCTCTGGGATATCGATCTCCAAGTACCCCCAGGCTTGCTCCTCGGCATCGTCGGCCCAAACGGGGCCGGCAAGACCACACTCATCAAGTCGATGCTCGGCCTCATTCGCCCCGTCACTGGGCAAGTGCTCATCCACGGCCAGCCCTACTCGGCCAATAAGCAAGCGGTCGCCTACGTTCCGCAACGCGGCAGCGTCGATTGGGACTTCCCCACCACGGTGTTCGACGTCGTGCAAATGGGAACATATGGGCAACTCGGTTGGTTCCGCCGGCCCGGCGTGTTGCAGAAGGAGGCATCGTTCGAAGCCTTAGCCAAAGTCGAAATGGATAAGCTCGCCCACCGGCAAATCCGCGAACTCTCGGGTGGCCAACAACAACGCGTGTTCCTCGCACGGGCGTTAGTTCAACAAGCGCCGGTCTATTTCATGGATGAACCGTTCCAAGGCGTGGATGCCGTGACGGAGCGGGCCATCGTGGAAATTCTGCGCGAGTTGCGCAACCAAGGTCGCACGGTGCTGGTTGTTCACCACGATCTGGCCACGGTACCCGAATATTTCGATTGGGTGACATTCTTGAACGTGCGCAAGATCGCCAGCGGCCCAATGAAGGAAACCTTCACCCCGGAGAATCTGAAGGCCACGTATGGCGAACGGGTGAGGATGCCGGTTTAAATGATGCAGTATTAACCACGGAGGCACGGAGACTCGGAGAAGCAGGCAGAAGATTTTTTCTCACAAACATGATTTCTCCGTGTATCCGTGGATAGTTGGTGATTCCGTCAATCATTCCCCCTGTTCAACCGCCCCCGCACTCGTTCAATATTCGGAATGAAAGTACTCATCAGCGCCGAAGAAATCCGCCAGCGGGTCGATGAAATCGCGTCGGAAGTGAACCGCGATTTTGCGGGCAAGCCCTTTACGGTCGTGAGCATCCTCACGGGCAGTCTGATCCTGTTGGCCGATTTGATCCGCCGGATCGAACACCCGCACAAAATCGGGTTGATCCGCGCTTCCAGCTACCGCGGAAACGCCACGACCTCCGGCACGCTCGTCATCAACGATGGGTTGCTCCCCGATATTTCCGGCCGGCATTTGCTGTTGATTGACGACATCCTCGATACCGGCCAAACCATCTCGCGGTTGGTCGATCACTTGATGGAACGCGGGGCCGCATCGATCAAAACGTGTGTGTTACTGCGGAAGATCGGCCGCCAGACGGTTCCTTTTGAACCGACCTACACCGGGTTCAGCATTCCGAACGAATTCGTGATCGGCTACGGTTTGGATTACAACGACGATTACCGGCACTTGCCGTACATCGGCGTGTACGAAGGCGAAGTGGAAGGTCACTGAAATGCCGAATATGAGCCGGAAGCGTCAGCGACGGATTCATTTCTCGTCGCTAAAGCTTCCGGCTCGGATCAATCGAACAACCCCTTTTTCGCATTCGTGAGCATCCCGGCGATTCCACAGATGGCGAAGGCGACCGCACCGCTGAGCAATACCCCATCCCAGCCGGCCAACTTCGTCAAGCGATCCGCCGAGATGAGCGCGACGCCCGCGCCGAAGTTCCCCCACATATTCGCCCAACCGAGCACCGCACCCACTTGTTTGCCGCCGGTATCTTGGGCGAAGGCCCACACGGAAGGCAAACCGAAATCTTGGGCCACGGCCATAATCGTGAGGGCGGCAACCACGGCCCAAGCCGTGGGGAGGAACGGGCAGGCGGCCATCGCGATCACGCAGGGAAGTTTCGCCAAGCCCATAGGCAAGGCCCGGCCCCAACGCACGCCGTACCGTTTGCTTAAGCGATCCGTTGCCCAACCGCCAAAGATCGTGGCGAACGAAGCGAGGAACAATGGAATCGTCGTCATCAATCCGCGTTCCTCGACGGAGACATTGAACCGCTCGGCGAGGAACCGAGGCATCAGCGTGATAAGGAACACCCA
>JBBQWA010000131.1:0-11599 GCA_038211045.1 Gemmatales bacterium
CGCTTGCCTCGCTCCCACCCGCCCCCGTGGTGGTTTCTGTTAACCATTCCTCGGCTGTTGTGTTGTACTCTTCACCCCCCACCCCCCCGGGGTGCCTTGTCCCACCCACGACCCTCTCCCCGAGAGGGAAGAGGGTAACTTGCGAGGATTTGAATGTCTGTTGTTTCCATGAATCTGTTCGCCTCCCTCGCCTTCCGGGGTTGGTTCCCGCTGTGGCTGGCGATCGTGCTCGCCGTGCTGGCCGGCGTGGGCGTGCTGATGTTGTACTCCTCGGAAGCCAAGCGCGTCCCGTTACCGGTGCGGTTGGCCCTGGCCGGGCTGCGCTGCCTGATTCTCTTCGGCATTCTCTTCCTCATTCTGAGGCCGACCTGGATGCTGGAAACCCACGGCGACCGCGAACGCCCGGTGGTGATCCTCGTCGACGATTCGCAAAGCATGCTCAACGCCGATGCCCGCGGCACTCCGCAAGATCGTTTCCGCGCCGCCATCGCCTACGGATTGGTTCCCCCCGATGCGCCTTTGCCGAGTTCGAGCGACGTTCCCGCCGGCACCCCGGAGAAGCCGAGCCGGCTCGATCTCGCCAAACAGGTACTCGCGAACAACAAGCTCGCCCTCGTGCAGAAGCTGCAAAAGCTCGGGCCGTTGCAAGCCATGAGCTTCGGCAGCGCCCGCACGAACAAAGACGTACGCGATTCCGCATGGCCCAACACGCTCACCGGCACGCAGCCGCGCACCGCCATCGCCGACAACGTGTTCGATCTGTTGAACCGCGATGAGAACGAACGCCCCGCTGCGGTGGTTCTGTTCACCGATGGCCGGGAGAATTCGAGTTCCCGCAGCCTCGAAGAATTGGCCCGCGAATGCGCCCGCACCGGTGTGCCCTTGCACATCTACGGCATCGGCAGCACCACCTCCGGCCAACTGCAACTGCGGGACGTTGCAGTACAAGATACGCTCTTCGTGGAAGACAACGCTTCGGTGCCGGTGCGATACCGGGCCAAAGGGTTCGCCGGGGGCAAAGTCGAATTCACCGTCACGCTCAACGGCAAGGAAGTGGTGAAGAAGTCGACGGATGTGAAGGACGGCGACGACCTCCGCGAACTGCTCTCGTTCGTTCCCGCCAAGACCGACGCCCAAACCGGCAAGCAAGAACTGAAGACGCGCATCACCGTGACCACCGGAGACCAAGTGCTGACCGACGAAGTGACGAAATCGGTGCGGATCGTGGATCGGAAATTGCGCGTGTTAATGGTCGATTCGCAACCCCGCTGGGATTTCAAGTTCATTCAACGCGCCCTGTTGCGGGATCGACGGGTGGAAGCCAAGTTCATGCTCACCGACGGCGACCCCCGCGCGATGAAAAACACCGAAGTGTTCCTGCCCGCGTTCCCCGCCACGCGGCCCGAACTGTACGAATACGACCTGTTGATCCTCGGCGATGTGCCCGCCACGTTCTTCGGCAAGGAACAGCAAGAGATGATCCGCGATTTCGTGGCCGAGGGCCGCGGCATGATCCACATCGCGGGCAAAGGCTACGGCCCGGCCACATGGCTCGGTACGCCGCTCGCCGATGTTCTCCCCGTCGAATTCGATGCGATCAAGTTCGTGCAAGATACCGGCAAACGCCCCGAAGGCTTCCGCCCCGAACTCACCCCCTCGGGCATCCGCTCTCTATTACTGAGCTTGGACGACGACCCCGTGGAAAGCTACCGAATCTGGAAAGAATTGCCGGAGATGTACTGGTTCTACCCGGTGAAGAAAGTCAAACCGGCATCCGAAGTGTACCTCGTTCACCCGAAGGAAACCATCGCGGACAACAAACCGATGCCGCTGTTGGTTTCGCACTATTACGGCAAGGGCTACGTGCTGTACTCCGGCGTCGATGAAACGTGGCGATGGCGTTACAACGAAGCCGAGAAGATCTTCGGCCGTTTCTGGAGCCAAGCGATTTACATCTCGGGGGCACCGCGTTCCCTCGGCACCAAAACGACGCAACTGAGTTTGGATACCCCCGATCCGACCCTCGGGAAAACGGGGCAGATCTACGCCCGATTGTTCAACTCCGAGTTGAAACCGCTGAAGACCGAACGGATCGAAGCCCGCGTGGAAAGGCTGGATGTCGATCCGAACGACAGCGAGCGTTCTTTCCCCGTCGAACTCAAAGCGATGCCGGGGCAGGAAGGCGAATACTACGCCGCGATCCCATTCAATCGGGTGGGGAAGTTCGTGCTCCGCGTGGACAACGGCGGCGACCAAGCCGCACTCGAATACCGCGTGAGCTTGCCCAACGATCACGAACTCGCCCCCGGCGGCTTGGACGAAGACGCCATGCTGAAACTCGCCGAGGGCAGCGGCGGAAAATACTACCGCGAGGAGAACCTGCACCAACTCCCCGCCGAAGTGAAACCCCAAACCAGCCCGTTCGTGCAACGCGAGGAAATCCTCCTCTGGAACCGCTGGGCGATGATCGCCCTGATCGGTTTGCTTACGCTCGAATGGTTCACCCGGAAGTTCAACAGCCTGAGTTGATGATTAACGGAAAGCGGAGGGACATCGTCCCCCTGCACGAGATTCGCAGGGGGACGATGTCCCCCCGCTTTCGAGAAAGTTACGGGAAACGAGCCGAATATATGACCGCCCTCGTGAAACAACTCCATGCTTGGCAGTTCCGCGAACTGCTCTACTCCGTCGCGGTGGCCGTCGGCGTCATTGCGGCCGTCGCCACGCTCGGCATCGGCATCGCTTGCGCGATCGATTATTGCGTCGATTTGTATGTGGATACCCCGAAGTGGCTCCGTGTGACACTCGCCGTGGTGCAAATCGCTGCGTATGCGGGATTGGCGTTCCTCCTCTTCACCGTCATTAAGAAGCGTTTGCCTTCGGTGGATGTGCTCGCTGGTCGGGCGGAAGCCGAGTTGCCCAAGTTCGATCACCGCCTCGTGACGAGCCTGCAATTGAATCGGCCGGGCGCCAAGACTGCCGGGATGTCGCGCGAACTGATCGAACGGGTGACGAGCGAAGCCGAGTCGCTGGCGAAGGAACACCGCCTGGCGAGCTTGGCGAAGCCGCAACGGCTTTACTGGGCCGCCGGGTTGCTGATGGTGCCGCTCTTCGTCTTCGGTATCGCGCTGCTCGCCTTTCCCAAGACCGCCCAAGCCCTGCTCCTCCGGCAGAGCTTACTCAACATCGATATTCCGAAATCGGTGACGGTGGAATCCCTCTCGAAGAGCGTATGGCCGAGCGGGGACGACGTGACGTTGAAATTCCGCGTGACCGGCCCGGTGAGCGAACGCATTAAAGGCCGCGTCAAAGCTCGGGTGCCCGGCAAGCTCGAAGAAACGGTCGAAGCGTCTTACGAGGGCCCGTCCGACGATGGTTCCGCGATCTTCGCCGCCAAGCTCCCGGCATTCGTGGAAGATTTCCAATTCAAGGCGTACATCCGCGACGGTCGCATGAAGGAGCCGGGCGTGATGACCGTGGTTCCCCGCCCCGTGGTGGCCAAGATCACGGCGTGGGTGCAACTGCCGGTGTACGTCGATCCGGCGGGGACGAAGCGGTTCGAGCGCATTGCCCCCGAAGGCGAAGTCGCGGCGCACGCCGATTCTTCGGTTCGCATTTCCGCCAACTTCTCAAAGCCGGTGACGGTCGCCACGTTGGTGCTCTACGGCCGCGACAAAGAAGGCGAAAGCGAAAAGGTACTACGACGCATCCCCATGACTCTCACGGCCGATCGCAAAGATGCGGAAGTCGTGTTCGATCTCCCGGCGAAGCCCTCCGGCTACTCCATCGAAGCGGCGGACGAATTCGGTTTCGCCAATATCAGCCCGCCACGCCGCGGCATCACGATCACTCCGGATGCCCCGCCCCGCGTCGAACTCTTGGACGAAGTTTTAGTCGCGGGCAATGTCAAACCTCCCTACGACGCGGACGAAATCCGCGGTGCGCCGATCAATATCGAAGGGCGCGGGGCGATCGTCGGCTACAAGGTACGCTCGCCGTTGGGGTTGTCCAAGGCCTACGTCGTTTACCGCATCAACGATGGGGAATGGAAAGCGTTGCCCTTGGCGAACGTCGAAGCCGATTTGCAGAAAGTCGGCCCGTTCGTACCCGCACTCGGGGTCTTCGAGAGTTACGACGAATACAAGCCGGTCGATTTCTACTCGATCCCCTCCAACGATGAGAACGAACCCTCCGGGCTGGCCGCCGGGGGACGCGTGGGGTTCCAAACCTCCGCGCTCACGAAAACCCACCCCGAAACGGGAAAAACTTCGAAACTCGAGCTCGGCGACCGTGTTGAATTCTATGTGGCGGTTTACGACCGCAAACCCGGCCCACAGCAATCACCCTACGATCGCAACGCCCCGGGCCGCATGCCGGGGGTATCCGAATCGCGGATCAAGCAGGTGGTTACGAATGGCCAATATTTTGAATGGAATGCCCAACGGCTCCAAAGCCAAGATCGATTGAAGAAGTTGGAAGAAATTCAACGCGGCGTGTTCGGCCAAAAGGCCGGAAACCCGAAGAAATGATTAGAACCGATTTCTTGCTCGGCGACGCTTTTGCTGTTGCTTCGCACGATGGTTTGCTCAATACTAGTATTAGCCTACCCCCACCTGAGGTCTCACGATGACCCTTCGCTTGCTTTCGGCGGCCATCCTTCTCTCTGCCCCCGCCGCGTTCGCCGTCGAACTCGATCCCGTGGCCCAAAAGGCCCAACAGCAAAAAGCGCTCGTGGAAGTCGAACAGACTTACCGCCGCGTGAATACTTCGCTCAAGTTGATCGCCTACCAGAAGCTGGACTCGAACGCCGAGCAAAAGCTGCTCCAAGAAATCGCGGACAAGCTCAACGGCCTGACCAAAGATCAAATGCAGGCGGTACTCGGGCACCTCGAAGCGTCTGTCGCCGCGACCGACGACGCCACCGCCGACGCCGAGCAAAAAGCGGCCCGCGAAAAGCACCGCCAAGTGATCGCTTCGCTCAAGGGATTGTTGAACCAACTCGACGTGCTCAAATCGCTCGACCACGCCGCGGAACGGCTCGATCGCTTCGCCCGCGATGAGTTCGACATGCACTTGAAGGCCAACAACCCGACCACGATTCTACCCGGCCGCCGCCCCACTTCCACTCGCAAGGTTCTGGATGACCGCGACGACCAAGCCGAAGCCCAAGGCGATCTCCGCGGGGAAATGACCAATTTCATCAAGCAAGCGGCCGAACTGAAATCGCGCCTCTCTCCGGAACAAAAGGCTCGGCTCGACGGCGCCGATGTGTCCGGTCGCGGTGGCCGCTTGATCGCCGACATGGAAATCTCTCGCATGGCCCTGACCAACGGCGATTTCCGGAGCGCTTCCGATCGGCAACTCGGCGCTTCGAAGGAACTGCAATCGCTCGCCGCGGCGCTGCGTTCGCCCCGCGATAAAATCGCCGCACTCAAGGAAGCCCGCGATAAAGTCGAGAAGCTGATCAAGAACCAAGAAGAACTGAAGGCCGAAACCGCCAAGAAGCCGGAAACGCCCAAGGATGCAGACGCGAAGAAGGTTGCCAAAGAAAAGGCGACGGAACTCGCCGAGAAACAAGCCAAGTTGGAATTCGAAACCCGCGAGGCCCGCAAGCAAGTAGAACAGGTGGCCAAAGAAGTCGCGGCGATGATCGCCCCGGCCGAATCGGAACAGCGCCGTGCCCAAGAAGAAATTCGCCAGAACGCCGATCCGAAGGACGCGGTGGAAGCCCAAGAAAATGCGAAAGATCGTTTGATGGAAGCCCGCGAAGAATTGGACAAGCTCATCGCCAAGGCGGAAATGGAAAAGAGCGACCCGCTCGCCGCCGCGAAGAAGGCTTCCGAAGAAATCGCCAAGCTCATCAAGGATCAAGAAAAAGCCAAGGAACAAGCCAAGGTTAACGAAGACAAACCGGACGCCCTCAAGGCGACCGCAAAGGAACAGAAGGAAATCGCCAAGAAGGCCGAAGAGTTGAAGAACCTTCCCCTGCCGGACAATAAAGACGTTCAAAAGAACCTCGACAAAGCCGCCGACAAGGCCATGGAAGCCGCGAAGGATCTCGACAAGAAGGACGCCAAAGCGGCCCAACCGAAGCAAGACGACACCATCAAAGCCCTGCAAGAAGCCAAGAACGCCCTCGACGAAAAAGTGGCCGAGATCGAAAAGCGCCGCGAAGACCTCGCCAAGCTCGAAGACGCGGCGATGAAGCTCGAACAATTGGCCAAGGAAGAAAAGAAAGTTGCCGACGCGGCGGACAAGAACGCCAAGAAGGAACCGATGGACAGCGAATCGAAAGATCTCGCCAAGAAGCAAGAAGCCCTCACCCCACCGACCAAAGAGGTTGCGGAAGCGGTGAAGGAAGCGGCCCCCGAAGCGGCCAAGAAGATCGAAGATGCGGCGAAGAATCAGGAAGCCGCCAAAAAGGATCTCGAAGCCAACAAACCGATGCCCGCCGCGAACGAAGCCAAAATGGCGGTGGAAAAGCTCAACATGGCCAAAGACGATCTCGCCAAGAAGATCGATGAACTCAAGGCCGAGGAAGTGAAAGATCAACAGGCGTTGCAACCGAATCAGGTCGATCCTGCGGAAGCCGCTAAGCAGTTGGCCAAGGCCATCGAAGAAGCCAATAAGGCCGCCATGGAAGCCAACAAAGCCGCTATGGCCGATCCGATGATGGCGGCCAAGCCCATGGAAGGCAAACCCATGGACGCCCAAAAGAACCTCGCAGAACTGCAAAAGCAACTCGCGGACAAAGCGGAGATGCTGATGCAGAAAGACGCCGCGGTGGACGCCAAAGAAGCCGCGATGGCTTTGGAAAAAGGCGACATCCCCAAGGCGTTGGAAGCCCAACAGAAGGCCATTGACAAGCTCAATGAAGCCGCCAAGATGATGCCGATGGAAGGCAAACCCATGGAAGGAATGGGCAAACCCATGGAAGGCAAACCCATGGAAGGAATGGGCAAACCGATGGAAGGTATGGGCAAACCCATGGAAGGGATGGGAATGGGAATGGGAATGCCAATGGAAGCCAAGAATCCCGGCGAACTCGCCATGGCTCAGCAAATGTTGAAAGAAGCGACCATGGCTCTTCAACAATCCGCTCAGGCCAACATGGCGGCACAAGCCGCGTTGCAACAAGCTCAAGCCCAAGCGCCGCAAGCCGTCCAGAAAGAGCTTCAAAAGGCGGCCGAACAGTTGCAACAGGCTCAGCAACAACTCCAAGAAGGCCAGCCCGGCCAAGCCGGGATGAACCAAGAAATGGCCGCCGCACAGCTTCAACAGGCCCTCAATACCCTGAACCAAGCTGCGATGGCCCAAGGGATGGAACCGGCCCAACCCGGCATGAGCCAACAAGCCATGGCACCGATGGGCATGGGCATGGGCATGGGCATGGGCATGCAACCCGGAATGGGAATGGGAATGGGAATGGGAATGGGAATGGGAATGGGAATGGGAATGGGAATGGGAATGGGAATGGGAATGGGAATGGGAATGGGAATGGGAATGGGAATGGATAAGAACGAAGGCATGGGCACCGGCGATCGCACCGGCGCCGGGGAGAATAAGAACACCGCCTCGTCTGGCAAAGAAGGCAACGGCGATGGCGGCTTCATCCAACTCCAGAAAATGGAACGGGATAAAGTTCTCCAGAATATCGAAGCCGCGTTCCCCGCCGAGTTCCGCGAATTGATCAAGCAGTACAACATCAACATCAAAAACGCCTCGAAACCGCAACCCGGTAAGTAGGTCTTACTCCCCTCTCCCCTGGGCGGGAGAGGGTTTGGGGGTGAGGGGGTCTTCATCCAAACCCATACTTGGTTTACTCATGCGCATCACCGCCTCCTTCCTTGCCATCACTCTGTTTGCACTCCCGGCGGTGTCCGCTGCCGAAGAGAAAGTGAAAATCGACGAAAAGACCAAGAAAGCCATCGAAAAATCGCTCGAATGGTTGAAAGATAGCCAAGAAAAGGACGGCAGTTGGGGCACGAGCTCCGCCGTCACTTCCTTCGTTTTACTCGCATACATGTCCCAAGGGCATTTGCCCGGCCAAGGCAAGTTCGGGCCTGAAGTGGCCAAGGGGGTTCGCAATCTCCTCGCCGGTGCCCGCGACGACGGTTACCTCGTCGGGCCGCGCGGCGGCAACATGTATAGCCACGGTATGGCGGCGCTCGCACTCACCCAAGTTTGGGGAATGACCGGCGACGAGGAAGTGAAGAAGGTTCTCAAGAAGTCGATCGATCTCATCGTAAAAACGCAGAATTCCGAAGGGGGTTGGCGCTACGAACCGCAGCCCACCGGGGCCGATATCTCCGTTACAATCATGCAAGTGATGGCCCTTCGCGGCGCCAAAGATAGCGGGTTGCACGTACCGGACGACACGATGAAAAAGGCCATCGCGTACATCAATAAATGCTACGATCCCCGTTCGGGCGGGTATTATTACCAGCCCCGTTCCAGCCCCGCCGGGTACGCCCGCACCGCTGCGGGCGTGTGCTGCCTGCAACTCAGCGGCGATTACGACAAGAAAGAAATCGCCGGGGCCGTGAAGTACCTCGATACGGTCGGCGAAGACCGTCAGCACTGGTGGTACGGCCAATACTATGCCGCCCACGCCTACCACCAAGTCGGCGGCAAGGCTTGGGAAGATTACTACGCTCGCATGAAGACAAAACTGTTGGCGATCCAACAGGAGAACGGCTCTTGGCGGGATAACAAAGAAGGCCACGTTGGCCCCGCCTACCAATCGGCCATCGCCGTGCTGATCCTCTCCGTGCCTTCGCACTTTCTGCCGATTTATCAGCGGTAAGGTTGGTTGGAGTTCCGCCTTTAGGCGGTCTCTTCCTGGCTATCTAGCACGAAGACTGCCTGAAGGCGGAACTCCAACCAACCCTATCTCACCATCGCCAACCGGTATACCCGCACTTTGGCCTCGGCTTCCACCGCCCCGGCGGGCCAAGTGAACACCAATTCGCTCCTCGGATCGCGGCTGATCTGCAAAGCCTCCGGCATGTGCCCGAGGCGAGCGTGTGCCCCTTCCCCCTTGGCATCGTCGAGCACGGCGTACATCGCCGTCGGGTTCCACACGGTGACCGATTCCCGTTCCACTGTACGCCCGGCATAGAAACTCTCCCACTCGAACGGATCGATCAAGGCATCCCGTTCCCCGAGCGCACCCGCGAGAAACCGCCCGGCATGTTTGTGCCCGACGCGATTCTCGTGCAACGGTTTCAAAAGCGAAGGCACGCATGAAATGGCGATCAGCGTAGCCACCCAAGGCCAACACCTCGGCATTCCTTCGAGTGCTTTCATCGCGAGCAGTACCACGAACGGAACCACCGGCAGCAAATGGCGATCCGAAATGTAACCGTGCCGAAACGCCAAAACCCCCGCGAACGTTAGGTGCAATGCCCCGTACGCCAGAAGTAGGCACCACGCGGGTTCTCGCACGAGCGTTTTTGCGAAGAGGCACAGTGCGATGAATGCCAAGATTCCCACGGCGAAGTGAGTCGCTCGTAAAAATTCCATGCCCGCCGCCTTGGCGCACCACGCGGTGCGCGAGAACGAATCTTTCACCGCATCCGTCGGGAGAAATTCGGCAAAGAGCGGCATCCGTATCAACGCGGGAGCCTCGGTATTCGACGACACCAAGAGTTCCTTGGCCGCCGGTTTGTTCGTTACCCCGCCGATCACCGCCATATACGGCCCCGCAGGGATCGCTACGCCGAGAGCGAACGAACAGGCGAGAAGTATCCATCGCATTCGTTTCTGAACGATGCCCAATCCGACGCACATGGAAACGATCGCCAATCCGATTCCCAATCCTTCGGGTCGAACGAGGTAAGCACAGCCGGTTACGATTCCTGCTCCGAAGGCAACTTTCCAATCCGCCGATTGTAGCATTCGTACGCCGAGCCAAAGGGCGGTCACAGCGAACAAGAGGAACCACGATTCGCTCAAACCGTCGCTGGTGTATTTCGCCACGGCCGGGAGGAAGTTGTAGATCGCCACGGCAACGAAGGCCCGGCTCGACGGCAGCACCCGGCAAGCCAACCGGTACAACGGAAACACGATCAATACCCCGGCAAGCCCGCTGGCCAACTGGGCCGCGAGCAAAAGCCGTTCGCCCTGCGGCCCTTTCCACAACGGTTGAATCGCAACATCGACGGCGAGAATCGCCAGCGAATAGCCGGGGGGTTGTTGGGTATTGCGAAGGAGTTCCGGGCGCGTTCCCCACTCGCTCCGTTCCGGGTGGGCGAGGTTGATGGCCAATCGGGCGAACCCCAAGCTATCCCGGGCTGTCAGGGAGCTGTTCGCAATCACGAGGCCGTGAACGAGCGCAGCGAGGGCGAACAAAATTGGCAGGTGGAAACGCACGGGAGCCTCGGTTGTGGCAGGCATCGTAGAATATGCGGGGTTTGAACGTCAAGCCGAGGCGACATTTGATATTTTACCCTCTCCCCTTGAGGGAGAGGCTTCGAGCGAAGTGAGAAGCGGGGAGAGGGGTTGGAACGGCGAATAGAAGAACCCCTTTCCCGGTTCGCTGCGCGAACCACCCTCTCCCTCAAGGGGTGAGGGTAAATAATTACCAGCCGTTCGCCCAAGCCGAGGCGACCAATGTTCCCGATCAACGATCACTTGGCGATTCCGGAAGATGAGTTCAGTTGGACGTTCGCGCGCTCCGGCGGCCCCGGTGGCCAAAACGTAAACAAGGTGGCATCCAAAGCCCAACTGCGTTGGTCGCTGGCCGCGAATACTTCCATTCCCGATGCGGTGAAGGAACGACTTCGCCTCGCCCACCCCAGCCGCGTGACCACCGAAGGGGATTTTTTGATCGTTTCGCAAGAGAGCCGCGATCAGGAGCAGAACCGCGAATTGTGCTTGAAGAAGTTGGTGGCGTTCGTTCTCCGTGCCGCCACCGTGCCAAAAGCGAGGCGGAAGACGAAGCCGACCAAGGCTTCCCAACGCCGGAGATTGGACGCCAAGCGGCACGCGGCGGATCGCAAAAACGATCGCCGGAGCGACGGGAACGATTGATCGTGCCCACTTCTCGCGGAGTACTCCCAGAATTCGAGAAGTAAAGTATTCCCCTCCGCCGGCTACAGTCATCCCCATCCAATTGCAACACTCCATATCAGAAAAATGGAAAGTTTTCTCCATCTGTCGTTGACAAATCATGAAGATTTGTAATATTTCCACATACTTCCCCACTTCGATTTTCTCCATCCTATCTAATGCATGATTCATGCCTCGAAGCGGAGCGTCCATGCGTAGGTATCTAGCCGCAGTTTTGCTGGCGATTACGTTCAACTTTACCGCGGGGAACACTCTCGGGCAGACTACTTGGAACGGTGCGACCGCCGATTGGAACACCGCTTCCAACTGGGGTGCCGGCCTGCCGATCTCCGGGTTGATCGCCAACTTCAGCACGGCAACGACTCAAGCGGTGACATTCACCGACAACGCCACGGCGGGCACACTGAACTTCACCGGCATCACCACGGCCAACAGCTTCACCAGCACCGCGTTCGCGCTGAACTTGGACAATGCCGGTTCCGCCTCCGCGATCACCGTGGATTCCACTTCGACGGCCAACATCGTA
>JBBQWA010000132.1:0-11533 GCA_038211045.1 Gemmatales bacterium
AAATTTCTGGCGGTTGTCCCCCCGCCATCCCAAACCTTCGGTTTCGACCACGTTCCCGGCGTCATTCAAATGGGAATTTGATCCCATTTGTGCCCCCGCACCCAGAGCACAAACCCCCACCCATAGATCGAACGCTTCCACCCTATTGGCAACGCTTTGAGGCAGAAGCGTCGCTCAAGCCGACTTTTGTGCCCTCAGTTCCGCCCACCTACCCCTCCCCGGGCACAATCGCATCGATTGTCGAGGAACTCGACGGCAAATCATGAAATATCGACAACTTGCGGGACACTTGGTATCGCGACAAAGGCAAATGAAACGGTTACGTTCCGACCGCGCTCGCCACGGCGGAAACGATGTAATCCCGGTTCAAGTTCGCAATGAACTCCGTGCTGATTTCCTTGGGGCAGGCGGCTTCGCATTCGTTGATGTTCGTGCAATGGCCGAAACCTTCGCGGTCGTGGGAAGCCACCATCGATTTCACTCGTTCCCGGCGTTCGGGCTGCCCCTGGGGCATCTGGGCCATGTGCCCGACTTTGGCGCTGAGGAAGAGCATCGCCGAAGCGTTCGGGCAGGCCGCCACACAAGCCCCGCAGCCGATGCATTGTGCGGCATCCATGGCTTTATCTTGCTGGCTCTTGGGAATGGGCAGGGCGTTGCCGTCCGGAGTGCCGCCGGTGTTGATGCCGACGTATCCGCCGCTCTGTATGATGCGGTCGAACGCGGTGCGATCGACGATCAAATCTTTGATGACGGGGAAGGCTTTGGCCCGCCACGGTTCAACGAATAACGTCTCTCCATCCTGGAAGCTGCGCATGTGCAACTGGCAGGTGGTGGCCCCGCGTTCGGGGCCGTGGGCTTGGCCGTTGATCATCATGTTGCAGGAACCGCAGATGCCTTCGCGGCAATCGTGGTCGAACGCGACCGGCTCCTCGCCCTTCTTGATGAGCGTCTCGTTGAGTTCGTCCATCATCTCAAGGAACGACATATCCGGCGTGATGCCGTCCACGGTGTACGGCACCATCTTGCCGGAATCGCCCCGGGTGGATTGCCGCCAGATATTGAGTGTGAATTTCATTTATGGAACCTTCTCGAAGATCGGATTGAACCCGGCTTGGCGGAAGTGGTGATCCGCCGTGAGGGCGTCGGTCAGTTTGCGTTCTTCCATGACGACGAACGAGATGCAATCGGTCAGCGACCAGTTCTTGTCGGGGCGGCTCCGAAACAATTGGAACCCCGCGCTGTAAAATCCAGTCTCGAAACCGATAATTTCAACCCCCGGATCGCTTCTTAAACGATCGATCATTTTCAGTGCGGATGATCTGTAGACAGGCTCGGCCAGCGAATCGAGAGATTCCACAACGACCCATTCGGTGGTGATCAACTTGCCCGCGTAACCCGATAAATAGGCTACGACAGCGGCGTGGTACTGATCGCGCCGATCCACTGCAGCTACGAATGCCAGTGTGTCTTGGAATGCGATCATCGCTTGGGTGTGCCCAAGCGGTAGTGCTCGTGCTGCATGGCCAAATCCCCAGGAGAATCGGGATTATCGACGATCAAATCGCGGATCAGATCCATGAACCAACCCTTTTTCGGCGGAGCCGGTTCTGAAGGTGGCTGTTCGGCGACGGCACGTGTGATGCGGACACGCTCTCCTTCTTGGAGTTCCGCGAATCCGGCATCCGGTACGATGGAGCCGTTCAAATATGTGCCTTCCAGTTCCATAATTCGCCCTCCTCACGTTGCCTACCCTTATTTATAGCTGCGCACGCTCGGTTTCACGAACTCGTAGTTCATCGGTTCGGCGTGGCGGATCGGGGTGCTGTTGGCGCCCTTGTATTCGAAGGCGGCGGCGTGCATGAAGTTCTCGTCGTCGCGCTTCGCTTCGCCGTCCGGGTACTGGTATTCCTCGCGGAAGTGGCCGCCGCACGATTCGTTGCGGGTGAGGGCATCGTAGGCCAAGAGCTCGTCGAATTCGAGGAAGTCCGCGACGCGGCCGGCCCGTTCGAGCGCGGTATTCAAATTCGAATCGCCGCCGGTCACGTTCACGTTCTGCCAGAACTCGGCACGCAGTTCCTGGTACTTCTTGATCGCGAGTTCGCAACTCGCCTTGGTGCGGCTCATGCCCACCTGTTCCCAGAGCACTTTGCCAGCCTCGCGGTGGAATTCGGTACTCGTCTTCTTCCCTTTGATTCCCAGCATCTTCTTGATCCCGGCGTGGACGTCGGCTTCCGTTTGCTTGAACTCGGCGGAATCGGTTCCCCGGCGATCCGGCTTGGCGTTGGCGAAGTAGTTCCCCAGCGTGTACGGCAGCACGAAGTAGCCATCGGCGAGGCCTTGCATGAGGGCAGACGCCCCGAGGCGGTTGGAGCCGTGGTCGCTGAAGTTGGCTTCGCCGATCACGAACAGCCCGTCGATATTGCTCATCAGATGGTAATCGACCCACAGGCCGCCCATGGTGTAGTGCAGCGCGGGGTAGATGCGCATGGGGCGTTCGTAACCGTTCTCGGCGGTGATGCGTTGGTACATGTCGAAGAGGTTGCCGTACTTCGCTTGAACGCTCGTCAATCCGATGCGTTTGATCGAATCGGCGAAATCGAGGTACACGCCGCGGCCGCCGGGGCCGACGCCGAGGCCTTCGTCGCAAGCGCGCTTCGCGGCCCGGCTGCTCACGTCCCGCGGGGCGAGGTTGCCGTAGCTCGGGTACAGGCGTTCGAGGATGTAATCGCGGTCGGCTTCCGGAATCTGGTTCGGGTTCTTATTCGTATCCGCAGCGTTCTTCGGCACCCACACGCGGCCATCGTTCCGCAGGCTTTCGCTCATCAGCGTCAGCTTGCTTTGGTGATCCCCGGCCACGGGAATGCAGGTCGGGTGGATCTGCGTATAGCAGGGGTTGGCGAACGCGGCGCCGCGTTTGTAAGCCCGGTACGTCGCGGTCACGTTGCAACCGACGGCGTTGGTGCTGAGGTAATAAGCATTTGAATAACCGCCGGTAGCCAGAACCACAGCATCGGCGTTGAACGATTCGATCTTGCCGGTTTCCAAGTGCCTCACCACGATCCCGCGGGCGCGGCCGTCGGCCACCACGAGGTCGAGCATTTCGGTGCGGGCGAACATCTTGATCTTGCCCATGCCGATCTGCCGGCTCATCGCTTGGTAAGCGCCGAGCAGCAATTGCTGGCCGGTTTGCCCGCGGCAGTAGAAGGTGCGGCTCACTTGGGCGCCGCCGAAGCTGCGGTTCTCCAGCAGGCCGCCGTACTCGCGGGAGAAGGGCACGCCTTGGGCCACGCATTGATCGATGATGTTCGTGGAGACTTGGGCGAGGCGGTACACGTTCGCTTCACGGGAACGGTAGTCGCCGCCTTTCAACGTGTCGTAGAAGAGGCGGTAGACGCTGTCGCCGTCGTTCTGATAGTTCTTCGCGGCGTTGATACCGCCTTGGGCGGCGATGCTGTGCGCGCGGCGCGGGCTATCCTGGAAGCAGAAGCTCAGCACCTCGTAGCCCAGCTCGGCGAGCGTGGCCGCTGCGGCTCCACCGGCCAAGCCGGTACCCACGACGATCACGCGGAACTTCCGCTTGTTCGCCGGGTTGACGAGCTTCTGTTCTTTCTTGAAGGTATCCCACTTCGATTCGAGCGGGCCACCGGGTATGCGGGCTTCGAGCTTCATGGAATCTCTTTCTCAGTCAGAGCCGGAAGCGTGAGCGATGAATCGAATTCATCGTCTCTTTCTCAGTCAGAGCCGGAAGCGTGAGCGACGAATCGAATTCATCGTCGCTAACGCTTCCGGCTCAGAAAATCACTTCACCCAGCCGAATTGCACGGCCGCCACGATGGCCAAGTTCCCGATCAGGATTGTTCCGGCCGTACCCCAAGCCAAGGCCATCGCGGCGGGTGCGAACCTCTTGCCCACCAACCCCAGCGTGCGCAGGGCACTGGCGATACCGTGGCTCAGGTGAACGAACAGCAGCAGTTGGGCCACCACATATAAACCGCTGATCCACGGCGTAGTAAACCCGGCAATCACCATACTGTAAACATCGTGCACAACTTTGCCATCGGCCAGGGTATACGTGAGATCGGCGTAGCTCTTCGACATCCCGTTGCCGAGATCCACCTGGTGAACGACCATGAAGGTGTAATGCGCGAGGTGGAATACGGTGAAAGCTGCAATCACTAAGCCGGTGTACAGCATGGTTTTCGAGGCGGTGCTCGCTTGGGCGCTCCGGCGATTCCGGTAACCGATGGGGCGGGCGGCCGTCGATAGCGCTTGGAGGCGGAGGGTGATCGTGAGGTGCAGGAAGAACATGCCGAGGAGGCCGGCACGGGCGATCCAGAGGAGGGCGCCAATATCGTGCTTGAGGAAGTACGCGTATTTGTTGAGGCTTTCAGGCCCGCTGAACACTTTCAAATTGCCGATCATGTGGCCGACGAGGAAGCCGACCAATCCCAACCCGGTGAGGGCGACCAAGATTTTCTGCCCGACACTCGAACCGAAATATGCGGAAACCCACGCATTCGGCCCCGATTCCTTCGTGTAAACGTGGGCGCCTTTGGGATTGATCGCAGCACTCATGGGCAGTCGCTTCGGCGGAGGTGGAGACAGTACGGTTAAGATATTGATGGCCGGCCAAACGCGGAGGAGGCGATGGGAAGCCGATGAAGGTGAAATATCATCTGCCGTTCACCTTGCGGCTCGCCAATGCCAAAAACGGTTCGACTCATTTCGTCACGATTACCTGCAATTCGACCGGTTTGCCCACGCCGGGAACCAACGTGAGGATATAGCTCCCCGCTTTCATCCCGGCGGTCACTTCGAAGGTAAACTCGTTGAGATCGTCCTTCACCGTGAGTTCGGCGGGCACTTTCAACTCGCTGTCCTTCGGAGTGTCGATGCGGATGTAAAGTTCACCCTTATCGTAGAGTTTCCAATCGATGGCGTGGGTGATCTTCGCGGTTTTCCCGGCGGCGATCGTCACCGGTTTGCTCGAAGCGATCGCCGGTTGCCGCAGGCGGCCGAGTTCGTTTTCGATGACGACCCGCAAGCCCCCCTTGAAGAGTTCGTTCTGTTTCATCAGGTCGAGCAGCGTTTCGATCAGCTTGGCCCGATCCACCGCTTTGCCGGTTTCGCTGCGGAGGTCGTCGAGTGCGGCGAGCAACCGGGCGACTTCGTTCTTGGCAATATTGGTGGTCACTTCGTCCGGGGCGGTACCGTTGTTCAACGCCGTTTGGAAGGTGGTGAGCGCCCCCTCGGCCAGCGGGAAGTTCCCCTTCTCCTCGGTGCCGTCGATCAGGCGTTTGATGCGATCGAGAATGCCCTTGCCGTCGTCGCGGTAGTAGCGTTGCAGCAGCGTGTTGGTGCAACGGTTGGCCTTCAACTCGCGGAACAATCGTTCGTATTCCGTTTGAATGCCGACGAGTTGTTCCTTCGATTTCGTTACATCTTGAAGGATATCCAAGGCGCGAATGCGGCTGTTCTCGATCTGTTCCTTGCTCGGCGAACGGAGGTAGCCGATTTCCTGCGTGAGCTTCGATTGGGCCTCCACGATCCGCTTGTACAGTTCGTCCGACTTCACCAATTGCGTTTCTTCGTCTTTGGAAATCTCGATGAGCAGTTCCTGTTCGGAGACGACGAGGAACTGCAGCGGCTCGATATTCTGCCCGGTCTTGCCGACGATCTTCTTCCCGTTCTTTCCCACCAATTCGGCGTTGCCGTCGGTCGCCACGAGGTTGAGTTCGAGGCGGTAGCGGGGTTGGATGTCGGTTTCCCCCTTAGCCAACAGGCTCGGCGCCGCGGCTTGCAGGTCGAAGAAATCGAATCGCGGATCGATCAACTTCACCGACTTCACCACATCCGCTTGATCGGGCTTCAGCGGTTCGTTCAACTTCTGAAGCAAACGAGTGTAGGTTTCGCGCGGCAGGGCGTTGTATTCCTGCTGGAAGCGCATGAGCGGGAACTTGCGGTAGGTTTTGTTCTCGGTCTTCGTTCCGATTTGGCGGAAGATCGCCTCGTTGGCCCCGAGGATGGCGGGGGTCCCCCAGTTCGGCACGGGGGAACCGAAGGCGTTGGCCAAGCCCGCCGCGAGTTGGGCTTGGAGCTTTTGAACCAGTTCCGATTCCTGCTTCGAGTAGCTGAACTCGAACTCGACGTTGCTCAAACTCGTATCGTCCTTCACCGAGCTATCCGTGGAGAACGGAACCGCGACGATCGGCGTGACCATGTAGGCATTGCCCACTTTCCGCAGCACATCGACCACGAGTTCCACGCTCGGCGGTTGATCCTCGGCCACTTGGATGAGGATCGAACGCTTCGCCGAGACGTTGTCGAAATCGGTCATGGTGTATTCGAATTCGGTCGGTTCTTTGATCGTGAATTCGCCGCGGAAGGGCACGGTGAAACTCTCGAAGCCCTCGGCTTCGCTCGCCGCCTCCTTGGTGAACGCGGGCACGCTCCCGGTTTTGGGGGTGAGCGTCACCTTCTTCAGTTTCTTGTCCGCCGTGGCGGTGATATCGAGTTCAGAACCGGCGGGTACGGAGAATACCGAACGGTCGCCGGTGAGGCTGATACGCTTATCGAGGAATCGTTGACGCAAGCCGCGGAGCGCGGCTTGGCCGGTGAGTTGTTCTTCGCCGGGCGCGGCGGGTGGGCCGTCGCGCGGGGCCGCGTGATAGAGGTACGCGGGAACGTATTCGTCCCGTTTCAGTTCGATCAGCACCGGTTTGGGGATCAGTTCGATCCGCCCGGTGGGGGTGCGGAAATCTTCGCCCGATACGACGAACGTGACGGTGTTCTCGGCGATGCCGGCCACGTCCCCGGCGAATTCGCCGGAGGGTTCGCGGGTGAGGTTCACGTCGCCGCGGGTCTTGCCGCTGGCCCCGGTGAAGGAGAGTTTCAAATCGCGCGGAACGACCGTTTGCCGGAGCGTACGGCTCATCCACGGGTCGGCAATGAGGGCTTCGAGGCGGGCGAACACGGGGGCGATCCCTTCGTGGGTGGCCCCGCCTCGGGCTTCCACTTCATCGACCGTCATCCCGGAGAGTTCGAGCGATTTCGCGTCCGCCCCGTCGGCGACTTCCATCGTGGTCGGGGCCGGGGGAATGGCGAACGCGGGGCGGGAAAGATCGGCCCACGCGAGCGGCCGCCAGCCGTTGTAGGAACCGGGGTTCGCGATCACCCATTTGTAAGCGCGGGCTTTCACTTTCGGCGGGCCGGAATCTTTGCCGACGCGCAGTTCCCCAGAGGCGGGGAAATCGACCAATTCGAGGTAAGCCCGCCGCGGCCAAGGGGTGTTCTTCATCAGAACGTTCCGCTCGCCCCAGATACTCACGACATCGGTGAGCTTGTGGGCGAAGGCTTTCGGTTGGAATCCGCGAACCGCCACGGCGTGGATGGCGATGGCCGTGCCCAAACCTAGGAGCATGAACGCGGCGATGTACGCCGCTTTCCAATACAAGCGGCTCCAACGGAAAACCGATTTGACGTTGATCTGACCGACCCGTTCGCGGGCCTCGTTGATCGTCTGTTCGATCATCGCCACGGAGTAGCCTTGCTTCTCGGCCTTCGTCACGTCCGAGAGTTCCACGGCGGTAATGAGCCGATCGCCGAGCAAATCCGGGTAACGCTTTTCCAGCACCATCGCCAGCGACGGGTACGAGAAATCGCGGGTGACCAATCGGCGGATGCGCGTGCCCACCAACCAACCCAGGAACACCGCGAGCATCACCGAGATGGCGGCGCGCAGGCCCCACGGCGTTTGCTGGGCGATATCCAACCCGGTGAGTTTGAAGAGGCCGTAGTCGAAGCCGATGCCGAGCCAGAAGAAGAACACGGCGAACACGCCGACGAACAGCAAAACGTCGATCGTGACGAACGTGCGGATGGCGGACCGCAGCTTGTGCAGCGGGTGCGTGATCTGCCGGTGGATCGCCGGGGCGGTGCGGGGTTCGAGAGTATCGTTCGCCATGAGCATGTGTTCCAAGTATGAATCAATTCCATCCGAGCCGGAAGCGTTAGCGACGATTTAGAAGATCGTCGCTAACGCTTCCGGCTCGGAAAAACAATTCCATCAAGCCAACCGCAGCAACTTCCGGCTCAACCATTCGATCGAGAGCAGCAGCGCCACCACAGCCACCACGATTCCCACGGGGAACGAGTAGGCCGCGTACACGACCGCCACCGCGAGAACGCCGACGAACAAGCCGAGAATCCGCGCGGTTTGCGAACCCCCACCGAAGATCAGCAACCCGGCCGTGACGATCGCCAACGGCACCGCAAAGTAGACCCACCACGGCAGCGTTTGCACGCTCCCCAAGGTCAACGTCGGCGTGCGCAGCCAAGTTTTCCACGTGCTCGGCGGCTCGACTTCGCGATCCCAAATATCTTTCAACCCGCTGAGGTTGCGCGGCCGAGAGTACTTCTCGCTGAAGCACTGCGGGATCAACTCGATCTTGTCGGTATCGCCGATGCGGTAGGCGAGCTTGGCCTTAGCGGGATCGGTTTGCGATCCTTTCAACTTCGCCACGGTCGCGGGATCGGTGATGTTCGCCACCACTTCGGAAAGTGTGCCGGCCATTTCGATCATCGCGGTGTAATCGGGGCGGGTGTTGTCCAACTCCGGATCGGATTTGCGAATAAGGAATTCGGAATCGAGCACGTCCCCGGGGGAATCGGGCACATCCACCGTCACCTTGTAGCGGTAATCGCCGGTGGGGAAGTTCTTGGGGTCCGCGGTGAGTTGGCCTTGGTAGTAACCGTCGAAGCGGTTGCCCGATTTCCGCACCTTCATTTCGTAGATGCCGATCTTCTTCAGCAGTTCGCCATTGAGGTTGTATTGGCTCACCTCGAACTTCGGCACCTTGCCGCTCTCCGGGTAGGGTTCGCCGCTTGGGGAGAGCAACCGGGTTTGCACGCGGATCGGCGAACCCGAGATGAACTCCTTGTTCATCAGCACTCGGCCGCGGCTCGCCTTGGCTTCGCGCTTGGCGGAGAGGAACCGCGAGGTGTTCAGCCAGAAGCGATCGAAGTAGGCGAGGTTCTCGGCCCGCATCCGGTAGGTTTCGCCCGAGGCGAGGAACCCGGTACGGCCGGCCCCCGGTTGGCTCGTCACGAGGAACGGTTTCAACATCCGCGGGGTCTTGTCGTCGAAGTCCCAGAACTCGGCCCACGTCGTGGCGCCCGGCTTGACCATCTTCACCGGGTAGTAAGAGAAGAAGCCGCGGCGGGGGTGCGAATCTTCGCCCGGTACTTCGGACTTCTTGTATTCGTCTTTCCCGCTGAAGAATTTCTCCCAGCCGCCGGTATCGGTCGAGCCGTCTTCCAGCTTGAGCATGTCCGGCGCTTCCGCGCTCGGCTTCAACAGCAGCCGACGCGGTTCGCGGGGGATGCCGCGTTGGCGCACCAACACGAGGTCTTCGGGAACGATTGGCAGGATGTTCAACAGCGGCCGCAGCCGGTTGGTTTCATCGGCGCGGGCGAGTTGGAAGGTATGCACCGGCCCGGCAACGTACATGATGCCGCCGCCGAGGTTGGAAACCCAAGTCTCGACGTTCTTGATCGCGGTGTCGGGGATGCGGAACCCCCCGGCTTTATCCTTCTCGTTCCAATCCGGATCGAAGGCGATGATCAGATCGTACTCGTCGAGGTTGTAGTATTTCGAGAGCTTGCCTTCGGGCGTATCGCCCATGGCGGTCTTATTCGTATCCAAGCGATCAGGGAAGTGCGTCAGCAATCGTTCCGGCGGAACGTCTTGCACGATTTCCCCGGCGACGCCCCCTTCGGTTTGCAAGTAGATGCTCACCTCGGCCCGCTTCTGATCCATTTCCCGCACCAACAGCGTGCGGAGCGTTTGGTACTCCCGGCTCGGGCCGCTGGCGAACAGCAGCACGCGGATCGGCTTATCGAGAACCTGCATCGTTCGTACGGGGCTGAGGTGATCGGCCTCGGCGTACACCTCGCGCTTGTCGCGGGCCACCTTCGCCACGATCTGCCAAGCGCCCGACTTCAATTGATTGGCACGGCCGACCTTCTTCGATTCCTCGACGAGGCCTTTGCCGCGTTCATCCTTGGCGAGTTCGTCGGCATCGAGGGTGAATTCGATTTCGCCCAGCGGCGGTTCGCCGGGGGCGAACTTCACATCCTTCACGATCTCGAACGAGGGATCGTCTTTTTTCGGATCGCGGCCGGGGAGGAACAGGCAGAGCCGCACCGGTACGGTTTGATTGGCCAAGCCGATGCCCTGCACGCCGACGGTCACTCTGGTCGGTTCTTCCGGTTGCGTGCGGTCGGGCACTTGCAGATCGGTAATGGCGATCGCGATGTTCTCGCGGGCTTCCCCCACGGCGATGGTGAAGATCGGAATCTTCTCGCGGGTCGCCCGCTCCCGGAGTTCGTTGATCGACGATTCCGAACCGAGGTTGCTCCGGCCATCCGAAAGCACCACGATCCCTTGCAACATGTTGGGCGCTTCGCGGTTGACGAGGCCCAAGAGCGAATCGGGAACGTTCGTACCGAGAACGATGGAACGGGCGACATCCACGCGCTTTTTCATCTTGATCAGATTCTCTTTGAACACTTCCTTATCGTTCGGTGTGCCCTTCTCGCCCGTCGTCATCTTCTCCGGCGCTTCGGTGCTACTGAACCCGGTGGCCCAATCGGCGTTGCCCGGTTCCCCCGGCTTCCAACCTTCGATCGCCTTCACCAAATCTTGCCCTTGCGGCGATAGCCCGGCGAGGATCAACGGCTTGAAATCGTACTTGGCCCACGCGGCCCATTCGTCCTTCGCCCAGTTCGGGCTGCCCTTCGGAAACTCCTGCGAGACTTCGTCGATGCGGGTGCCGAGGCGGTACACGAACACCGGGTTCTTCTCGGTGATCTTCTGCAAGAGCGCCACGTTCTCATCGGTGAGCAGGTCGATGACTTTATCGAGCCGGGTTTTCGATTTCGTACCGGAGCGGGCGATGTCGTCGCTTGTAGCCGTGATGCTCGGAGTCACGTCGATCACCACGAGAACGCGGGATCGCTTTTCGGTTTCTTCCCACGTTTGCCACGAGGGGAGCATGAACGCCCCGGCCAACACGGTGTATACGATCATTCGCAGCGGCGCGAGCAAGATCGCCCAGAAGCCGACCGCGGAGGCATCTTTAATGTACATCACCACCGTGAGCGCGATGCCCAAGAGCAGCATGAACCCGGTGATCGACCACCAAAGGATTTCGGTATCGACGGTGCGACCGAGGGCGACGAGCACCGCGGGCACGAAGAAGATCAGGCCGCGAATCCCGGCCACGAACAGGTCGATACCGTGGCGGTGCTGCTTGTTTCGCAAAGACCAAACCACCGCCCCTATGGCGAGCAGCAGCAGGAGGCCGGCCGCGGTGAAGCGGTAGGCGATGCTGGTCTCGGGCGACGAAAAGGGGAAGGATTCCCCCAGCCGCCTCAGGATCAGGATCGTTTCGTTCTTGGTTCCGGTCTCGTTCATCGCAACCTCGAAATACTGTTATGGCGAGCCGGGTCGCGTCAGCGCCCGGAGTTCAAC
>JBBQWA010000133.1:0-11512 GCA_038211045.1 Gemmatales bacterium
CAACCCCCCCCCCGCCGCCCCCCCCGCTTCCGGCTCGCTAGGTAGGGCCCATGCCCCCTCCGCAGCAAGCGATCCGCGGCGTGCAACCCTCGATTATCGATCGGCTGATCGATCCGGAATCGTCGGGCACCTCGATCCTCACCGGCTACAGCGTCACGCAAATGTACGATGCCGTGCTGCGCGATCTCGAAGAATTGTTGAACGCCTCGCACGCCCACTCCGACATCCCCACCGCGTTCCCGGAAACGCGCAATTCGATTATGCTCTACGGCCTTCCCGATCTCGCCAGTATCGAAGCCATCAGTTCCGAACAGCGAAACGCCATCGGCAAGGTGATCCAACGCGCCGTGGAACGATTCGAACCCCGGCTCCGCAACGTCCGCGTGACCATGCTGAAGAATGAGGTGAACACCGTCACGCGCTCCGTGCGGTTCCATGTCGATGCCCGTCTGGCGGTCGATCCCGCCCCGGAGGTGGCGTTCGATACCGTCCTCGACATGGGCACCGGCGCCTACTTGGTGACGAAAGCCACGGGGTGAAGTAGAATAACATTATTGACGAGGAGCCGGCCATGGATCGAAAAAAGTTTGATGCGACGCTTAATACGTTCAAAAAGATCGTTCCGTTTCGTCCGTTCACAATTACTCTCGTGACGAGTGAACAACTCGAAATCGACCTTCCGGATGCACTCTCATATCGGGATGGCCTCGGGATGTTCGCTGCCCCTGGGGGAATCCCGGTGATCTTCGATAACGAAGGCGTAGCCAACATTACCGGCGATCTGATGAAACACGAAGAAGCGGCGTAATTATTTCTGGGGCCCAATCGGCACATGGAGAATATCGATGGAATTGGAAAACTTTGAAGCCGTGCTAAGTGCCTTGAAGAACGAACGTCCGTTTCATCCGTTCGTAGTGTCTCTCGTAAACGGTAACAAATTCGAAGTGGATTTCCCCGATGCTTTATCGCTTCGGGAGGGTGTCGCCATATTTATCGGGCCGCGGAAAGTACCCGTATTTTTCGATCATCAAAGCGTGAGTGAATTCGTCCGGGATCTGTTGCACCGCGAAGAACCGGCGTAAACTCAATTGGCACTGGTGACACACTCTTTGCGAAGTCTTCTCCAGACGAGTAGAATTTCACAAACATTGAGGCTGCAATCATGGATCGCGAGACATTCACTGCAACACTCAACTCCCTGCAAAAGAGAGTTCCATTCAAACCGTTCACGATTTCGCTTGTTAACGGGGAGCTGTTCAAAGTGGATTTTCCCGCCGCGTACATCCATCGGAATGGAACGGGCGTATATCTTTCGCCCGGAGGTGCGCCCGTCATTTTCGATTACGATGGGGTGGCCCGGATCACCGCCGACCTACTCCACCGAGAGGAAGCGGCGTAACCGCCCATGAGCGAATCGCTTTACCCCTATTACGAATCCGAACTCACGTTCATCCGCAAGTTGGCGCAAGAGTTCGCGCGCAAATACCCGGCCGCGGCGGCGCGGCTGCAACTCGAACCCGATCGTTCCGCCGATCCGCACGTCGAACGCCTGATCGAAGCCTTCGCGTTGCTCGCCGCGCGGGTCAAGCACAAACTGCACGACGAATTCCCCGAGCTCACCGATGCGATGCTCTCGGTGATTTATCCGCACGCGCTCTCCCCGGTGCCTTCGATGGCCACGGCGCAGTTCACGGTCGATCCGGCCCGCGGCACTCCCGAAGGGGTGAAGGTGGCCGCCGGGGGTATGCTGCACACCGCGCGCATCGGCGATACCTACTGCCGCTACCGCACGGCGTACGATTTGGAACTCTGGCCGCTTGCGGTCTCCGAGGCGAAGCTGCACCCGCCGCCGTTTCCACCCGGCTTGAATCCGCCCGCCACGGCGAACGCCGCGATCCGCCTCCGCTTGAGATGCACCGGCGAAGTCCCCTTCGATGCCATGCAGTTCGACCGGCTGCGCTTTCACCTTTGGGGCGAAAACACGCTCACCGCGCCGCTGTACGATCTGCTGTTCAATCAAGCGATCGAAGTGGCGTTCCTCAATCCGGAGAAACCCCGCAGCGCCGTGGCTTTCCCCGCATCGGAGGTGTTGCATCCCGTCGGCTTCGGCGAAGCGGAATCGCTGTTGCCCTATCCGCCGAACGTCTTCCCCGGTTACCGGTTGCTCACCGAGTACTTTGCCTACCCGGCCAAGTTCCTCTACCTCGACGTGGCGAAGTTCGCGGCGGCCCGGGCGAAGTTGGGGCCGTGCAAGCAAATCGAGATCGTAATCTACCTGAAAAAGAGCCACACTCGGTTGGAACAGTTGCTCGAACCGAACATGCTGCGGTTGGGATGCACGCCGGTGGTGAACCTCTTCGAGCATACGGCGGAACCAATCCAACTCACGCACCGCAAGCCGGAGTACCGGCTCGTGCCCGATGTCGCCAGGCCCACGGCTTACGAAGTGTACAGCGTGCTCCAAGTGACCGGGGCCAGCACCACGGGCACGAACCGCGAGTACCAACCCTTCTACCGCTACCAACACGGGTACGATCGCCGGAGCGCCAACGCCTTTTGGTATTCCAGCCGCATTCAGAGCATCATCCACGACGACCGCGGCAGCAACGTCGAGTTGCACTTGGTGAATACCGATTTCGACCCGGCGGAAGTGGACAACGAAACCGCCGTGGTGCGAACGCTCTGCACGAACCGCGATCTGCCGTTGAAGCTGCCCCGGGTGGGGGAAGAAGTCCGTTTCGATCCGGCCTTCTCCGCACCAGGGTTGAAGGTCACGGGCATCCGCAACCCCACCGGCAGCCTAAGGCCCGCCAACCCGCGCGGCCGCTATTGGCACCTCGTTTCCCACCTCAACCTCAACCATCTCTCGCTGACCGACGACGCCGGGGGCCTCGATGCCTTCCGCGGGTTGTTGCGGTTGTACGATCTCAACGATCCCGAAGCGGAACCGCAAGCCGCCGCCTTGGCCCGGCAATCGATCGACGGTTTGATCGGCGTGGCGAACCAACGTACCACCGCCTGGCACGATGGCGGCTTCGTCCGCGGCCTCGAAATCAAGCTCACCTTCGATGAAACCAAGTTCGTGGGCAACAGCGTCGTACTCTTTGCCACGTTGTTGGAACGGTTCCTCGCCTTGAGCGTGAGTGTGAATTCGTTCACCCAAACCGTGGCGATCCTCAAACAGCAAGACGGCGAATTGATGCGTTGGCCCCCGCGTTCTGGCGAGAAAGCCTTGGTTTAGCGGGGGCTGGCAAATTTTTCTGGCACTCCCACCCGCCGTTGCCGCTCCGCTCGACCAACGACCTCCCCTTCGTGGAGGGCGGATGGCTTTTGCAATTTGTCGATATTTCATGATTTTCTATCGAATTCCTCGACAGTCGATGCGATTGTGCCTGGGGAGGGGTAGGTGGGCGGAACTGAGGGCACAAAAGTCGGCTTGAGCGACGGATCTGCCGTAAAGCATTGCCAATTGGGTGCAAGCGTTCGATCTTTGGATGGGGGTTTGTGCTCTGGGTGTGGAGGCACAAATGGGATCAAATTCCCATTTGAATGATGCTGGGGGTAGGCGAACCGAAGGTTTCGGCGGGTGGGGTGAGAACTCAAAAACCTTTGCCAGAAAATTTCGCCACACCATTGGTTTAGATGTGATGAGAGGGTGCACCTTTCAAATTCGGCATCCCTGAATTGCAATCCCCGTCATTCCCGCGCAGGCGGGAATCCAGAGAGCATTGTTCCCAAAGTAAATACTGGATTCCCGCCTAGCGGGAATGACGGAGAGTAAATGTGCAATTTGACTCGTGGCCGAAAATCAAAGCCACACCGCGATGAGATTCCCGATTGCAATTGCCCGGAAACTCGCCGATAATACAATCCCGCACAATTTGCAATTCCCGAGAATCCCATGATCTCTTTCGTCACCCCACAGCGGCGCGAATTCCTCCGCGTGGGCGGAATGGCACTCGGCGGCCTTTCGATGCCGCAGTTGTTCGGCGGGGCGACGATCCCGCCCGGTTCGACCGTCGGGCCCGCTTCCGGGAAATCGGTGATTTTCCTCTTCCAGCACGGCGGGCCTAGCCAGATCGAAACTTTCGATCCGAAAATGGATTCCTCCGAATCGACGCGTTCCGTCACCGGCGAAACGAAAACCGTCATCCCGGGCATTACCTTCGGCGGCACGTTTCCCAAGCTCGCCGCGAGGGCCAATCACCTTTCGATCGTGCGTTCGTTCGTCACCGGCGATGGTAACCACGACATCAAGCCGATCGTTTGCAAAGACGGCCAGATGGGGAACCTCGGCTCCGCGTATTCCAGTGTGGCCGGCGGGAACAACGCCGCCTCGGGAATGCCCACGAACGTCGCACTCTTCCCGCAGTCGGTCGATCCCAGCGCCGGGCCGATGCAAGCCGGCTTCGGCAATTTCCTTTCACCTGGCCCGTTCGGTGCAGCCAGCGTTCCCTTCGTTCCCGGTGGTACCGGCACCTTTCAAAAGAACCTGCGGCTCGCGCTTCCCCAAGACCGCCTCGGCGACCGAATGTTGCTACTCGAACAAATCGACCGCAGTTTTCGCCAAGTCGAAAGCGGCGCAGATTCCATCGATATCCTGCGGCAAAAAGCGTACGCGATGCTCCTCGGTGGCGTCGGTGACGCATTCGACTTGAACAAGGAAGACCCGAAGACGTTGGCAAGTTACGACACCGAACCGCTGGTGAAGATCGATGCCATCGACAAAAAATGGAACAACCACAAGCACTACGCGGACAACACCCGCACCCTCGGGAAACTCCTCTTACTCGCCCGGCGATTGGTCGAACGGGGCGCCGGGTTCGTAACGGTGACGACGAACTTCGTTTGGGATATGCACGCCGACAAGAACAATGCGACGGTGAAAGAAGGCATGGAGTACATGGCCCCTTCGTTCGATCACGCGGTGAGCGCGTTGATCGACGACCTGCGCGAGCGAGGTTTGCAAGACAAGGTATTGCTCGTGTGTTGCGGGGAAATGGGCCGCACGCCGAAGATCAACAAGAACGGTGGTCGCGACCATTGGGGCGAACTCGCCCCATTGTTGTTGTCCGGTGGTGGGCTGAAAATGGGTCGGGTGATCGGCCTTTCGGATCGAGACGGCGGGCGACCCAAGAGCGAACCGATCCGCATCAAGAACTTGATTTCCACCGTGATGCACACGCTCTTCGATGTCGGCGCACTCCGCGTGGCACGGGGTGTATCCCGCGATCTCATGGGCATGGTCGATGCCGACCCGATCGCCGGCTTGAGCGACTGACCCGGATCAGTACCGCAGTTCGGCCCCGATGCTGATACCGTGGGCGGAGAAGCCGGTGCGCGTCGGTTCGTACCGCGGGTAGACCGGCCCGATCACACCGTCCGAAGGTGGCAATTGGCTGGCGTTCACCCGGGTATCGATCACCCCGCCGGTTCGCAACACATTGGACCAGTACATGTAGTTGTACCCGGCGAAGATTCGCAAGTGGTCGGTCATCTGCAATCCGACTTTCAATCCGACGTCCGGCACGACCGAGAAGGCGTTGCTGGTGTAGCTGCCGATGTTGGAAGGCAGCGCCAAGAGGCCGCCTCGGTATCGGGTTACGCTGCCATCGATGTCTCGCACTTGCGTGCTGCCGTCGATGTCGGTGACTGATGTGGTCACGCCCAAGGCGACCGTGGTGCGGAGACCGATGAAAAGCTTGTCGAAGCGGCGTTCGTATTTGAATCCGCCGTTCACCCCGTTAAAGTAGTTCTTGGTTCGAAAGCTATCGGTGACGATGAAGTTCACGCCGGGGAAATCGGAACCGGCCAAGCCGGTGAGGTTCTCGGTGATCGTCAGATTGTCTTCCAAGTACAGGAAGCGGTAACCGATGATCGCATCGAGCCGGGCGCAGGGCGTGCAAATCAAGTTGCTCACGATGTTCGGATCGAAGCCCCAGAACTCCGAGCTGGAATCGACCGTGGTACTCCCGGCGAGTACGCCGGGGAACGACACCAATTGGGTATCTTGGAACGGGGCGACCGCGTTGAAATTCCCGATGGCATCGGCTTGAACGTTGTTCGTGAACGGCCGGGTGAGAATCTGGGAACCGTTCGAGCCGACGTTGGCCGAGTAGTTGCTGTTGGCGAGGAAGAAGAACCCGGCTTCGATACCCCAGGTTTGTTCCTCGTTCAGCCAGATGCCGCCGTACACTCTCAGGCCGTTGCGCCAATCGTTGTTGGCGTTGTTGCCGCCGAGGAGGACTGTGGTACGCGGATCGCCGAAGGTGCCGGCCGCGGTGCGGGGCGTACCCACAGGGGCGGTGGTGAGCAACGGCGGCAGCGGGTTGCCCTTCGTCGTCCAGCGGAGGTATTCAGCGCCGAACCAAACGCGGCCGGGAGGCCCGCACAGGCACGCGGTGCTACATTCGCCGCAGGCTACCGCGACGTCCCGCATGTACGGGGCATTCGGATCGGGGCAATCTTGAGTCATCCCGGGTTGCGGTGCGGGGGCGTACTGCGGAACCGGTGCCGCCGGTGCCGCCGGCATCGCACCATCGGCGCGGGATTGTAGAATTCCCGTCGGGTTCGGATACCAACTCATCGGAGGTTTCTCGGGCGCGACCGCGACCGTTACCGCGAGATCGGGCGGAGGCAGCGGGGCATTCGCGGTGGCGGCACGAGCCCCGGGCATCGGTGCGAATGCGGGACGTTGCATCGGGCTCGGGTTCGGGTAGATATTGATCTGGGCGTTGGCCGCGCCGAGGCTACCCAATAATGCCGCCATGCTACCGAGGATTCGCGTCCGCATGAAAAATCTCCGTTGACTCGTGCCGGGATCGCCCGACGAACTTGCTCAGTTCGGTTATCCGTGTTATCGGCACAACCGGGGGGATCAGATTGAATCGTTTCTTCGATACGGAGAGAAAAACCTGCAATACGCTCACGACCGGCAAGGGCACCCCGGATTGCCGAGATTCCCATTGGCGGGCACGGTATGATGAACTCGGGAAACTGGAGGAGACAGGAAATGCCGATCTACGTCTACGAATTGATCCTGCCGAATGGCGATGGGGGCGAACAGTTCGAGAGGCTGCAACCGATGAGTGCGGCCCCATTCGCTACGCATCCGGAAACGGGCGAACCATGCCGGCGCATCTTCGGCACGCCCAACGCCCCCCGCGCTTGGACGGACAGTCAGGCGAAGGATAAAACCTCGGATGCCAGCTTGAAACGCGGTGGCTTCACCAAATACGTGAAGACCGCCAGTGGCAAATACGAGAAAACCTTCGGCAAAGGCCCGGACAAACTCGGCAAACCACCCGGCGAATGAACGTCGAACACCCGTCGCTCGGAATGAATTCTCACACGCCGCCCAAACTGCGGCGATCCGTCCAGACGAACGAGACCCACCGCAACCACTTCACGCCGGGGATCGAACGCATCGCTTGCGATGCGGCCGCAGGGCCGCTGTGGGTGCTGCCATCCGGCAGCGTTAGCGTCGCGGATCCCGGCGCTTGGGAGAAATCGACTGCTCCGGTGGCATCGAATGCGGCGATCAACGCCGCGGCTCGGGCTTGCCCGTCGACCTTCGGATCGAAACGGAAGCCGAAGCGTTTCGTCGGCGGCGGGCCGAAGAGTTGGCCGCGAATCATCGTGCCGGGCAAGTACGAAAGCAGCATCGTCATCATCATCAAACTGAACACGAGCAGCCCCATGAAGATGCCGATGCCCGCGTGGAACATGCAACCCAAAATCACCGCGAAAGGTCGCATCTTCGTCCAAACCAAGAACGGCAGTCCGATCTCGGCGAGGAACGTCATGGCCACGCCAGCGGTGGCCGCGATGGCGAAGACGGGCTTCGAAGCGAACGCCGCCCGCAACAGATCTTGGTACCAAGTGTAATGCACCATCGTGAATTCGGGGTTCAACAGCGTGTCCCAAATGGCGTTGGTGTTCCACCAATTGTTGCCCAAAAGCTTCGACATTCCCGAGGCCATGTAAATGAAACAGAAATGGATCTGCAGCATCCGTTGGGCGAAACCGGATGTGACCGACGGTGGCGGCACATCGAGGAACGCCTTGGTGCGGGTATCGATAGTGCCGCTGCGCCGCAGGCTGTGCCGCACGGCCCGGTACTTGGCGATCAAACGATCGAGCGAGAGCGTTCCGCCCCCCCCGGCCACCATCAGGTAGATGAGCAGGATGTTCATCATGGTATCTTGGCCGAAGAGCACCTGCTGGTTGCGGTGGAGGTAGCTCACGGCGCAGAGCCAAGTCAGGATCGACGTGACGCGGGTGAATAGCCCCAGCGTGAACATCAACATGATTATCAGAATCGCGATGTGAACGGCGATCATCTCTTCGCGGGTGGAAATGTGGAACCAAATCGAGAAGATCGGAGCACCGATGCCCGTGGCGTAGCGTTTCTCAACGTTCCAGTACGAGAGGTAATCGATGCGTTCCTCGCGCTCGGCGGGGGTGAGCGCCGAGAGGTGGACGATGAACCGCATGAGGTTGGCCCGGAAGCCGGGATCGCATTCGTTGAAGAAGTTGGCCACGAATTCGCGGTTGCGGATTTCGTCCGGTTTCGTTCCCTTCGGCAACAGCGAACAGAAGCCGTCGAGATCCTCGGTGAGGGTTTTTAATTCGGCCGGGGGCATCTTTTTGAATTCTTCGTGGAGGTTCTCGTTAGCCCCCGGTGGAATTTCGCCCCGGAGCGCTTTGAGGGCGTTCTGTCGAACTTCGTCGTCGGTACCGAGGGTGAGGCAATAGGGCATCGCCGCTTGGATCGTGGCGGGGTAATAGCTGAAACCATTGCCGGAGAGTACGCCTTCGCTGTCGACCAACCGGAGTTTCTTTCGGAGGGTAGCCGGTTGATCGAGGGGGAGGTTGCGAATCCAATTGGCCACCGCTTGCCGACGGGGGATTTCATCCGGCAGCATCGCCGACTTCGGCTTGTAATCGTATTCCCAGCGATCGAAGGGCAGAACCGTGTATGGGCGTTCACGGCGTTCGCGGTCGATCGTTGGCAGCGTGATCCAAGCGTCTTTGCCGAAGAACGAGGTGAGGTCGAAACAATACGCCAGATGCACGTAAAGGATCAACAACCCCGTAACGATCCGCACGAGGCTCATCGTGGTGGGGTCGGCGGCCGCGAACCAGAAATTCAACCAGCGTTTCCAGAGCGAGTTCACGGCGACCTCCTTTTCACCTGCGGCCACGGGAACTTCGCCCCGGCGTAATCGGACATGTAATCCGTATAGTCCGGATCGTTCTCGTTCAGCGATTGCTTCGGCATGATCGGCACAAGCCAATACAACATTGGATCCTGCGGGTTGATCAGTTCCCCGGCCGGGTTGAATTCCCCGTAGTAGTACGGGCGGTAGGTCACGGGGTGGTACGGATCGTTGCCGGGCGCCGTTTTATTCCCATCGTCGTCGTAGCGATCGAGGAACGCTTGCGCCGGGATCACCTTGTGTTCGACGCGGAAGATTTTCACGCTCACCACTTCGCGGCCCGGTTCGGAGTAAGCCACGGCAATGTGCCTCGCATACGAAGGGAGCTTCTGCCCGCGCAGTTCCGGAAACGCCACGCGGTATTGCAAGTCGATCGGATCGAGATCGGTATTCAACGGGATCGGCATCTTGGAACCGTTCTCGCTCACCACTGTGGCCTTGTTCCGCAGTTTCCCGGCTTCCACCTTCGCTTGGTTCGTGGGCGTGAGGTTCGCCGGGGCCGATTCCGATACCAACTCCGTGAGTGAGAGCCGCCGGTAGTAGGTCATGCCAAGGGGATCTTTGAAGTGATCCTTGCGGTTGGGCATGTCGATCCAGCCAAATTCGGGCTTGTCCTTCCCATCCACCTTGAATTGCACAAGGGCGAACAGGTGATTCGCCGGGCCGGGTTCGGGGCTGTAGAAATGATAGGCGTTTGACAAGTACATGAACTGGAAGTACGGCATGTAGAAGCGCCCCGCCACTTGGTTGCTCAGCCACGGGCCCGGTGGGGGCCACGTCGTGGCCACGAGCAGGCTGCCGAAGTGAACCATCGCCCCGGCGGAAAGCAAACCGTACCGCCACGGCAACGGCATCGCGGCGAGGGCACCGCCAACTGCGGCGATCACGGCGAGAACGCGGGTGAGGAGCCGGAAGGAATCCCAGTGCGGCGGTAAGCCGAACATGCATACGACCGCCACGGCGGAGGCGAGGAGCCACGCCGCCGGTAGCTTCGGGCGGAGCGAAAGTGCGGTGGCCCCCGTGAGTGCCGCCGTTGCCACGAGCACCAATCGTATCGTCGAAACGATGGAAGGGTATTGCGTGCCGCCGAGTTCGATGGCGCCGAGCACGGCGGGGATGGCACCGAGGGCGAGCGCCAATGCCAGGGTTCGATACACGGTTCGCACGGGAACGGGTGGAATCAGTTCGTCGTGGTCGGGCGTCATCATGCGGCTCTTCCGTGAGATTGGTATCGCCAAGAATCTACCCGCTCCCCAAGAAGGAGAGGGCTGAAGACTCACCGTTCACCCACTCGAGAATAACATCGAATGCGGCGCGACCGTTGGCGATCAAGTTCCCTTATTCGGACTTCAATATCCGTTTTTCTACAGATACGCCACAGCGCTGGGCGGGCAAGTCGAAGTCGGAATCTCAGAGAAACTTTGACGCAATTCCCCCCAAACGCCCCAGATTACTATTGACCGCGAACTTCACCTTTTTACAATTCCATTACGACCATTGTAAATAACGCGAAATACTCGCATAACCCAAATTACCATCGCTTGGTGACGGATCGCCCCTGCAGCTTGCCTCACATTGCTAAGGGCGGGCCGAGTTTCGTTTTTTTCAAAAGTGATCCTAACCACGGATCTGGAGGATTCTCGATGTACACGATGTTGATGATGATGGCGGTTTCCAGCGGTGGCGAAGCCCCCGCCTTCCACAAGAACAAAGGCTGCGAAGGCAGCAGCTGCACGGGCGCGATGGTCGCTGCGTCTTGCACCGGTAGCTCCTGCCAAGGCAGCAGCTGCAACGGTGGCAGCGGCTTCCTCGGCCTCCGCGGCAAGCACGGCAACTCTTGCAACGGCAGCGCTGTTATCGCTTCCTGCACCGGCAGCAGCTGCATCGGTTCGAGCGTTGTCGCTTCCTGCAACGGTAGCTCCTGCCAAGGCAGCAGCTGCAACGGTAATAGCTGCGACGGTGGCCGCGGTGGCTTCCTCGGCATGAGGGGCCACTTCGGCAAGAAGAGTTCCTGCATGGGCAGCAGTTGCATGGGTAGCTCCTGCACCGGCACCATGGTTGCGCCCGCTTCCTGCACCGGCTACATGGTCGCCCCCGCTTCCTGCACCGGCTACATGGTCGCCCCCGCTTCCTGCACCGGCTACATGGTTGCCCCCGCAGCCGTTGTAACGATGCCCGCCAAGGAAATGCCGAAGACGGAAGAACCCAAGAAGTAATCGAACGAAGATCTGCGGGACGATTCCAACGCATGAGGCGAGCGAAGGAATCGGGCCGCGACAATCTCGATCATG